>NZ_KV818853.1:142652-190480 GCF_001815045.1 Streptococcus sp. HMSC065E03 | reverse complement strand
GATTGTCGAGCAAGACGCAGTGGTTGAGTGGGCTTTTTCTTGTCTCAAAAAATCGCTTCCAATATGCTATAATATAGTTAAAACATAAATCCGAAGAGAGCTCTCTTCCTTAATTATATTCATAACTAAGGAATCCTAATAGCTCCTTTGATGAAAAAATTGAGAGGAAACCTAAGGTTATGAAGCAAGAACTAGAGCGACTACTATTGCAGAAGGAAGAATTTTTAGTAGAGGGCGCACTAAACAAGAATAAACTGGCAGAACTGGCAAGACAATATGATTCTATGTTACTCAATCTTTTGATGAGTGAGCCTACTATTTCAAACCACTTTTTCAGCACACTTGAAGAAGGTATCTTGATTTTCAAAAAAGATACTTTTCTGCAGTTCCTCAATAATAAGGAGTTTTTGCCTGATAGCTTTACGGCATACAAGACCAAGATTGGGCTTGCGACTAGCGATAATCGCTACTTGTCAGAAAATAACGAAGTTGTCCTCAATTTCCCTTATAAAGACTGTGTATTAGAAGGTGGGCAGACCAAGGACGATGCCAAACGTCAGGAGATTTTCTTTAACGAAACCCTTGCACCAACGGAAATCAACCGCCTTTTGGATGATAAAGTACTGACTAATTTCAAACGATTTGACGTTGATGGCGAGCATGAGGTGACAGAACTGAGCGATATGGATAACCTTATCATCAAGGGGAATAACCTCGTTGCTTTACATAGTTTGAAAAAACGCTTCGCAGGGAAAGTGAAGTTGATTTTTATTGACCCACCTTACAATACAGGTTCGGATAGTTTTGGTTATAATGATAGTTTCAATCATTCATCGTGGTTGACCTTTATCAAAAATCGTCTGCAAGTCGCTAAACAATTACTCGCCGAAAATGGTTCTATTTGGATTACTTTAGACGATAGTGAGTCTCACTATATGAAAGTATTAGCTGATGAAGTTTTTGGAAGGGAAAACTTCATTGTTGATATTACTTGGGAAAAATCAGATAGCCCCAAGATGGACTCAAAATTATTTTCGTCAAGAAGTGACCATTTGTTAGTGTACGCAAAAAACAAAGAAACAGTTGCAATAAACAGGCTTATGGTTAAGGAGATACCATCACACTATAATAAAGTTGACGAACATGGAAATCCATATTACCTAAAGCCTTTAAGAGCAATGGGGGTTGATGGGTACAGAGAGTTGCGTCCAACAATGTACTTCGGGATAACAGCACCGGACGGCACTGTCGTATATCCTAAAAATGCGGATGATAGTGATGGACGTTGGAGGTGGGGTGAAACGACGGTAAATAAACGAAAAGATATTTTAGAATTTGTTAAAGGAAGTAAGGGCTGGAGTGTTTATTTCAGAACGTACTTTGATAATGCTACTGGAATTCCACCTGAAACGATATGGAAAAATGATGAAGTTGGAACTAATAGGACTTCAAAAAAAGAGGCGAAAGATTTACTTGGTAGTGGTGCCTTTGGCACCCCAAAACCTGAAAAACTCATTCAACGCATTATCCAAATTGGCTCAAATGAAGGTGACTTAGTACTTGACTTCTTCATGGGTTCAGCAACTACGCAAGCCGTCGCCCACAAGATGAGCCGCCAATATATTGGTATCGAGCAGATGGACTATATCGAGACTGTTTCAGTAGAACGCTTGAAAAAGGTTATTGCTGGTGAGCAAGGTGGCATTTCAAAAGACGTCAACTGGCAAGGCGGTGGTTCATTCGTTTATGCAGAATTAAAAAATGATGCTCAAGATTTTAAAGAGTCGATTTTGAAAGCAACTACGACCGAGGAATTGCTTGAATTATTCAATAAGGCAAAAACGTCCTCCTTCCTTTCTTACCGTGTGGATCCTAAAAAATTGAAAGAAGCTGAGTTTAAAGAGTTGAGTTTGGCAGAACAAAAGCAGGTCTTGTCAGAACTTATCGATAATAATAACCTTTATGTTAATTATAGTGATATAGAGGATAGTAGCTTTGCCATTTCTCCACAAGAAAAAACTCTTAACCGGGCCTTTTACGGGGAGGAGTAATCATGGAATTTCTATACGAAATCTATAACATGGCAAGTGCCAATGGTTTTATTGACTTCAAGGAAAATGTTCCAACCGAACTTGAGAAAAACCTCAAATACCCTCTTCGTGCCTACCAGAAGGAAGCCTTGGGGCGGTATTTACATTACAAGGAAGATACCAAAAATCGCTTGAGTCCCGAGCATGTCCTCTATAATATGGCGACAGGATCGGGCAAGACTCTTCTCATGGCCGGTCTCATTCTTGAAAAATATCAACAAGGGGAGCGCAACTTCATTTTCTTTGTAAATAATGAGAATATCTTGACGAAAACCCGTGATAACTTTTTGACAGCTGGAGCAAGCAAGTATCTCTTTGCGGAAAAAATCGTACTCAATAATCAAGTTATACCTGTGCGAGAGGTTACGGATTTTTCTGATAGTAATCCAAATGCGATTAACATTGTCTTTACGACTATTCAAAAGCTCCACCAAGATTTGAACACGCCGAGAGAAAATCGCTTGTCTTATGAGCAGTTCGAAGATATTTCAGTTGTGTTATTAGCTGACGAAGCCCACCATCTTAATGCAGGGCTGAATGCAGGCGAGAAAAAGGATAACACCAGCTGGACATCAACCATTGAAAACATTCAAAAGACGGCTAAAAAGTCTAGTCTATTAGAATTTACGGCAACTATTGACCTAAATAACAAGGATATTGCCCAAAAGTACGAAAAGCATTTGCTTTATAAGTATGATCTGAAAGAGTTTCGCTTGGATAAGTATTCCAAAGATGTTCTTTTTCATCTGGTGGATAGTGACGTGTCGGCACGTATGCTCCAAGCTATTCTTATCAGTCAGTTCCGCAAAAAAATTGCTCTAAAAAACGGCATCAACTTGAAACCTCTAGTCATGTTCAAATCACAGAAGATTGCAGAGAGCAAGGGCAATCTGGATAGTTTTTTGGATTTGCTGACAAATCTAAGTGTGCAACAAATTGTCGCTCAGCGTGAGATAGCCCAAGACGGCATTTTGAAACAAGCTTTTGACTTTTTTGATCAATCAGGGTTATCAGACCAAGATTTGATAGCAGAACTGCAAGAAGATTTTCGTCTCGAACGCCTGCTCTTGATTGATGGAAAAAATAAAACTAGCAATAGCTTGGTGGAATTGAATACACTTGAAAATCCTGAAAATGAGATTCGAGCGATTTTTGCTGTAGATATGCTCAACGAGGGCTGGGACGTACTGAATCTCTTCGATATTGTCCGTCTCTATGACACTCGTGATGGAAAAGTAACCAAGAATGGCTTTGTGGCGGGTTCAACGACTAACGCTGAAAAGCAATTGATTGGACGTGGCGCTCGCTATTATCCATTTGTCTTTGGCGATAATCTAGATGAGAAATACACTCGAAAATTCGATGAAAATGAGCTTCATGAACTGCGTGTCATTGAACAACTTCACTATCACTCTGCTAACAATCCACGCTATATTTCTGAGCTCAAGCAAGTCTTGCGTGAGTCTGGTATTTACGACGACCAAAACTTGGTAGAGCGTGAACTTCGTTTGAAAGACAGTTTCAAGAAGACTCGCACTTATACGGACGGGCTTGTTTGGATGAATAAGCTTTTGAGCCGAAAAGAGTTGGCTGAGAAGCAACAGCTATCTCTCTTGGATGATTCTATTATTCCGACTCGTTTTGAGGTGAGCTTGCCGACGAAATCCAGCCGTGATATTAGTGCTTTTGAAGGTGAAGATATTTTATTGGTCTCGGAAGATATTGTCAGTTTGCCTTACAAGTTTGGCAAGAAGATTGAACCGCATGTTGTTCGAGCAGCAATCAACAGAAATAAAGTCTATACTTTCGAAAACCTTAGCAAGGCATTTCCTGGTCTACCAAGTCTCGATGGCTTTATCATGATGCTGGAAAACATCGAATTGATTATCGAGGGAGATAAAAAGGCGGTAGATAAACTGAGCCAAGAGCACAAACTATTTATCGCTGAAAAACTCTTACATTATATCGAAAAAGACTTGGTGGCACTTGAAGAAAGGTTCTATGGCTCGAATGAGTTCACGGCTTATAGAATTCAGGATTTATTCGAGGTAAATATCAAGCGTAAATTCACAGTTAATCAAGGAAGTGATGCGGAGTTCGGATTGTCTCAGAAAAACCGCACAGAAACCCAGTATTTCGAAGATTTGGATACTTTTGATTGGTATGCTTATGATGACAACTTTGGAACTGACGAAGAAAAAATGTTGGTTCGAGTTATTAAGGAATTGATGGCGGATTTAGAAGAAAAGTGGACGGATATTTACTTGCTTCGCAATGAAAAAGCTGTTAAGATTTATAGCTTTGAAGATGGGCGTGCATTCGAGCCTGATTTTCTGATGTTTGCGAACGATAAGAAAACGGGAAATGTCTCTTGGCAGATTTTCATCGAACCAAAGGGTGGTCAGTTCTTAGATAGTGACAATACTTTTAAAAATAGCAAGGAAGGTTGGAAACAGAAATTCCTTCTACAAATATCTGAACGAGATGAAGCTAGAACGCTGGTGGATGATGATCGCTATCGCATTATTGGCTTGCCGTTTTATAATCATGCGGTGAGCGAGGAACTGGTGAGGGAAGAGTTGAGAGGGTTATAAGGAGGGTAAAATGTATATTTCGAAAATGAGACTGGAAAACTTCAGGTGCTTTGAAGGTGTGAAAGAATTAACCTTCAATTCAGGAGTAAACTATTTTGTTGGTAATAATAATTGTGGCAAGACGACAATTTTTAGAGCTATCGAGTTTCTTAAGTCTGCGAAAACAAAAGACGGATGGATTACAAAAGGAAAAGAAGATGAGGATGTCTCGGTAGAGATAACACTTGAAGGTGAAAATTTAGCCGACTTTCTAGAGCAAGATGATTTGAAAAAGTTTCAACCCTACCTTATCAACGGCTCAAAACTAAGAATCAGAAAAAGTTCAGAGCTTAGTAGCTGGAAAGATAGTAGAGGAAAAGAAAAAGATATTTCTATTAAGAATGTCTCAGCTTTCAATCCAGAAACTGGAATTTTTGAAAATCCTTTTGGTGTCGGAGATACAGTTTCAGCTTTGTTTGATTCGCAGTTTGTTTGGTCTGACATAAATAGTGACGAATATAATAACTTTGGAAAAACGACAACGATAGTAAGCAAATTAATTAATAATATTACCGAAAATTTCAGAAAATCTGATAAGTGGCTAGACTTCGAAAAGGCCCATAAAGAAACCTTTGGAGATGAAGGATTGGTAAGTGTTTTAAATGGTCTACAGTCTAGAATAGAGGAAGTTATGAAAGCTCAGTATGGGGAGACGAAAGTGAATTTTTCTTTCGGCATACCAACGATCGATAATTTCTTCAAAACTGGACAAATTCTACTGGAAGATAATGGCATTCAAACAGATATCTCTGAAAAAGGAACGGGGATGCAGAGAGCTTTGGCACTAACATTGATTCAGGTTTATTCACAAATTGGAGATGAATCTAGAGAAATTACCAAACCTATTTTATTTTTTATAGATGAGCCTGAAACATTTTTACATCCATCCGCTCAGGATAAATTGCTTCAATCATTGAATAAATTATCGAACAATCATCAAATATTTATTACTACACATTCTCCATATCTATTGAAAAATTTCAATAGTAGCACAAACAAATTAAGCATTTTTTCTAGAAATGAGCATGCGATTAATATCGAAGAAGATATTCAATTAAATTTATTCCCTTATAGTCCGTCTTGGGGAGAAATCAATTATAAGGCTTTTGGTGTAGTCAGCGAGGAGTTTCATAACGAACTTTTTGGTTTATTACATAATAAAGCGAGGGAAGATAATAAAACTTATGATGGAGGTAATCGAACAGTTGGTGGAAGCATAGCCAGTTTTGACGACTGGCTTATTGAACAAGATTCTAGCAACTTAGTCGATAGTAACCATCAAAACAAAAACCCTAGAGATGATCGAGTCGACAAGACTATGAGTTCGTATATCAGAAACTATATTGATCATCCTGGCAATGATGAGTCGCTACCAGAAGGCTGCAGCAGAAATAAACCAACAATTGGTGAAATTCGCACCTCTATTGAGAGTATGATGAAAATATATACAGATAACTATTGATAAAAATAGCTTCGCACCGCCATTCGCTCCTAGTGGTTTGAGAATGAGCGACTACGCCCGATACAACGCCATTTTTCGAGCTCCAAGTATGTTTGGCGGTAAACTTCCTGCGCCTATTCGAAGATTAGCGTGACGGACTTCGGTTTGCCGTGGATTGAAATAGTTAAGTCGCTTTCTGAAATAATGGGGTGCTCTGGTCGCTCCCTTCACGGGGCGTGTATTTAAATTCTATGAGAGCTGGCAAGCAGACAATAAAACAGATCGCTATCTTAACGGGAGAATGGATTGAAAGAATATCTTCATTTTTGAATGAAGTTGAGTCACAGTCGCCATTTCCGTGGCCATTTATTGTTTTTTTAAGCTGATCCTGGTACAATAGAAACAATGAAAACAACTAAAAAACATTAATCTATAAAACAGTGAAGATATGGGAGCTCGCAAGTTCGAGCTTCTTTTTTGATAGATAAATGAATGTCAGAAGTGGTTTCGTTTGATCGTAGCTTTCTTTTCCCCTTTTCCATTGACTATCCTTTCTTATTTTTCTAAAATAGTAGGTGTGTGAAGGGAGATTGATATGAAAAAAGGTTTTGTAATGATACTTTCTGCATTGGTCTTGGTTTCGTGTGGTCGTCCTCAGAGGACGGTAATGCCTAAGAGCTCGGACACCAAGCAGACCAGCACTTCGGAAAAGAAGCGGTCCGGCATGGACTTGAAAGCGATCAAAGATAAGGACTACTCGAGCATCAAGGGGACTTGGATCGATGGTCGTGGCAATGAGCTGGTTTTTGATGACAAGGGCTTGGTTAGCGAGGATGTTGAACTCAATGCATCGAGCTTTAAGCAGAAGGACCAGATTGCTGAGATGACGGTCAGTGCTAAGTCAGGTGTTGGAGGCTACGGTCTCTTGCTCCTTCCAAAGGGTCAGAAAGCGGGCAAAGACGATGCTTCGGATAAGTCCAAGGATCGGATCTGGGCGGGTCAGTCGCCGGCTTATGGCGATGATGACAATTTCTACTATCGCAAGAAAGAGCAACCGAAAGATCGGGAGCAAGCAGATACAGACGATAGCAGTAGTACGTCTAAGACGAGTAAGGCCAAGAAGTGGAATACTCGTTCGGATGGTGAGGTCAATTCTTCGAAGAAGGCAGACCAGAATGATTATCCAGGCTACACCGCTGCTCAGGTTGAAGCTGCGCGTGTCTGGGCTTATGTGATCAAGTCTGTACCGACAGAATTGAGTATTAATGAAAAGAGTGCTGGTACAAAGATTTACTTTGGTGGGCTAGGAGTTGACTATCCTAAAGATGTTCGTCAGTTGTTTACACCAATTTCTGCAGAAGGTCATGTGACTTATGCATCCAACGGTGATGGGACGGTGACCATCTATCCTGTACCGAGCCATTGGCAACAGTCTGCGGATGAACTCAATAGTGAAGAGTTTATGACGCAATTTACCCAAGGGATCTTGGACCATGCTGAAACGGTGACATTGCCAGATGGGGATCCAGACATGATTCGCCAGATCCTAGCTGTATTGAAGTAGGAGCTAGATTTGAAAGCTCAGTTTATTGTTTTTTTAAGCTGATCCTGTTACAATGATAGTACACGGAAAAGACTGGTCTTCCAGCCTTTTTCATTTCACTTTAGAAAGGTCTTTTATGAAACGCAAATCGATTTTGTTTCTCTATTTACTCTTGCTAGCGATCGGCCTAGCCTATGAGACCCAGTCGCTGACAGAAGGCTGGATGTCTGGCAGTCAGTACGGGATTGTGGGACTTTCTACCCTGATCCTTTTGGTCTATGCATTTCCTGCTGTCTGGGCCCTCTTTCATTTTGCTAAGAAGTGGAAGTTGTCTTGGGTACCGATTCTCTTTTCTCTGCTAGGAGGGGGCTTTGTTGCCGGTTGGTTGTCTAGCTTTGCTAATACCTATTTCCATGACATGATTCAAGCGATCGCTCCAAATAGCGACTTTTGGAACCAGTACGAGAGTGCCATCGCTGCGCCACTCTTTGAGGAACCCTTTAAGTTGATTCCAATCTTCTTTGTCCTCTATTTGTTCAGTGTCCGTCGCATCAAGTCGATCTTCCTCTTGGCGATTGCCTCTGGTCTTGGTTTCCAGATCGTGGAGGATTTTGCCTATATCCGTCAGGATCTGCCGGAAGGTTTCTCTTACACGGTGTCAGGAATTCTCGGTCGTGTGGCTAATGCGCCTATGTCTCACTGGGTCTACACAGGTCTTGTCATGCTGGGGCTCTTCTTGATTGTCCAAGCAAGCAGAGGACGCAAGGATCTAGGTCTAGCAGGTTGGGGATATTTAGTAGCAGGGTTTGGACTCCATTTTGTTGGCAATTCACCCTTCTCACAAATCGTGACCGAGTTGCCGATTGCGATTCCAGTCTTGAATGCTACTGGGCTCTTCCTAATCTACCAAGCTTATCAAACCGTCGAGCGATTAGAACAAGAAAAATAAAACAAAAAAAGAATGCGTATGTTTGGACACATACGCATTTTTGTTATTTTGGACACATTGTTTTTCTACTTTTGTATAAACTGAGTGATACTATAGCTGTAAACTAAATTCTATTTTGAAAGAAATATTTGAGACTTTCCGCCGTGAGAAAAGTGCTTGAAACATTGTTGTTTCAAGCACTCGGGAGTTTTGAAACGTTAGATTCAAAACTAAGTCATGGAACTTCTTCGAAGTTCGCTGACGTCCGTACTCACCTAAGGAAAGTCTCTAAGAGTATAGGATCTTAAAATGGATTTATTTACCAAGACAGAACTGGCTGAAGAGTTGGGTGATGAGCTCATCTGGAGCAGCATCCCCTGTGATTTCTCCGAGGATTTCCCAGGTGCGGGTGAGGTCGACTTGAAGCAGGTCGACCGGCATACCGAGAGCCAAGCCTTCGTTGACCGCTTGTAGGCTTTCCACAGCTTTCTCGATAAGGGAGATGTGACGAGCATTAGAGAGATAAGTCGCATCTTGCTCGACCAAACCAGCATTTTCAAAGAAGAGGGCGTTGATCCGGTCTTCGATTTGATCGATATTTTGATTTTTTAGAACGGAAATCTTGATATGATCTTCCGGCAGTTGGTCGATTTCGATCTTCTCTGGGAGGTCGACCTTGTTGAGAAGGATGATACGGTTGCTGTCTTGAGAGATTTCAAGGAGTTGGCGATCTTGATCGGTTAAGGGTTCGCTAGCATTGAGGACCAGGAGGACCAGGTCGGCTTCCTTGAGGGCTTTTTTCGAACGTTCGACACCGATTTGCTCGACGATGTCTTCGGTTTCCCGGATCCCGGCCGTATCGACTAGTTTGAGGGGAACGCCGTTGATGTTGACGTATTCTTCGATGACGTCACGGGTGGTTCCTTCGATATCGGTAACAATAGCTTTTTCTTCGCGCAGGAGGTTGTTGAGGAGACTGGACTTGCCGACGTTTGGTCGACCGATGATAGCAGTAGAAATCCCTTCACGCAAGATCTTACCGCGACGGGCAGTCTTGAGGAGGTTGGTCAAGAGGGCTTCAAATTCACTGGTCTTTTCGCGGATGATCTCAGTGGTTGCTTCTTCGACATCATCGTACTCAGGATAGTCGATATTGACTTCGACCTGGGCCAGGGTATTGAGAATTTCTTGGCGCGTGTTGTTGATGAGGTCAGACAGGGAACCATCTAGTTGCTTAACGGCGATGTTCATTGCTTTATCAGTCTTGGCGCGGATAATGTCCATGACAGCTTCGGCTTGGGTCAAATCGACCCGACCGTTCAGAAAGGCCCGCTTGGTAAACTCACCAGGTTCAGCTAATCGAGCGCCTTCACGGATCACCAATTGTAGGATTTCATTGGTTACGGCAATCCCGCCGTGGGTATTGATCTCGATGATGTCCTCACGGGTGAAGGTCTTCGGCGAGCGCATGGCTCCAACCATGACTTCGTCGAGAATCTCGTCCTTATCAGGATCTACGATATGACCGTAGTTGAGCGTGTGGCTAGCCACCTTGCTTAGATCTTTTCCCTTAAAGATTTTTTGAGCAATGGCAAAACTGTCTGTCCCGCTCAAGCGGACGATCCCGATAGCCCCCTCACCGAGAGGAGTCGAGATGGCAGCAATGGTATCAAATTCTTTAGTAATCATGTCATTTCTCTTTTCCTGTAGATTCATCTCTATTCTATCGTAAAGTCAGCAGACGGGCAAGGTTTTGCTTTTAGAACTAAAACTTGGAAAGGGTTTCAATTAATTAGTGAAATCTCTTACAGAATATGCTATACTGTAATAGAATATAAAAGGAGGTCTATGATGGTAAACCTAAAAGAACAGGTAGGAATTAAAGCGGCTGAGTTTGTCAAAGACGGCATGATTGTCGGTCTTGGTACAGGGTCAACTGCTTATTATTTTGTGGCTGAATTGGGTCGTCGCATCAAAGAAGAAGGCTTGCAGATCACAGCTGTCACAACGTCGAGTGTGACCTATGATCAGGCTGAAAGTTTAGGCATCCCGCTCAAGGCTATCGACGATGTCGAAGTGGTCGATGTGACAGTGGATGGCGCAGATGAAGTGGATCCTCAATTAAACGGGATCAAAGGTGGCGGTGGTGCCCTCCTCATGGAAAAGATTGTCGCTACCAATTCTAAAGATTGTATTTGGATCGTAGATGAATCGAAACAAGTCGCAACTCTTGGGGCTTTCAAACTTCCAGTGGAAGTAGTGCAATACGGAGCTGAGAATCTTTTCCGTCACTTTGAACAAAAAGGTTACCAGCCTGCTTTCCGTCTTGCGGAGGATCAGCGCTTTGTCACCGACCAAGGCAACTTTATCATTGACTTGGATCTCAAGGTGATCAAGGATTCAGAAGCTCTAGCCAATGAACTGGATCATACGGTTGGAGTTGTAGAGCACGGTTTGTTCTTGAACATGATTTCAAAAGTGATTGTAGGGACACCAGATGGTCCTGTCATCATCGAAAAATAGGTTTCTCTAAAGAGGAGCCGGGTTTAAAACGGCTCTCTTCTTATAGGGAAGTGGTATAATATAGCTAGTTTAATAAAGGAAAGAGGCAGTTTATGTCAAAATTTAAACGGATGCACTTAGTTGTGCTAGATTCAGTTGGGATCGGTGCTGCACCAGATGCCAATAACTTTGTCAATGCAGGAGTTCCAGATGGCGCATCAGACACTCTTGGACACATCTCAAAATCAGTTGGTTTGAATGTCCCAAATATGGCGAAAATTGGGCTTGGAAACATTCCTCGTGAACAAGCCTTGAAGACTGTTCCAGCTGAGAGCAATCCAACTGGTTATGCAACAAAATTACAAGAAGTTTCTCTTGGAAAAGATACCATGACTGGTCACTGGGAAATCATGGGGCTTAATATTACAGAACCGTTTGATACTTTCTGGAATGGTTTCCCTGAAGAAATCTTGACAAAAATCGAAGAATTCTCAGGTCGTAAGGTCATTCGTGAAGCTAACAAACCTTATTCTGGTACAGCTGTTATCGATGACTTTGGACCACGTCAAATGGAAACTGGTGAGTTGATCATCTATACATCTGCTGACCCAGTTCTTCAAATCGCAGCTCACGAAGACATCATTCCTTTGGATGAACTCTACCGTATCTGTGAATACGCTCGTTCCATCACTTTGGAACGTCCAGCTCTTCTTGGTCGGATCATTGCGCGTCCTTACGTTGGTGAGCCAGGAAACTTCACTCGTACGGCCAACCGTCGTGATTTGGCTGTATCGCCATTTGCGCCAACTGTTTTGGACAAATTGAACGAAGCTGGTATTGATACCTATGCGGTTGGTAAGATTAACGATATCTTCAACGGTGCAGGTATCAACCACGATATGGGCCACAACAAATCAAATAGCCACGGTATGGATACCTTGATTAATACGATGGGGCTTCCTGAGTTCCAAGAAGGCTTCTCATTTACCAACTTGGTAGACTTTGATGCTCTTTATGGTCATCGTCGCAATGCTCACGGCTACCGCGATTGCTTGCATGAATTTGACGAACGCTTGCCAGAAATCATTGCAGCTATGCGTGAAGATGACCTCTTGATGATCACGGCAGACCACGGGAATGACCCAACTTACGCTGGTACAGACCATACGCGTGAATACATCCCATTCTTGGCTTATAGCCCATCCTTCAAGGGCAATGGTGTGATTCCAGTCGGTCATTTCTCTGATATCTCTGCAACAATTGCAGAGAACTTTGGTGTTGAAAAAGCCATGATCGGTGAAAGCTTCTTAGACAAATTGAACTAAGATGACACGCTTCGCTCTCCTCGTAAGAGGGATCAATGTTGGCGGGAAAAACAAGGTCGTGATGGCAGAGCTTCGAGAGGAGCTCCAAACGATCGGGCTGGATGGGGTAGAGACCTACATCAATAGTGGCAATATCTTCTTTGAATCTGCTGGTTCTAAAGCAGAATTGGTGGATTTGCTGGGACATTTCTTTTGTGATCACTATCCCTTTATCCAGTCTTTTTCTCTCTTTTCAGCTGAGGACTATGCGCAAGATCTCGCTGCTTTACCAGCCTGGTGGCAGGAGGATCTGGCCCGCAAGGATGTTCTCTTTTACACAGAAGGCCTTGATCAGGATGCCGTTTGGGAGCTGGTCTCCTCTTTTTCGCTCGGTGATGAAATCATTCATCGTGGAAGACTTGGGATCTACTGGGGCAAATACTCAGAAGAAACCTATACAAAGACCGCTTACCACAGACAAGTCCTCAAGATGCCGGATTACCGTCTGTTGACCATTCGCAATGCCAATACATTCGACAAAATTGGCCAATTTTTAAGGAAATCATAAAGGAGATATGCAATGACATTATTAGCAAAAATCAATGAAACAGCTGCTTTTTTGAAGGGCAAAGGAATGGAAGCACCTGAGTTTGGCTTGATCCTTGGATCAGGTCTTGGAGAACTGGCTGAAGAAATCGAAAATCAAGTTGTAGTAGACTATTCTGAAATTCCAAACTGGGGTCGTTCAACGGTTGTCGGTCATGCTGGTAAATTGGTCTACGGTGATCTTGCTGGACGCAAGGTTTTGGCCCTTCAAGGACGTTTCCACTTCTACGAAGGAAACCCATTGGAAGTTGTGACTTTCCCAGTTCGTGTCATGAAAGTTTTGGGCTGTGAAGGAGTTCTTGTCACCAACGCTGCCGGTGGTATTGGCTTTGGTCCTGGTACTTTGATGGCTATCACAGACCATATCAACTTGACTGGTCAAAACCCATTGATCGGTGAAAACTTGGATGATTTTGGTCCACGTTTCCCAGATATGTCGAAAGCTTACACACCTGAATACCGTGAAATCGCCCACAAAGTAGCTGACAAATTGGGTATCAAATTGGATGATGGGGTTTATATCGGTGTGACTGGTCCTACCTACGAAACTCCAGCTGAAATCCGTGCGTTTAAGACTCTTGGTGCAGATGCTGTCGGAATGTCAACTGTTCCTGAAGTCATCATTGCAGCGCATTCTGGCTTGAAGGTTCTTGGTATTTCATGTATTACCAACTTTGCGGCTGGTTTCCAAGAAGAGCTCAACCACGAAGAAGTAGTGGAAGTGACAGAGCGCGTCAAAGGCGACTTCAAAGGATTGCTAAAAGCGATTCTTGCTGAGCTCTAATCCAATGAAAGTACGACTCCAAAGTCTGCCCTACGGACTGAGGTTACTTCTAGCCACCTTATCATTAGGGATCGGGACGGGTCTGGTCGGAATTGCCTGTCATTATCTATTAGAAGGGGTGCAAGGGCTGGCCTTTGGTCAAGATACGTCGGATTTACTCCAGCAATTTCAAGAAGCTGGAGGTCTCCGTAGATTTCTGGTCTTGTGTGTGACTGGGTGCTTGGCAGCAGGCTTCTGGTATGTCCTGCAAAAGCGTTATAAGATCCTGTCTATTCGCCAGCAAATTGACTTAGCTGGAGACAGGGAACCAGCGCCCTTAGCCCACCTCCTTCATTCAGGGATGCAGGTGGCAATTGTCGGAGCAGGTGCATCGGTCGGAAAAGAAGGAGCCCCACGTGAGGTCGGGGCTCTTCTAGCTGGTCGGTTGTCGAAGGGATTCTCTCTAGCTCTCAAAGAGCGGAAAGTCTTGATCGCCTGTGGTGCTGGAGCTGGTTTAGCTGCGGTCTATCAGGTCCCCTTTGCCAGCAGCTTGTTTGTCTTTGAGACCTTAGGACTCGCCTACAGTTGGCAGAATCTTCTACTGGTTTTGACCAGTACTTATCTGGCCACCTGGGTCGCTCAGCCCATCGTTGGTCAGGAGGCCATTTATCACCTGTCCGCAGTCTCATGGTCGGCTAGCAGCTTCTTACAGGCTATTGTGATTGCTTTCTTGGTCACTCCCTTGGCTCTGGTCTTTGCTTTCCTCGCCAAGCGGGCTAGTCACAAACGGCGGAAGGACGGGACGGTCCTTTGGGCTCTTCCTCTAGCCTTTCTAGTGCTGGGGAGCCTAGTAGCCTTTTTCCCTATCTTTATGGGAAATGGCCAGGTACTAGCACAAGCCCTCTTGTCTAGTCAGCCGATTCCTTATCTTCCACTGACTCTTGCAGTGAAGGGGCTTATAGTTTACCTCCTCTTGCGCAATGGTGCCTATGGAGGGACCTTGACGCCATCATTTGCCTTAGGGATTGGATCTGGCTATCTAGTGACCTTGCTTTTGACAGTCCTTAGGATTCATCTGGATCCAGCTATAGGGATGTTACTTGGAGTTACAGTCTTTTTAGGGACGACCCTAGAAGCTCCTCTGACAGCCATTGCCCTGAGCCTTGGATTTACAGGGCAAACTTGGAATTTGTCTATTCCGCTTGTACTTGCGGCTGGTCTGTCATACGTGATTCGAAAGAGATGGGAGAAGAAATGATGAAGGTTCATTTTGTACTGCATGAAACCTTTGAAGTGCCGGGCGCTTATCTAAAATGGGCACAGGAGCGTGGCCATCAAGTGACCACGACTAAAGTCTATGAGAATGAAACCTTACCAGAGTCAGTGGATGAGATTGACTTTTTGATCGTCATGGGAGGACCTCAATCGCCAGATGAAGATCGAGAAGCTTTTCCATACTACGATCCTCAGGCAGAGATTGAACTGATTCAAAAGGCCATGAAGGCAGATCGTTATATTGTTGGGGTCTGTCTGGGTGCCCAGCTCCTGTCTGTTGCCTATGGAGCGAAGTATGAGCACAGTCCGGAACGTGAGATTGGGGTTTATCCAGTGACCTTGACGCCTGAAGGACTCACAGATCCACATGTCGGTGAGTTTGGAAAAACTCTTGAAACTGGCCACTGGCATGGTGATATGCCAGGATTGACAAAAGATGCTGTTGTTCTTGCTACTAGTCAAGGGTGTCCACGTCAGATTATTCGCTTTAGTCCGAAACATTATGCCTTTCAAGCCCACTTGGAATTTGATTCAGAAGCAGTCGATCTCTTGATTGCTGCTGACGGTGAAGATGTTTTGGAAGAACAAAGTCAAAAATTGACCTTTGTTCAAAAACCTGAAGCCATTCGTGCTTACGATTATCGAGAAATGAATGCCAAACTCTTTGCGTTTTTGGATTCATTAACAAAATAAATAAAAAAAGAAAGGATGGGTTTACCGTATTCGCTGAACTGAATACGGGCGGAGAACTGTGTAAAAAAGATAAATCCTTCTAGATGCGGTGCATCTTTGTCGGATTTCCTATTTTTACTTTGCCTCTTTCACGCCTATTCTAAAAAAATAAAAAAGAAAGGTAGAGCATGTGTTCTAATTTGAACACGAGCGGAAAGCTCGGAAAATAGATAATCTGACTGAGAAATCAGGATTTCTCGTCAGATTCCTAATTTTCAGTCGCTTTCTGGTCGCTCTTTGTATCAAAAACTATGTCTATCCATATTGCTGCTAAGCAGGGTGAAATTGCTGATAAAATTCTTCTTCCTGGGGATCCTCTTCGTGCGAAATTTATTGCTGAGAACTTCCTTGAAGATGCTGTTTGCTTCAACGAAGTCCGTAACATGTTTGGTTATACAGGGACTTACAAGGGTCACCGTGTATCTGTCATGGGTACTGGAATGGGGATGCCATCCATCTCCATCTATGCGCGTGAGTTGATTGTCGACTACGGTGTGAAGAAATTGATCCGTGTGGGAACGGCTGGTTCTTTGAATGAGGATGTGCATGTTCGTGAATTGGTCTTGGCACAAGCTGCCGCAACCAACTCAAATATCATCCGCAACGACTGGCCTCAATACGATTTCCCACAAATCGCTAGCTTTGATCTTTTAGACAAGGCCTACCACATTGCTAAGGACCTTGGCATGACCACTCACGTGGGTAATGTCTTGTCATCAGATGTCTTCTATTCAAACTATGGTGAAAAGAACATCGAGCTTGGTAAATGGGGTGTGAAAGCTGTAGAAATGGAAGCAGCAGCTCTTTACTATCTTGCTGCTCAACACCATGTGGATGCGCTTGCCATCATGACGATTTCAGACAGTTTGGTCAATCCAGATGAGGACACAACTGCTGAAGAACGTCAAAATACTTTCACAGACATGATGAAAGTTGGTCTTGAGACCTTGATTGCAGACTAATGGCAAAATTCCTTCATGATGAATGGCTCTACGATCTCCAAAATTATCACTACAGCCGGGCTCTGCGCTCTATCAAACAGCAGGAAGAAGTACCGGATTTGTTGGTGAGCTTACTGCAGTTAATGGCGGAGCGTCGTGAACTCAATATCCAACCCGTCATGAATCAAAAGTTGAGAACCGAGTTGCTAGAGGCGACTGGTTTTCAGCTTTTTTGGCATGAAGAACCAGAAGATGAGCAGTTGGCCAATTACCTTTATGACTTAGAGGCGAAGTTGCGAAATGAGCAGATTATTGACTTTGTTCGTGCCGTTAGCCCAGCTATCTATCGGATCTTTATGCGATTGATTCAGTTGAAAATTCCTGATATTACTAACTATATTCATAACTCCAAAGAATCGAGTTATGACCGTTGGAAGTTTGAGAGCCTGCATGCGTCCGACAACCCTATCCTGCAGCAATTCCACAGCGAAAGTGTGGTCAATTCATCCAGTTTGACGGAGTTGATTGTGCAGTTGGATTTGCCAGATAGCGTCAAAGTTGCGGCCCAACAATTGCGGGAGTTAGAAAAATCAGTTCGCAACCCCTTGGCCCACTTGATCAAGCCCTTTGATGAAGAAGAGCTCCATCGGACGACGGGTTTCTCATCTCAGGATTTTATGAAGAATTTGGTTGACCTTGCAAGCTACACAGGCATCCATTACGATCAAGCTAACTTTTATTTTGATCAGGCCAATGCTGTCATGGAAGAGCTACTAAAGGAGAAGTAGATGGATAAGATTGCGCAATTACAGGAGATGATTGATCAGAGTCAACGGATCGTGTTTTTCGGTGGAGCAGGAGTTTCCACGGAGTCAAATATTCCAGATTTTCGAAGTTCAGACGGTGTCTATAGTGTTCAGTTGGGGCGGCATTTGACAGCTGAGCAATTGGTCTCCCATACCATGTTTGAGCGCTATCCAGAAGACTTTTTCGACTTCTATAAGAAATACCTACTCTACCCAGATGCCAAGCCCAATGCAGCCCATCGCTATCTGGCTCGGCTTGAAGAGACCGGTAAACTCAAGGCGGTGGTGACACAAAATATTGATAGTCTCCATGAAATGGCGGGGTCTAAGAAAGTCTTGAAACTCCATGGTAGTGCTGACCGTAATTACTGTACGGGTTGCCAGCGATTTTATGATTTAGAGGCCTTTCTAGCTTTAGAAGGCCCAGTTCCACACTGTTTGGACTGTGGTAAGGTGGTCAAGCCGGATGTGACTCTCTACGAGGAACCTCTTGATATGGAGGTCTTTAGTCAAGCAGCCCAAGCCATCCAAGAGGCTGATTTGCTGATTATCGGTGGAACCTCTCTTGTGGTCTACCCAGCAGCTAGCTTGATCCAGTATTTCCAAGGGAAGAAGCTGGTTGTCATCAATAAGACCAGTATCCCACAAGACAAGCAAGCAGACCTAGTTATCGAAGGAAAAATTGGAGAAGTATTTTCTCAATTAAGACCATAAAAAATATCTGAGTGAACATGGATCACTCAGATATTTTTTTACTTATCAAACTTCACTTCCTCAAGCAAGTATTCGATGAATTTTTCTCCCATTTTTGAGAGGGCTGTTTTTTCATGTTTGATGTAGACCAGCTCGATCGGGTCTTCGATATCAAGGGGAATGGAGACGATGTTATTTCCGTTGAGATTGCTGTTGAGGATCCCGGTCGCAATGGTGTAGCCATCTAGACCAATCAAGAGATTAAAGAGGGTCGCCCGGTCACTAACGACGATGGATTTCTTATGATGCTCTTGAGAGAGGATCTCTTCTGAGAAGTAGAAGGAATTGTGGGTTCCTTGGTCATAGCTAAGGTATGGGAAATCTTCCAGATCTGACAAGTGAACGATCTCTTTCTTGGCAAGAGGATTGGTCTTGCTGACAAAGATATGAGGTTGCGCTGTAAAGAGGTGGGTGGCAATCAGGTGATTATCATCCAGCATCTTAGAGAGGACATCGCGGTTGTAGCTATTCAAAAAGAGTACGCCAACCTCGCTGCGGAAGTTCTTGACGTCATCGATGATCTCCCAAGTCCGCGTCTCCCGTAGGAAGAGCTCGTATTTTTCCATGTCGCTTTTTTTCAATAGTGAAACGAAGGCCTCAACCACGAAGGCGTAGTGCTGTGAAGAGACGCTGAAAAGCTCACGAGAGCCCACAGGATTTTTATAGCGCTCGGACAAGAGGTCAATCTGCTCCACCACCTGGCGGGCATAAGAGAGGAACTCCATCCCATCGCGGGTCAAAGTGATCCCTTTGGGATTTCGGATAAAGATTTCAATTCCCATCTCATTTTCCAAGTCCTTGACAGCATTGGAAAGGCTAGGTTGAGTGATGAAGAGTTGTTTTGCGGCCTCATTCATAGAGCCGGTTTCGACGATTTTGATAATGTATTGTAATTGTTGTATTCTCATGCTTTTATTTTAACATAAAAAAGCGCGTTTTTCCCGTAAAATGTGGTCTTTCAAGGACTGTATGAGAATAAGACAGGCTGAGGTAGGTAATAGGAAGTAGGCTAGATCAAATAGTTAAAAAATAGAAGATTGGAAACAAAATCTACATCTGGGGACTGATTTTGATGGAAAAATACAGTTTTGCCTTGCTGAAGGTAAGATCTGATTGATAGAATGGTAAAAAATTGATTGAGGAGATCTTATGAAAAAACTCGTTTCCTGGTATAAGAAAAAGGATAAGGAATTGGAAACCCATTTCACAGCTGGTCTGTTGCAGATCAATTTTGTGACCAATGCTCTGATTCTATTGGCCTTTTACATCTATTTGGTTATTAGTCAGTCGCTCTACGCAATTAAGGATCCATTCATTCAATTTAGTTTTCTTGCTATAGTATCCTTTACGATGGAGGTCTTGCCCTATGGTGTGACCTTAGCCCTTTTTGTTCCCAATATTTTTGTCATTATCTATGGGATCGGTCGGTGGTCTAGCCTCCAGTTCAAAGAAGCTGAAGAAGAAGCTCTCAAAGATCCGGATTTGTTTGAAGATAGGGTGCCAAAGGAAGGAAAAGGGACAAGAGAAGATGACGCATCTCTTATGAAGGAAAAGCAAGAATCACCTAATCCTAAGCCTGTCAAAAAGAAAAAGCAACAGCCTACAATTGTTCTTTGGTTTGGTCTCTTTGGTTGCTTTCTCGAAGCGATTTTCATTTACATCGTCAAGGAGATGACCTTTTACGAATGGAATGAGCCCTTGATCAATTCTCAGAAACATGCCTTGATCTGGTCTGGCGCCTATCCGACCTTCTTTACACTGGCAGCTCTTACTTTACTAGCCTTGATTATCTATTCCTACCGGGATGCGAATTCACTTTCGCCGTTAGCAAATGTCTTCTGTATTAGTGGCATTCTAGGAGGAGTGGTTCTCCTCTTAGTTTTTGATAATCAACTGCAGGTAGCAAGTTTTCACACCTTTTTCTTACTGATCTATTCCATCCATCTCTTATGGGTTCGCATTAAGGAGTGGCAGGAAGATCGAACAGAGATAAGCTATGAGAATCGTCTACTTCAATGGCTCCATCAGCTCTTAAACAAGTCGCGCAACTGGCCATGGCTAGCGGTCCTTATCGCTATTCCAACCCTTGCCCTTGTTGTCCTTGTTCTCATGCTCTTTGGGCAGCAGCCGGATTCCATGATCAAGGCATGGACCAATACAGCTGATTGGGCCTTCTCACAGAAGATCCCTCCTCAGAATCTTATCATTGATGAGCACTATCTCTGTACGGTTGCGGCTGGTGGGCATGAAAAAGTTGTCAAGCCCCAGCGGATGGGCATCCGCCACGGTCATCCAGTCGTTGTCAATCGCCAGCTTTGTATTGCCAATGCCTTTGAACAGGTACTAGAAGAAAAGACGCCGCGATTCCATCGCTTCTTGCGTCGCAATTACGACCGCTATGGCTATCCCTTTGCTAAACACATCAAGAAGAAATGGGCTATGGACCTGATTTACTACCTAATGAAACCCTTGGAATGGCTCTTTTTACTTGTTCTTTATCTAGTTGATCGTAAGCCTGAAAATCGAATTGCCATGCAATACATCAAACCGATCCCAGAAGATTTTGACCCCAAGAAAGCTTCGTAAGCTACCGATTTCTACTTGACAAGCGAGAAGGAGCGCGATATAATGAGACAAATTTAACCTTTAAGAGGTCCAGAGAGGCCTGCAAGGAAAGACGGAATAAAGATCAGCGGACGGAGTCTAGCTGACCATTTGTGGGACCTTGCTTTTGCGAGGTCTTTTTTGCTGAAAGAAAGAAGAGGAAACCAATGGTCAGTGACAGTTGTAAAAAACGCTTTGGCAAAATCATGATGGAGGAGATGGAGCTCGTCGCTCAAGAAGAAATCGCTCCCCGCATCTATTCTATGATCTTGAAGGGGGAAATGGTGGCGCAGATGCTGCCAGGTCAATTCCTTCATATCCGCGTCCCTGATGGGGCCAAGCTCCTTCGCCGTCCGATTTCAATTTCTGAGATTGATCCTGAGACACAGACGTGTCGCTTGATCTACCGCATCGAAGGTGGGGGGACAGCTATCTTTTCCCAATTGCCAATCGGTAGCAAACTCAGTGTCATGGGGCCTCAGGGAAATGGCTTTGATCTCACTAATCTCGGTCAAGGTCAGAAAGCCTTGATCATCGGTGGCGGTATCGGTGTTCCTCCTTTGGTCCAAGTGGCCAAACAACTCCATGAGCAAGGGGTGGAAGTTGAAGTGGTTGTCGGCTTTGCGACCAAAGAAGCCGTTATTTTGGAAGAAGAGCTTTCTCAGGTGGCTCATGTCACTGTAACGACAGATGATGGTTCTTATGGCACCAAGGGCTATGTTTCAACCATCGTTGATCAGATGGACCAGGAGTTTGATGCTATCTATTCTTGTGGAGCCCCTGGTATGCTCAAATATGTCAATACCAAATTTCATGACCATCCTCGCGCCTATATTTCCATGGAATCGCGTATGGCTTGTGGGATGGGTGCTTGCTATGCCTGTGTAGTGCATCTGGAAAATGAAAGCCAAGCAGCCAATAAGCGCGTGTGTGAAGACGGTCCAGTCTTTGAAACCGGTACGATTGTGATGTAGGGAGGAAAGTATGACAAGTAATCGATTAGCTGTATCCTTACCAGGATTAGACTTGAAAAATCCCATTATTCCGGCTTCCGGCTGCTTTGGCTTTGGTCAGGAATATGCCAAATACTATGATTTAGACCTGCTTGGATCCATCATGATCAAGGCGACAACCGCTGAGGCTCGTTTTGGTAATCCAACGCCCCGTGTTGCTGAGACGCCTGCAGGCATGCTCAATGCCATTGGTCTCCAAAATCCAGGGGTAGACGTGGTCCTAGCAGAGAAACTCCCTTGGTTGGCCCAGCATTATCCAGATCTACCGATTATCGCCAATGTAGCTGGCTTCTCTAATGAAGAGTATGCAACGGTATCGCGGAAGATCTCGCAAGCGCCAAATGTCAAGGCCATCGAGCTCAATATCTCTTGTCCAAACGTAGACCATGGCAACAATGGCCTCTTGATTGGGCAGGTCCCTGAGTTGGCCTATGCGGCAGTGAAAGCAGCGGTAGATGCGTCCTCAGTCCCTGTCTATGTCAAGTTAACGCCTAGTGTAGCAGACATCACGCAGGTCGCAAAAGCAGCAGAGGATGCAGGGGCGACTGGCTTAACCATGATCAATACCTTGGTGGGCATGCGCTTTGACCTCAAGACTGGTAAGCCCATCATTGCCAATGGAACCGGAGGCATGTCGGGTCCAGCTGTTTTCCCAGTTGCTTTGAAACTCATCCGCCAGGTTGCTCAATCCACTAAACTTCCGATTATCGGAATGGGAGGTGTCGATTCAGCCGAAGCAGCCATTGAAATGATGATTGCAGGGGCTTCTGCGATTGGAGTTGGAACCGCTAATTTCACTGATCCTTATGCATGTCCATCCATCATAGAAGATCTGCCACAGGTCATGGATCGCTATGGTATTGACACCCTTGAGAACTTCCGAAAACATGTACGGGAAAATCTACTGTAAATCCTTGACTTTTCCCAAATATCGTACTACAATAAATAAAAACCTTTAAAGTAGTCCAGAGAGGCTCCTAAGGTCTAGACGGTGAATCACGGTAGTTGTTCCTACCTAATTTTCGTGTAACCTTGCCTCGGGCAAGGTTTTTTTGTAGACAAAATGATCAATCAAAAAAGGAGTAATCCATGCGTGAAGAACGTCCTATTATCGCCCTTGACTTCCCAGCTTTCGAGGATGTCAAAAACTTTTTAGAGCATTTTCCAGAAGACGAAAAATTATTTGTAAAAATCGGAATGGAATTTTTCTATGCAGTTGGTCCTGAAATTGTACATTACCTCAAAGGGCTTGGACACAGTATTTTCCTTGATTTAAAATTGCATGATATCCCAAATACAGTCAAATCAGCCATGTCCGTACTGGGGACTTTCGGAGTAGATATGGTGACGGTCCACGCAGCCGGTGGTGTAGAGATGATGCGCGAAGCCAAGGCAGCTCTTGGTGAAGGGGCTAAGTTGGTAGCCGTGACCCAGTTGACTTCTACCAGTGAAGAAGACATGCGTGATTGCCAAAACATCCAAACAACGGTCCAAGAATCTGTAGTTAATTATGCTCGCAAGGCCCAAGAAGCAGGCTTGGATGGCGTTGTCTGTTCAGCCCATGAAGTAGCCTTGATCAAGGATGCCACTTCATCAGACTTTGTCTGTGTCACACCAGGGATTCGTCCTGCTGGAGCTGAAATTGGTGACCAAAAACGTGTCATGACTCCACAAGAAGCCCATAAAATTGGATCTGACTATATTGTCGTTGGACGTCCAATCATCCAAGCAGAAAACCCATGGGACGCTTACCATGAAATTAAGAGACAGTGGAATGCGTAAGAGCTACTAAAAGTGAAACTTTTGTAGCTCTACGGAAAGTCCTATGGGACCTTTCCTAACGCATTCACTAGATTTAGAGTATAAAAATAATCGTTTTATCCTCTAAATCGTCGGAATACCAATCGCTACTAAAAGTGGGATTTTTTGTAGCTGTACGGGAAGTCCTACGGGATCTTCCCTAACGAGTTCACTAGATCACAGAAGAGAAAATGATCGTTTCTCTTCTGTAATCGTCGGAATAATCGGAGCCCGATAGGGCCTTCTCTAAACTATTCACTAACTTAGTTGAAAGAAAATTATCGTTTCTTTCAACTAAGTGTCGGAACTTAAAAAGTCCATGGGATCTTCCCTAACGCGTTCACTAACCTGTAATGTTGTTGTTTAAATCTAAAAATGATTTAATTCGTATATGATTAAAATCGTAAAAAAGGAGTCGTCATGTCATTAGCTAAAGATATTGCTAGCCATCTTTTGAAAATCGAAGCGGTTTATTTGAAACCAGAAGAACCTTTTACTTGGGCATCTGGGATCAAGTCCCCAATTTATACCGATAACCGTGTAACCCTCGCTTATCCTGAAACTCGTACCTTGATCGAAAATGGATTTGTAGATAAAATCAAGGAAGCTTTCCCTGAAGTAGAAGTGATTGCAGGTACAGCAACTGCAGGAATTCCTCACGGAGCCATTATTGCGGACAAGATGAATTTGCCATTTGCCTACATCCGTAGCAAACCAAAAGACCATGGTGCTGGAAACCAAATTGAAGGCCGTGTACCACAAGGTCAAAAGATGGTCGTAGTGGAAGATTTGATTTCTACTGGTGGATCTGTCTTGGATGCTGTCGCAGCTGCCAAGCGTGAAGGGGCGGACGTTCTTGGTGTGGTTGCCATCTTCACCTACCAATTGGAGAAAGCCGATAAGAAATTTGCGGAAGCTGGCGTTCAACTTGAAACCTTGTCTAACTATACAGAATTGATTCATTTGGCAGAAGAACAAGGTTATATCACTTCTGAAGGTTTAGAGTTGTTGCACCGTTTCAAGGAAAACCAAGAAACTTGGCAAAATAAATAATAGGACGGAAGCGTTTCTAACGCTTCTTTTTTATACTATTTTCACTAGTTGGTGGTTAACTTGAATCTCAAAGTAAAATCCGGTATGATAGTAGTAATTGTTTTTATGGATGAAGGAAAAACTATTTTTAAGGGAGTAAGGGAGAATAAGATGACAAAAGAACATTATTTGCAAGTGAAGAAGCAGGCTCGGGTCTGGTTTACCGTCAATATCATCATCAGTTTGATTGCTATTGCAGGAGGAATTTTAGTGGTCATTAGTAAATCACGTCATATCCCATTTTTATTGATGGCCTTGGGGGCACTGACTTTGATGAACCAAGTCTTGGTTACCCCCGCTTTCAACGCCAAAAAAGAAGCTGAGGAAGAACATCCAGAATGGAAGAGCTTGTCTACTAAAGATACTAAACTTCCTGTGGAGAATCTGCAGAAAGGGGTTTTGGTATCAGCTGCGGCTCTTCTGATTGTCATTATTGGTTTCTTCATGTTCTATCGTCCTCTTCCGACAACAGACGCAGGAACTGAAGTGATCAAAACCTATCGAGAGATTCAGTCTGTTCCAGAAAGTTCGACAGAAAAAGAATCTAACTCGATCTCCAATTTGACTCCGAAAGATGTTCAAACCTTACAAGAATTGAAAGAAGAAATCGAATCCAATGCCCCATCAGATTCAAACTCACTAGATATAAACAAAGCAAAAGATCTTGCAGAAAAAGCGCAGCAACAGAATTGGTTGAAAAGGGGAGAATAAAAATTTTTTCAAGGGATTTGAAACCAACTAGTTTATGTGAAAAGGTAAAAAATTAATGACAGTAACAATATTCTGGCTTAGTTTGGGCATTCTGACACTTATTTTCCTGATCATGCTGCTTATCTTTTACACCTTGTATCGCCGTGAAATAAAAGTGAAAACAGAATCTACCGCAAAAGTTATGGGAGAAGTAGTTGCTTTTGATTCCCAAAATCAACTGCTTATTTCTCTGCCTGTGGTGGAGTATCAAGTCGAGGGTGAAAGATACCAGAAGAACTTTACCTACGCTTATTTTAGAGAGACTTCTTCTAAGTCAAGACAAACCAATGTTTTCGATAGAACCTATGTTCTTGGAGCCGGCAAAAATCTGGATTTGCGGATGATATTCCCAATTGGGTCTCCTATGACAGTTTTTTATAATCCAGTCGATCCACAGCTTGGTTTTGTCGAACGATATGCCGGCTTAGTCGGTTTCTATAAAATCGGAATGATTCTAACGGTTGGAATTTATCTTGGGTTAGTATGTATTCTAGCTTTGTTAGGTTGAATTGTTCCGACCTATCTGAAATAAAAAGCACATTCATATATGTTTGGTTGAATGAGAGGATTTTCAATGATCAAAAGAGGTCAATGTTTTAATATCAGTTTGAATGGGAAAAGGCCACTCTGGGGGTACTTTTTGTTGGTGACAGATCAAGGGGAAGAATTCATCGTCAAACGCAATAGTAAAATCCCTTTCGACAAGTACCGAAAAGTGTACCAGACCAACCATTCGTTTAAAGATCAAATTTTTTCAAAGAAAGCACCAGCAAATATTTATTCTTTGATTGGTGTTCCACTAGGCCTATTATTAGCAAGGACATTTATAAAGATCCTTCCCATGGACCTTTTCTTTGGGAAAGCAAATCTTGATTTGAATGTTAGAGAAGGGGCGATAAATGTCTTTTTGTTTCTATTTGCAGTTATGATCACTTTATGGCTGGTCGCTATTGCTAGATATGTGCAGTTGAAACGGTTTGTTAAGAAAAATGAAGCAGAACTAGTATTTGTTGGTCAGATAAAACCAGTAGAGTATCTTCAAAAAACAGCAAATGGAATCGAGGTGTGGTGAATGCGAAAAATAAGAAAACGTCAATTGTTTGCCCTGGTTTGTTTAAGCATGATAGTCCTGTTTTTAGCATATTTTGTTCAAATGCGCTTGTTTTTGGGATTGATTTTATATTTGTTGGTCGTTCTCTTTTATAGAGGCCTTGAATTCACAGAGCCTCGGGAAATTGAGTTTGATTTTAAGGAAGATCCTAAAGATTAAAGATTATTCCCCAACCTTAATGATTTCCTACCACCCCATAACAGCAGAAATGCTGTTTTTTTGATATAATGGACCTATGTTATCGAAAAGTAAACGTATTCTATTTGGGATGCTTCATGTTGTCATGTTGCTAGTGATGGTCCACTGGTTCTTGATCAGTGTGATCTATCTGAGAGAGATTTCATGGCTAGCCATTTTAGGTGCTGGATTGCTATTTCTGCTAGCCTGGCTGAAATGCGATGGGCTAAAGAGTGCCTTTGCTTGGTTGACTCGGCACAAAAAAGGCTTCTTGCTTGGTGCCCTTGTCTTTCAGGTGATTGTCATGGTCTGTGCGGAGCTCTTTATCCGTCGGGATGCTGCGGTTGTTTTCAAAGGGGCTTTTGATCTTCTTAAGCAATCTTCCATCACCAACTACCTCAGTCGCAATCCCAATAACATTCCGCTCTTTCTTTACGAGAAGTTTTTCTATGTCTTATTTGGCTCTAGCGGTCTGTGGGTCATGCAGGCTCTCAATATCCTCTATGTCAATCTGGGTGCAGTCCTCTTGTACAAGCTGTCCCAGAAGCATTTCAATCAAAAAACGGCTGATCTGGTCTATCTCTTCTATGTGAGCTTGATCTGTTACTCGCCTTATTTCTACTCCATGTACACGGACATTCCGCCGCTTCCATTGATTGCCCTTCAATTATGGTGGGCCTTGGATCTCTTAAAGGAAGATCAAGCAGTCTCCTGGAAGAAGATTGTTGGTTTGGGAATCTTATCTGGCGTGACCATGTTGATCCGTCCAACGACGATTATTGTCATGATTGCCTTTTGGACTGTGCTCTTCTTCAGAGGAAATTGGAAGGCCTTTGGCAAGATTGCTACGGTGACGGTCTTGACGACGGGCTTTGTCTTTGCAGGATTGAATACAGCGGTCAATCATCAAAGAGTTGTACCGATCTTGAAACAAGAAGGGCTGGCTAAAGGACCACTCTTGTTTATCAATCTGGGCTTGACAGATATGGGGCACAACCAAGAAGATATGAAAGAAGGCTTGCTGGCCTATATCGATGAGGATAAGCGCTCGGATTACAACAATGGCCTCTTTAAAAAAGAAAATGTGATCAAAGAAATCAAGCGCCGTCTCAAGGAGTACGGACCGTTCGGTTTGATCGGGCATATCTACTACAAGCAATCTTTGACGGTAGCAGAAGGGACCCTGGGCTGGCTGTACCGAGATGTAGAGTATGAGAAGACGCCTTTTATCAATCCTCTCTACGCACCCCTGACTAAAAATAATGGTTTGGCAAAATGGGTGCGGACCTATTTCCTTAGCATTGATCGCCCGCAGTACAAGTATTATGAATTTGTCAAGCAGGTGATTTGGATCGTCCTATCGGCTGGTTTGGTTGGAGCTTATCTCAAACGTCGAGATACAGATGACTTTAACTTCCTTTCCTTAGCGGTCTTTGGTGGCTTACTCTTCTTGACCATCTTTGAAGGCGGGAAGACCCGCTACCTCATCCAATTCTTACCGCAAATTTTACTAGTCGCTTCGATCGGTTTAGCAGGATTTATCAAGAAAGAAAATATCTAAAAGCTCTCGCTTGTTTGACAGGCAGAAATAGAGGCTAGGACTTTTGTCCCAGCCTCTTTTTTATCCAGTGGATCTGTGCCAAATGTGGTATAATGGAAGGTAAGAATTTATTGGATAGCGGAGAGTTTCCATGCAACATTCACCCTGGCATGAAGCCATCAAATCCCATCTTCCAGAAGGGTATTTTCATCAGATCAATGACTTTATGAATGAAGTCTATAGCAAAGGAGTGGTTTATCCATCGCGTGACAAGGTCTTTAAGGCCTTGCAGACGACAGAGATGGATCAGGTCAAGGTTTTGATCTTAGGCCAAGATCCCTACCATGGACCGGATCAAGCGCAGGGCTTAAGTTTTTCTGTTCCGGATCATGTACCAGCGCCGCCTTCTTTGCAAAATATTCTCAAAGAATTACGCTCAGATATCGGAGAGAAGCGCTCCCATGATCTGACCTCTTGGGCAGAGCAAGGAGTGCTCTTGCTCAATGCCTGCTTGACGGTGCCAGCTGGTCAGGCCAATGGCCATGCAGGACAAATTTGGGAGCCTTTCACAGATGCTGTGATCAAGGTGGTTAATGAGTTGGAGGAGCCTGTTGTCTTTATCCTCTGGGGATCTTATGCCCGTAAGAAAAAGCCGCTGATTACCAACGATCGACATTTGGTCCTTGAATCAGCTCACCCAAGTCCCTTATCGGCCTACCGAGGATTCTTTGGTTCCCAACCCTTTTCAAAAACCAATCAATTTTTGAAAGAGGCGGGACGTGAGCCGATTGATTGGTTAAGATAGGAGAAAAAATGCCACAATTAGCAACGATTTGTTACATTGACAATGGGAAAGAATTTCTCATGCTGCATCGCAATAAAAAGCCCAATGATGTCCATGAAGGCAAATGGATCGGAGTTGGTGGGAAATTAGAACGCGGGGAAACCCCACAGGAGTGTGCGGCGCGTGAGATTTTTGAGGAGACGGGCCTTAGAGCCAAGCCAGTCTTGAAAGGGATCATTACCTTTCCGGAGTTTACTCCAGATTTGGACTGGTACACCTATGTCTTCAAGGTAACAGATTTTGAAGGAGAACTAATCGAGTGTAACGAAGGGACCTTGGAGTGGGTGCCTTATGATCAAGTCCTCTCAAAACCAACCTGGGAAGGGGACCACACCTTTGTCGAGTGGCTCTTGGAGGATAAACCCTTCTTTTCAGCAATGTTTCGCTATGACGGCGACCGCTTGTTAGAGTCGCATGTTGATTTTTATGAATAAAGGAGAATGCAATGGTTGTCATTAAAAATGGTCGCGTAATGGATCCCAAGACTGGCTTGGATCAAGTCTGTGATCTTCGCATTGAAGGAAAGAAAATTGTAGAGATCGCTGAGAACCTCCCAACGGATGGACAAGAAGTCCTTGATGCTACTGGTCTGGTTGTGGCACCTGGTTTGATCGATGTTCACGTGCATTTCCGCGAACCCGGTCAAACTCATAAAGAAGACATCCATACGGGTGCCTTAGCCGCAGCTGCGGGTGGTTTTACTCGAGTGGTCATGATGGCCAATACCAATCCGACCATTTCAGATATTGCGACCTTAGAGGAAGTCTTAGCTTCTGCAGCCAAGGAAAATCTTCACATTCATACGGTTGCGACGGTGACTAAGAACTTTGACGGTCAACACCTGACAGATTTTGAAGGCCTGCTTAAGGCTGGTGCAGTAGGATTTTCAGATGATGGGATTCCCCTTCAAAGCACTAAGGTTGTCCGCCAAGCTTTGGAAGAAGCTAAGCGTCTAGGAACCTTTATTAGTCTGCATGAAGAAGACCCTGAGTTGAATGGCATTCTTGGTTTGAATGAAAACATTGCCAAGGAACACTTCCATGTCTGTGGGGCGACGGGTGTAGCTGAATATTCAATGGCTGCGCGTGATGCCATGATTGCCCATGCGACAGGTGCTCACCTCCATATCCAACACCTTTCCAAGGAAGAAAGTGTCAAGGTGGTGGAATTTGCCCAAGGATTAGGTGCTCATGTGACGGCAGAAGTGGCACCTCAACACTTTTCGAAAACAGAAAGTCTGCTCTTGACTAAGGGAAGCAATGCTAAGATGAATCCACCTCTTCGCTTGGAATCTGACCGTCTAGCAGTGATTGAAGGCTTGAAGTCAGGCGTCATCTCTGTGATTGCGACTGACCACGCGCCTCACCATGCAAATGAGAAGAATGTTCCTGATATTACCAAAGCACCATCTGGCATGACTGGGCTTGAAACTTCGCTCTCTCTTGGTTTGACCTACTTGGTGCATGCTGGCCATTTAAGCCTGATGCAATTGCTTGAAAAGATGTCCTATAATCCAGCACGTCTCTATGATTTTGATGCTGGCTATATCGCAGTGGATGGACCGGCTGATTTAACCATCTTTGATCCAGAAGCAGATCGTCTGGTATCGGATCATTTCGCTTCAAAAGCTGGCAATTCACCATTTGTGGGTGAAACATTAAAAGGGAAAGTGGCTTATACAATCTGTGATGGACAAGTGATTTTTCAAGGATAAGCGATCGTATTCATATGAATCTTAAAAAAATGATGCAAGGCTTGGTTTTCTTTTTAACCAGCCTTCTTGTCTTTGTCTTTCTATTTCGTGCTTTGCTACCAACTGCGTCTCCTCGTATGACCAAGCCCAAAACGGCTGAGAAAGAAATCACCTATACATATGTAGCTCTAGGAGATTCACTGACCAAAGGTGTTGGAGATAGTACCAATCAAGGGGGCTTTGTGCCCATCCTTGCTCAAAGTCTGTCCAATGAAAATGACGGCCAGTACCAGCCTGTCAACTATGGTGTAGCTGGAAATACAAGTGCTCAGATTTTAGATCGACTCAAGAAGCAAACAGACCTTCAGAAGGATCTCAAGAAGGCGCATGTCATGACCTTAACGGTTGGAGGAAATGATCTGCGCAAAGTCGTTGTCGATCATCTGAGTGACTTTTCCCTATCGGATATCCAAAAGCCGCTCAAGAATTATACAGCGAACCTCAAAGAAATTATTACAAAGGCCAGAAAGGACAATCCCCATCTTCCCATTTATGTAGTGGGGATCTACAATCCTCTTTACCTGAATTTTCCTGAATTAACTAATATCCAGACGGCTGTCGATCGTTGGAATGAGAGGACGGAAGAAACCATCGCGCAATTTGATCTGGTCTATTTCGTCCCGATCAATGATCTGCTTTATAAAGGAATTGATGGCAAAATGGGCGTATCAGAAGTCAGTGACGGGAAGACTACCGTTATCAATGATGCCCTGTATGAAGAGGATAGCTTTCACCCTAACAATACGGGCTATGAAAAGATGAAACAAGCAATATTGGAGAAAATCAATGCCACGAAGAAAACTTGGAGTCAAAAATAATCCCATCAACGAGAAGGTCCCCTTCCTTCAAAAAATTAATATTTGGAAATGGTTGTTTTTAGGATTGGTGAGCCTTCTCTTAGCCTTTGCTATAGTCGTGCAAGGACGCTTAGCGACGCCAAGAGAAGATGTTAGTCAGCTTCATCAAGCAGTTGGCACCAAAGATGTCAAAGTTGGAACCATGACAACGACTCGGGATCAACTCAATGATACTATCAAATCGCTACTGAAAAAATATAAGCTGTCCGACTACAAGGTCTATGCGGACAATCAGCAAATCCTATTAGAAGGGCAGTTGAGTCTCTTAGGAAAGGAGTATCCCTTATATATTTACTTCCAACCATCCAAATTGGAAAATGGGAACATCCTCTTGACGGTGAAGGATTTTTCAGTTGGAACCTTTCAAATTCCACAAAGGATGGTCTTGCAGCTCTTGAGTAAAAATAAAAATATCCCAAAATTTGTTCAGATCTCACCCAAGCAGTCTACCATCACCATTGTATTACCAGAAATCGACAATGACTTTGGAATCTATGTCAAGGCCAATACCATTGACCTCTATAATGACAAGATCGTTTTTGATTTGTATCAGAAGAAGTAGAGTAACAGGGTCTATTCAGATTGATGGAAAATTGTATTTTACATAAAACAACTAGAATGATGCTGAAAATAAAAACGATACTTACTATTAGGCTTATTCAATAAATATTGAAACTTTCCGCCGTGAGAAAAGTGCTAGAAACACTATTGTTTCTAGCACTCGGGAGTTTTGGAACCTTAGGTCCAAAACTAAGTCATGGAACTTCTTTGAAGTTCGCTGACGTCCGTCTTCACCTAAGGAAAGTTTCTAAGATGACTTTATCTTCAATCTAACTAGAACTGAACGCTTTATTTTGTTTCTATTCAAAAAATTCAGAATATTACAGAAAATTCTTGACATTGCTTTTTCCCTATGCTAAAATACTAAACAAGACATTGAACAAAGGAGAAAGTCAAACATGAAAACAGCTAAGTTTATTCAATTTGCTTTGTTGTTGAGGTATAAGGGCTAGTGCAGAAGCATTAGTCCTGTTTGGCTTACCAAGCGGGCAAAAACATCTCGCTTGGTTAACCGAGTGAGATGTTTTTCTTTATATCCACTACATAGAAATGAGGAGACCCTATGCGTAAAGTTGAATTTTTAGATACCAGCCTTCGGGATGGTGAACAGACTCCGGGAGTTAATTTCTCTATCAAAGAAAAGATTGCTATTGCCAAACAATTGGAAAAATGGGGTATTTCTGCTATTGAAGCAGGTTTTCCAGCGGCTAGTCCGGATTCCTTCACAGCTGTACAGGAAATTGCAAAGGTCTTGACCAAGACAGCCGTAACTGGCCTAGCTCGTTCTGTCAAATCAGATATTGATGCTTGTTATGAAGCCTTGAAGGATGCTAAGTATCCACAAATTCACGTCTTTATCGCAACCAGTCCCATTCACCGGGAGTTTAAACTCAACAAGACAAAGGAAGAAATCCTTGAAACGATCAAAGAACACGTTTCTTACGCTCGCTCAAAATTTGAAATTGTTGAATTCTCTCCCGAAGATGCAACTCGGACAGAATTGGATTTCCTCTTGCAAGTCGTACAGACTGCAGTTGATGCTGGTGCTAGCTACATCAACATTCCTGATACAGTCGGTTTCACGACACCAGCGGAGTACGGTGCCATTTTCAAATACTTGATTGACCATGTCAAGACAGATCGCGAGATTATCTATTCCCCTCATTGCCATGATGACCTAGGAATGGCAGTGGCCAATAGTCTCGCTGCTGTTAAAAATGGTGCCCGTCGTGTCGAAGGAACCATTAATGGAATCGGTGAACGGGCCGGCAATGCGGCGCTTGAAGAGGTAGCGGTTGCTCTCAATATCCGTGAAGATTATTACCAAGTTGAAAGTCCGATTGTCCTTAATGAAACCATCAACACTTCTGAGTTGGTTTCTCGTTACTCTGGTATTCCAATTCCTAAAAACAAGGCGGTTGTTGGTGGCAATGCCTTCTCACACGAGTCTGGGATCCACCAAGACGGAGTTCTTAAAAATCCTCTTACCTACGAAATCATTACGCCTGAGTTGGTGGGTGTTAAGAGCAATAGTCTCCCTCTTGGAAAATTGTCTGGTCGACATGCCTTTGTCGAAAAACTGCATGAGTTGGGACTGGATTTCACAGAAGAAGACATCAAGCCATTGTTTGCTAAGTTCAAATCTCTTGCAGACAAGAAACACGAGATCACAGATGCCGATATCCGCGCCCTTGTAGCCGGTACAGCAGTTGAAAATCCAGAAGGATTCCAATTTAATGACCTCCGCTTGACAACCAATGCAGACGAAACGATTACAGCAGCAGTTAGCCTCAGCAATGAAGAAGGGGAAGTGCTTGAGTTCCTTGCCAATGGTCAAGGGTCGGTTGAAGCCATCTTTAATGCGATTGATAAATTCTTCAACCAAACCGTTCGCTTGACCTCTTACAATATCGATGCAGTGACAGATGGGATCGACGCTCAAGCCCGTGTCTTGGTATCGGTGGAAAATGTCGATACAGATACGATCTTCAATGCCTCTGGTTTGGACTTTGACGTATTAAAAGCCTCTGCCATTGCTTATATCAATGCCAATACGCTGGTTCAAAAAGAGAATGCGGGTGAAATGGGACGAACTGTCTCTTACCGGGATCTTCCACAAGCCTAAGAGGAAATGAACATGACAAAGAAAATTGTAACACTTGCAGGAGATGGGATTGGCCCTGAGATCATGGCAGCTGGACTAGAGGTTCTCGCAGCCGTTGCTCCCAAAATTGGCTTTGATTATAGTCTAGAAGACAAACCTTTTGGGGGTGCTGGGATTGATGCCGCTGGCCACCCACTTCCCCAAGATACTCTCGAAGCAGCTAAAGGAGCGGATGCTATTCTTCTCGCAGCCATCGGGAGTCCTGAGTATGACCATGCTCCTGTTCGTCCAGAACAAGGCCTGCTCGCTATTCGCAAGGAATTAAATCTCTTTGCCAATATTCGTCCTGTACGGATTTTTGACGCCTTAAAACATCTGTCTCCTTTGAAACCAGAGCGTATCGAGGGTGTCGACTTTGTAGTCGTGCGTGAATTGACAGGTGGGATTTACTTTGGAGAGCATATCTTGAAAGAAGATACAGCGCGCGATATCAATGATTACAGCGCAGAAGAAATCCGTCGGATTATGCGCCAAGCCTTCAAAATTGCGCAAGGACGTGGCAAGAAAGTGACCAGTATCGATAAGCAAAATGTCCTTGCAACATCTAAATTATGGCGCCAAGTAGCAGAAGAAGTTGCCAAAGAATTTCCAGATGTGACCTTAGAGCACCAGCTTGTCGATAGTGCAGCCATGATCATGATCACCAATCCAGCTCGCTTTGATGTCGTCGTAACAGAGAATTTATTTGGAGATATCTTATCTGACGAATCGAGCGTCCTTCCAGGAACACTAGGCGTGATGCCATCTGCTAGTCATTCTGACCAAGGGCCAAGTATGTACGAACCGATTCATGGTTCAGCACCTGATATTGCTGGTCAAGGCATTGCCAATCCGATCTCCATGATCCTGTCCGTTGCCATGATGCTCCGAGACAGTTTTGGAGAAACAGCAGGTGCAGAAATGATCGAAGAAGCTGTCAATCAAACCTTGAATCAAGGAATCTTAACGCGAGATCTAGGTGGTCAGGCTTCTACTGCTGAGATGACTGCAGCCATTATTGGGAATCTCTAAGATGACTTGGAGAGATCGCTGTTTAGTTCTTATTGCTATTTGGAATAGTATCGTATTTCTGACCTATGGTTTAGATAAACGAAAAGCTATCCAAAAGAGGTGGCGGATTCCTGAAAAGGTCCTGTTACTCGAGAGCTGGCTACTTGGTGGATTCGGAGCTCTACTAGGCGGATATCTCTTTCACCACAAGGTGCGGAAATGGTATTTTCAAGCTAGCTGGTGGGGCAGTAGCCTACTTTTAGCAGGTGCCCTCTTTCTAATCCTTCAATGGATTTCCTAACAAGAAGATAAAAGGAGAAAGACGATGAGTGGAAAATCAATCTTTGATAAACTTTGGGACCGCCACGTGATTACAGGAGTGGAAGGGCAACCCCAACTCATGTATGTGGACCAACACTATATCCACGAAGTGACGAGTCCGCAAGCCTTTCAAGGATTACGGGATGCAGGACGCAAGGTTCGACGACCCGATTTAACCTTTGGAACCTTTGATCACAATGTTCCAACGGTCAATATTTTTGATATTCGAGATGTGATTTCAAAAGCCCAGATTGATAAATTAGCTGAGAATGTGGTGGAATTTGGGATTGATCATGCAGGTCACGGTTCTGCTAAGCAAGGAATCGTGCATATGATAGGCCCAGAAACTGGTCGGACCCAGCCTGGGAAATTTATTGTCTGTGGAGACAGCCATACCGCAACCCACGGAGCCTTTGGTGCCATTGCCTTTGGGATTGGAACCAGTGAAGTGGAGCATGTCTTTGCTACCCAAACCATCTGGCAAGTCAAACCCAAGAAAATGTTGGTTGAATTCACCGGAACCCCACAAAAAGGGATCTATTCAAAGGATTACATCCTAGCTTTGATAGCGTGCTACGGTGTTGCTTGTGGAGTTGGCTATGTCGTAGAGTATCGGGGAGAAGCAATTGATCGCTTGACCATGGAAGAACGCATGACCATCTGCAATATGTCGATCGAGTTCGGGTCCAAAATGGGGATCATGAATCCAGATGAGACGACCTTTGACTACCTCCGGGGACGCGAATGTGTGCCAGATGATTTTGAGGCCGCAGTAGCTGATTGGAAGACTCTGGTTAGTGATGACGATGCCGTTTATGATAAGGTCATCCGTATGGATGTATCCGATCTTGCTCCGATGGTGACTTGGGGGACCAATCCTTCTATGGGAGTGGACTTCGAGACTCCTTTTCCAGAGATTCGAGACATGAATGATGAACGGGCTTATCATTATATGGATCTAGAACCTGGCCAAAAACCAGCAGACATTGAATTGGGCTATATCTTTATCGGTTCTTGTACCAATGCGCGTCTCAGTGATTTGGAGGTGGCAGCCAAGTTTGTGAAAGGCAAAAAAATTGCACCAAACTTAACTGCTATTGTGGTCCCTGGCTCTCGTCCGGTTAAGCAAGCCGCCGAAAAGTTGGGTTTGGATAAAGTCTTTATGGATGCAGGCTTTGAATGGCGTGATCCAGGATGCTCCATGTGTCTAGGAATGAATCCGGACAAGGTTCCAGATGGCGTCCACTGTGCCTCTACTAGCAACCGGAACTTTGAAGACCGCCAAGGATTTGGGGCTAAAACCCATCTCTGTAGCCCAGCAATGGCCGCTGCAGCAGCAATCGCTGGTCGCTTTGTCGATGTGCGCCAAATGCCAGAAGTCGAGTAAAAGGAGGAAGCATGGAGAAATTTACCAGTTATACGGGAACTACAGTTCCTTTGATGAACGATAATATTGATACTGACCAAATCCTCCCCAAGCAATTCTTAAAGTTAATTGATAAAAAAGGTTTTGGGAAATACCTCATGTATGCTTGGCGCTATTTGGATGACCAATATACTGAGGATCCAGATTTTATCTTTAACAAGCCAGAATACCGCAAGGCAACCATTTTGATCACTGGTGACAATTTTGGGGCTGGTTCCTCTCGGGAACACGCAGCCTGGGCTTTAGCTGATTATGGCTTTAAAGTCGTTATCGCCGGATCCTTCGGAGATATCCATTACAATAATGAGCTCAATAATGGCATGCTGCCGATTGTCCAACCGCTAGAGGTTCGTCAAAAATTGGCAAGTTTGAAGCCGGCAGATCCAGTGACGGTAGATTTGGAAGAGCAGAAGATCCTCTCGCCTGTTGGAGAGTTTCGCTTTGAGATCGATCAAGATTGGAAGCACAAATTGCTCAACGGGTTGGATGATATCGGGATTACACTTCAGTATGAAGACTTGATCGCAGCTTATGAGAAGAACAGGCCAGCTTACTGGCAATGATAAAATTGTATACTGAATTACGAATTTTCTGAAAATATATTGAATTTGAGACTGTTTTTTGATACAATACTAAAAAGAATAGAAAAGGAAAGAGACTTATGACAAAACACATTCAATGGGACGGACAACTTTCACAAGAAGGATTTGATATTCTAAATGGAGAGGGTGGCTGTATCGTCTGCCCTACCAAAGTTGGCTATATCATCATGACCAGTGACAAGGCTGGCTTGGAACGTAAATTCGAAGCCAAAGAACGCAACCGCAACAAACCAGGTGTGGTTCTTTGCGGAAGCATGGACGAACTTCGTGCCCTTGCGCAATTGAATCCTGAAATCGAAGCCTTCTACCAAAAACATTGGGATGAAGATATCTTGCTTGGTTGTATCCTTCCTTGGCGTGAAGATGCCTATGCAAAATTGCAAGCCTTCGGAGATGGACGTGAAGAACTCATGACAGACGTTCGTGGAACTTCATGCTTTGTCATCAAATTTGGTAAAGCTGGTGAGCAAATTGCCAAAGAAATGTGGGAAAAAGAAGGTAAGATGGTTTACGCTTCTTCAGCCAACCCTTCCGGTAAAGGAAACCGCGGGAAGGTCGAAGGAATCGGTGAACGTATCGAAGGTGCCGTGGACTTGGTCATCGAAGCAGATGATTATGTAGCTTCTATCCAACCAGACAAGACCATTGAAACTCGCTATGAACAAGGCGTGATGGTCTCTATGGTTGATGCCGAAGGAAAACTGATCCCAGAACAAGGAGCAGGTAGCCGTTCTGTCAATACGTGTCCAGTTGTGATCCGTAAAGGATTGGATATCGATAAGATCATGATGCACTTATCTGATCATTTCAACTCTTGGAACTACCGCCAAGGGGAATACTATTAAGAAACAGAAAAAAGCATTCCATTTGGAATGCTTTTTTTGTGAAAGGATAAAAGATGGTATAATAGTGTCAAACAATGTTCCGATAAAAGGGGAAGTGGTATGGTCTCCAGAAAAGCATTTATCGATAAAGCCAATCAGGAAGGATTTTCCTTCAACATCCAAATCCCATGGTGGACGTACAATAACTTCAAGTCATTAGTTTGGAGAAAAAGGCTCTCTGAGGAGCAACTCTATCAGATCTTTCTTTTACTTTGTAGAGAGGTAGAAGACCGGCAAATGCAGGCAGTAGCCGATAAGAGAAAGTATCAGACCGGATTTTATATAGTCGCATGCAATGGTCGCGAATTTCGCTTTAAGTTTGCTTTTAAAAAGAACCAACAACTAAGAGTTTATAATCTCTTTGAGACCGTCAATGGTCGTAAGAAACTAACCTTGATGGATCTGCTTGATTACATAATGGATTGACTGTGTATAGAAACAATAAGGGTTCACTACAAATTGATAAAAGAAAGAGTAGTTCTATGATTTCAAGAGATGCATTTTTAGAAAGAATCAATCAGGAGGGATTTTCATTTAGTATTGACATCCCGCGCAGAAATTTTTCGGATTTTACATCATTAGTTAGGAGAAGAAGAATTTCAGAAGAAGACCTCTATCAGCTGTTTTATAACTATTGTCAGGAGCTAGAAAACTGTTTGAAAGAAGCAGGGGAGAAACGACGCTTGCTCTTCAATAAGTTTCCAGTTAGCCCCGTTCATGATAAATATAAAACGAAATTTGATACAGTGGCACCCAACGGACGCGAATTCCGCTTTGAGTTTGTATTTAGCAATGACAATCGTTTAAAAGTTTATCACATGATCGAAACGGTTAATGGTCGTAGGAAAAAAACACCTATGGAAATACTGATGGACCTGGTTGACGCCTTATAATGAGAATCTGTTCAAAAATAAAACTGTAGCCAAATCAAAAAAAACTAGAGTATGCGCTCTAGTTTTTTGGTTGTTGATGGGTGATATTCTTTCCCCAAGGGATGAGATTTTCTTTTTTCTCTTTGATCCGTTGGATATTGTCCTTGTGACGAAGAATGATCAAGGTCGCTAGTGCCAAGACAATGATTGTAAAAAGTGGATCATAGCTGTGCAAGATCCATCCAGTCAAAGGAAGAAGGAGGACCGAAAGAATGGCGAGTAGCGCAACGGTAACACTCGAAAACGAAATCATACTGGTTAAATACAGGCTGGCTACAAAATAAACAGCTAAAATGAGTAGCAAGATAGGCGAGAAACCAAGTAAGACACCAGCACTCGTCGCCACTGCCTTTCCACCCTTGAATCCAGCAAAAATTGGGAAAGTGTGTCCCAAAACGGCTAAGAGACCAAAGACCATCGGCGAGATCCCCTGAATTCCAAAGAAAGTCGGAAGGAGAACGGCCAAAGTTCCTTTCAAGAAATCAATCGCAAAGACAATGATTCCAGCTTTCTTCCCTAAAATCCGAAAGGTATTGGTCGTTCCAGTATTGCCCGAGCCATGTTCCCGTAAATTAATATGGAAAAAGATTTTCCCAATCCATAATCCCGAAGGAATGGAGCCTAACAGATAGGCTAAAATTAAAACACTTATTTCTTTTATCATACTTTCATTATATCAAAAAGGCATCAATAGAAAAAGCAATTTTTGGAGTTCAAGTGTGACATCTGAAGAAAGTGTCCAGCCAGCTTTTTTTACTGAGATATAGAAATCTCCATATAAAGAGAAAAAATTTTGCAAAATTTCCTAAAAAACTGTAATATAGAAAAGATGAACAAACAGGAGGTTCCTTGTGGCAAAAAAGGAAATCAATATTAATAATTATAATGACGATGCCATTCAGGTACTAGAAGGGTTGGATGCAGTCCGTAAACGTCCAGGGATGTATATCGGATCGACCGACGGAAATGGCTTGCATCACATGGTCTGGGAGATCGTGGATAATGCGGTCGATGAAGCCTTGTCTGGCTTTGGCTCACAAATCGATGTAACGATTAATAAAGATGGTTCGCTATCGGTAGAAGACCAGGGACGTGGAATGCCGACCGGGATGCATGCTATGGGTAAACCAACCGTTGAGGTGATCTTTACGGTTCTCCACGCCGGAGGGAAGTTTGGTCAAGGAGGCTATAAGACATCTGGAGGTCTTCACGGAGTGGGATCTTCTGTCGTCAATGCCCTTTCTAGCTGGCTAGAGGTAGAAATTACCCGTGATGGAGCTGTCTACAAGCAACGTTTTGAAGATGGTGGAAAACCAGTTACTACACTCGAGAAGATTGGCTCTGCTCCCAAGTCTAAGACAGGGACCAAGGTCACCTTCATGCCAGATCCAACCATCTTTTCAACGACAGATTTCAAATTCAATACCATTGCTGAGCGAATCAAAGAATCAGCCTTCTTGCTGAAGGATGTGACGATGACGTTGACCGACCTCCGCAAGGAAGAAGACAACCATGTGGCCTTTCACTATGAAAATGGTGTCCAAGATTTCGTAGAGTACTTGAACGAAGACAAGGAAACTTTGACACCTGTTCTCTACTTTAGTGGCGAATCAGATGGTTTTCAGGTAGAAGTGGCCATGCAATACAATGATGGTTACTCAGATAATATCTTGTCCTTCGTTAATAATGTCCGCACCAAAGATGGGGGAACCCACGAGACAGGTCTGAAGACAGCCATTACCAAGGCTATGAACGACTATGCAAGAAAGATAGGACTCCTCAAAGAAAAAGACAAGAATCTGGAAGGATCAGACTACCGTGAAGGTTTATCTGCTGTTCTCTCGATCCTGGTTCCAGAGGCCCATTTGCAGTTTGAAGGACAAACCAAAGACAAATTAGGAAGTCCCTTGGCTCGTCCAGTCGTCGATAGCATTGTTTCTGATAAATTGACCTTCTTCCTCATGGAAAATGGAGAATTGGCTTCTAATCTCATTCGTAAGGCTATTAAAGCCCGGGATGCGCGTGAAGCCGCTCGGAAGGCGCGGGATGAGAGTCGAAATGGCAAGAAGAGCAAAAAGGACAAGGGACTTTTGTCTGGTAAATTGACACCAGCCCAGTCTAAAAATCCTAAGAAAAACGAACTTTATCTAGTCGAAGGAGACTCAGCCGGCGGTTCTGCCAAACAAGGACGGGATCGGAAGTTCCAAGCGATTCTTCCACTTCGTGGGAAGGTTCTTAATACTGAGAAGGCCAATATGAGTGATATCCTCAAGAACGAGGAAATCAACACCATGATCTACACCATCGGTGCTGGAGTTGGGGCAGATTTCTCTGTGGAAGACGCCAACTATGATAAGATCATTATCATGACCGATGCGGATACGGATGGTGCCCACATTCAAACCCTCCTCTTAACCTTCTTCTATCGTTATATGCGCCCTTTGGTAGAAGCAGGGCATGTCTACATTGCACTTCCTCCTCTTTATAAGATGTCGAAAGGCAAAGGCAAGAAAGAAGAAGTAGCCTATGCTTGGACAGATAGCGAATTAGAAGAGTTGCGTCGGACCTTTGGCCGTGGGGCAACCCTCCAACGATACAAAGGGTTGGGGGAAATGAATGCGGATCAGCTTTGGGAAACGACCATGAATCCAGAAACTCGTACCTTGATCCGTGTCACCATTGATGATCTAGCCCGTGCAGAACGCCGCGTTTCCGTCCTCATGGGAGATAAGGCTGCACCACGTCGTCAATGGATTGAAGATAACGTTAAGTTTACCTTGGAAGAAAATACGGTATTTTAATCACTTTCTACTTATCAATTAAATAAGCTGGGATGTAGAAATGGTAAGGAATCGACATGAGAACTGAAAATGAACTGATGAATCTGATTTTGCAAATAGCTGATACTCTAGAAGTAGAAGCAATTGCCTTATCCGGATCACGAACGAATCCTCGGGGCCCCAAAGACGAGTTTCAAGATTATGATGTGGTCTATATAGTTGATGATCTGGAAGACCTGATTTCAGATTTATCCTGGTTGGATCAGTACGGAAATAGACTCATCGAACAGCACAACCGACTGGGACACCGTCGTCTGTATCTCATGCTTTTTGAAGATGGGAATCGTATTGATTTAACCCTCTGCCCCAAGGAGTATATCGAAGAGTGGGTGGACAGCGAAGCAAATTTTGAAGTTATAAAAGACGACAAAGGCTTGTTTGAAGCCTATCAGCCTAATTCCAAGCGCTACTGGACTTGTCCTCCTACTGAAGAGGAATTTGCAGCCACCTGCAATGAATTTTGGTGGGTATCGGCTTATATCGTAAAGGCCATTCGAAGAAATCAGCTGATCTATGCGACTGATCACCTCTATGGCATTTGCCAGCAAGAATTGCTCAAGGTCTTAGCTTGGCAGGTGACAAGCGATAGGGGAGTAGTTGATATCGGAAAGAACTACAAGTACCTCTTCCAGTATCTACCAGCTGAGCAAGAGAAGGAGTTCTCAGCTTTGCTTGATTTATCTAGTTTCGATAAAATCACTCAGTCTTTATTTTCTACCATGAAGGGATTCGATCGAGAAGCTCAATTTCTGGCCCAAAAGATGGGATTTACTTACGATATGGAAGTTGCAGAGAAAATAACTTCTTATGCTAAAGAGAAACTTTCTAATCATTAATGAATCTATTTTAAACATCAGAAAGGGACGTTTGGTTACTTGGTGTAACTGAATTTCTTTTTCGTAAAAAAATATTCAACATTCTTTGAAAGGAGTTGAACACGCCCTAAATACTGTGTGAAAAAGATAAATTCTCTTGTGAGCATGGCTCACTGCAAGAATTTCCTATTTTCACTTTGTATTTTACGGGCTTTGTACCCTATATGAGTAATATCCAAAACATGTCCTTGGAGGACATCATGGGGGAGCGCTTTGGTCGCTACTCCAAATACATTATTCAAGAACGGGCTCTTCCTGATATTCGGGATGGCTTGAAACCTGTTCAACGGCGGATTCTTTATTCGATGAATAAGGACGGCAATACCCATGACAAGGGCTACCGCAAGTCTGCCAAGTCTGTCGGAAATATCATGGGGAATTTCCACCCTCACGGGGACAGTTCTATCTATGATGCCATGGTCCGCATGTCTCAAGACTGGAAGAACCGCGAGATCCTTGTTGAAATGCACGGAAACAATGGTTCCATGGACGGTGATCCACCAGCGGCTATGCGTTATACCGAGGCGCGCTTGTCTGAAATTGCGGGTTATCTTTTGCAAGATATCGAAAAGAATACAGTGCCTTTTGCCTGGAACTTTGACGATACAGAAAAAGAGCCAACTGTTTTGCCGGCAGCCTTTCCAAATCTCTTAGTCAATGGGGCAACAGGGATTTCAGCTGGTTATGCGACAGATATTCCACCACATAATCTTGCTGAAGTCATTGATGCCGTGGTCTACATGATTGACCATCCATCTGCCAAGGTAGACAAGCTCATGGAGTTTTTACCTGGACCTGATTTCCCAACTGGCGCCATTATCCAAGGCCGGGATGAGATTAAGAAAGCCTATGAAACTGGTAAGGGCCGAGTAGTTGTCCGATCTAAAACAGAGATCGAGCAGCTCAAGGGCGGTAAGCAGCAAATTGTGGTTACCGAGATCCCTTATGAGATCAACAAGGCTGTTTTGGTCAAGAAGATCGATGATGTTCGTGTCAACAACAAGGTGGCAGGTATCGCTGAGGTTCGGGATGAGTCTGACCGAGATGGTCTTCGTATTGCCATTGAGCTCAAAAAAGATGCCAATGCAGATTTGATTTTGAACTACTTGTTCAAGTACACAGACTTGCAGGTCAACTACAACTTCAATATGGTGGCGATTGACAACTATACCCCTCGTCAAGTGGGGATCGTACCGATTCTCTCTAGCTACATTGCTCACCGTCGGGATATCATTGTCGCTCGCTCGCGCTTTGATAAGGAAAAGGCAGAACGACGGCTCCACATCGTAGAGGGCTTGATCCGCGTGATTTCCATCCTCGATGAAGTCATTGCCTTGATCCGCGCTTCTGATAACAAGGCAGATGCCAAGGAAAACCTCCAGGTCAGCTACGATTTCACGGAAGAACAAGCAGAAGCTATTGTTACTTTGCAATTGTACCGTTTGACCAATACAGATATCGTCACCTTGGAAGAAGAGCATGCCAGTCTCAAGGAGCAAATCGCGACCTTGGCAGCCATCATTGGGGATGAACGGACCATGTTTAATCTTATGAAGAAAGAGTTGCGTGAAGTCAAGAAGCTCTTTGGTAATCCGCGTCGCAGTGAGTTGCAAGACACTGCTAAAACGATCGAGATTGATACAGCTAGTCTCATTGTTGAAGAGGAAACCTTCGTCAGCGTAACCCGTGCTGGATATATCAAACGGACCTCGCCTCGTTCTTTCAATGCCTCAACACTGGAAGAAGTCGGTAAGCGAGACGATGACGAGTTGATTTTTGTAGAGCCTGCTAAGACCACTCAGCATCTCTTACTCTTTACCAACTTGGGGAATGCCATTTATCGACCAATTCATGAATTGACAGATACCAAGTGGAAGGATATCGGAGAGCACCTCAGTCAGACCTTGACAAATTTCGAGCAAGAGGAAGAAATTCTCTTTGCGGAGATTGTAGATCAGTTTGAGGGAGTAACCTACTTTGCGGCAACTCAACAAGGACAAATCAAGCGCTTTGAACGCAAGGAATTGAGCCCATGGCGGACCTATCGTTCTAAATCGACTAAGTATGCTAAGCTAAAAGACCAAGACGACCGTATTGTAGCAGTTGCGCCAGTTGTCCTTGAAGACATCATGATCATTACTAAAAATGGTTATGGGTTGCGCTTCAATATTGAGGAGGTCCCTGTCGTAGGAGCCAAAGCAGCAGGGGTCAAAGCCATTAACCTCAAAGACGGAGATCAAGTTGCTGCCGCCTTTAAGTCGACAACTCCAAGCATGTACATTTTGACTCAACGAGGCAGTCTCAAACGGATGTTACAAGACGATATTCCTGTGACCAGTCGGGCTAAACGGGGACTACAGGTCTTGCGTGAGTTGAAAAATAAACCACACCGCGTCTTCAAGGCAGGTCCAGTCTTCACTGACCAGGGAGATTTTGATCTCTTTACGAGCCAAGAAGAAGTGGCAGAACAAGATCAAATCCTTCAAATCACTTCTACAACAGGTCAGGTGACAGAAGTTGATTTGACACAATTAAGCATTTCTGAAAGAACAAGCAATGGATCCTTTGTTAACGATACCATTTCGGATCAAGAAGTTTTTTCAGCTACCATCAAATAAAAGAAAGCGTCGGTCCATTCTAGGACTGACTTTCTTTAAAAATAAATTTTCTGAAAATTGAAAATTTCGCTTGAAATTCTCATGAAATGGTGTACAATAGTGTACATAGATTGAGAAACTGAATCGACCTACATCAGATCGACTAGGAATAGAAAGAATTAAAAGGAGCACTATCATGACAGTATCACTTGATTGGGAAAACCTTGGCTTTTCATATATGAAATTACCTTATCGCTATTTGGCACATTATCGCAATGGAGCTTGGGAAAAAGGGGAATTGACAGAAGATGCGACCTTGCATTTGTCCGAATCTTCTCCAAGTTTGCATTACGGTCAGCAAGCCTTTGAAGGCTTAAAAGCCTACCGTACAAAAGATGGAAGTATCCAATTGTTCCGTCCAGATCAAAACGCTAAACGTTTGCAACGTACAGCAGATCGTTTGTTGATGCCTCAAGTTCCAACGGATATGTTTGTGGATGCTTGTAAGGCAGTTGTTAAAGCAAATGAAGAGTATGTTCCACCATATGGTACAGGAGCTACCCTTTACCTTCGTCCTCTGTTGATCGGTGTTGGTGATATTATTGGTGTGCATCCAGCAGATGAGTATATCTTTACTATCTTTGCCATGCCTGTCGGTAACTACTTTAAAGGTGGTTTGGTTCCAACGAACTTCTTGATTCAAGATGAGTATGACCGTGCTGCACCACATGGTACAGGGGCTGCAAAAGTTGGTGGGAACTACGCAGCTAGTATGTTGCCAGGTAAGATTGCGCATGATCGTAACTTCTCTGACGTGATTTATCTCGATCCAGCGACGCACACCAAGATTGAAGAAGTTGGTTCTGCAAACTTCTTTGGTATTACTGCTAATAACGAATTTGTGACGCCATTGAGTCCTTCTATCTTGCCATCGATCACCAAGTATTCTTTGCTTTACTTAGCAGAACACCGTCTTGGTATGACACCAATTGAAGGGGATGTCTTTATCAATGACTTGGATCGCTTCGTAGAAGCAGGAGCTTGTGGTACCGCAGCTGTCATCTCTCCGATCGGAGGCGTTCAACACGGTGATGACTTCCATGTCTTCTATTCTGAAACAGAAGTAGGTCCTGTCACACGGAAGCTTTATGACGAGTTGACCGGTATCCAATTTGGTGATGTCGAAGCACCAAAAGGATGGATTGTCAAAGTCGATTAAACCGAAAGCGTCTGAAACAAAGTGTCCAGGCTTCAATGAGAACAAGTCTTAAGGAAAAGACGCAGTAGCCAATCTTTCTCTTCATTCGCTTTTAGGAATAGAAGAGTGCCGAATGACTCTTGCGGGGGTGGGATAAAGAAGGAATTTCTAACTAAATTCTTTCTGACCCACTCCCTTTTCTCTTGCGTCATCAAGAGAATTTTTGTAAAATAGAAAAAGTGAAAAGAGGGTTGAAATGAGTAAAAAAGATAAGAAAATTGAGATTCAAATCGTTGATAGTAAAGTAACCGTCGGGAAAGACACTTTTGATGGATTCACTTTGTCCATTGGAAAGAAAACGATTGGTGAAATTGCAGACATGTCTGGTCAATTTGCCATTATCAAAAATGGAAATGTGGATTCTCTTTACAAAAAACTTGAAAAAGCCGTTGAAATTTTAATAGAAAATTATAATTTGAATAAATAAGGGCTTGCAATCATAGTAAATCAATGGTATAATAGATCCTGTTGATTTATATGGAGAGATAGCGAAGAGGCTAAACGCGGCGGACTGTAAATC
>NZ_KV818853.1:125345-142552 GCF_001815045.1 Streptococcus sp. HMSC065E03 | reverse complement strand
TCCGCTCCTTCGGGTTCGGGGGTTCGAATCCCTCTCTCTCCATTTCATTCATGGGGTATAGCCAAGCGGTAAGGCAAGGGACTTTGACTCCCTCATGCGTTGGTTCGAATCCAGCTACCCCAGTTCTTAGGTAATATCAGATAAGTGATAAAATATCTATCCAGGTATTTTATTTCTTTATAGGATGAGTCGTTAAAGATTGTAGATGATCTCATTGCGAGTGCTTGCTTAGGAAAAATAATTATAAGTATGTCAAGTTATAGAAAACTTGATTGTTGGAGGATTTTTTAGATGAATGAATTTGAAGATTTGCTAAACAGTGTTAGCCAAGTTGAACCAGGTGACGTTGTTACTGCTGAAGTATTGACAGTTGACGCGAACCAAGCTAACGTTGCAATCTCTGGAACTGGTGTCGAAGGTGTCTTGACTCTTCGCGAATTGACAAACGATCGTGATGCTGACATCAACGACTTGGTAAAACCAGGTGAAACACTTGAATTGCTTGTTCTTCGTCAAGTAGTTGGTAAAGATACTGATACAGTAACTTACCTTGTATCTAAAAAACGTTTGGAAGCTCGCAAAGCATGGGACAAATTGGTTGGACGTGAAGAAGAAGTTGTTACTGTTAAAGGAACTCGCGCTGTTAAGGGCGGACTTTCAGTAGAATTTGAAGGACTTCGTGGATTTATTCCAGCTTCAATGCTTGATACTCGTTTTGTACGTAACACTGAACGTTTCGTAGGTCAAGAATTTGATGCTAAAATCAAAGAAGTAGATCCAAAAGAAAACCGCTTTATCCTTTCACGTCGTGAAGTTGTTGAAGCTGAATCAGCTGCAGCACGCGCAGAAGTATTTGGTAAATTGAACGTTGGTGATGTCGTAACTGGTAAAGTTGCACGTATCACAAGCTTCGGTGCCTTCATTGACCTTGGTGGTGTTGATGGATTGGTTCACTTGACAGAATTATCACACGAACGCAACGTATCACCTAAATCAGTTGTAACTGTTGGTGAAGAAATCCAAGTGAAAGTTCTTGACTTGAACGAAGAAGAAGGTCGTGTATCACTTTCATTGAAAGCTACAACCCCTGGACCTTGGGATGGCGTTGAACAAAAATTGGCTGCTGGTGATGTTATCGAAGGAACTGTTAAACGTTTGACTGACTTCGGTGCATTCGTTGAGGTATTGCCAGGTATCGACGGACTTGTACACATCTCACAAATTTCACACAAACGTGTTGAAAATCCAAAAGATGTTCTTAAAGTTGGACAAGAAGTAACTGTTAAAGTTCTTGAAGTAAATGCTGCAGATGAACGTGTATCACTTTCTATCAAAGCTCTTGAAGAACGTCCAGCTCAAGAAGAAGGCGAAAAACAAGAAAAACGTCAATCTCGCCCACGTCGTCCAAAACAAGAAAAACGCGACTTTGATCTTCCAGAAACTCAAACTGGATTCTCAATGGCTGACTTGTTTGGCGATATCGAATTGTAATATTCAAAAAGCTTACCTCTCGGTAAGCTTTTTTTACTTGTAAAATTCTCGAGAATTTGATATACTATAACAGTTGCCACCCTTAGTGTAATGGATATCACGTAAGATTCCGGTTCTTGAGATGGGGGTTCGATTCCCTCAGGGTGGATGATTCATAACGAGGCTCCTCGGAGTCTTTTTTGCTCTTTCTTGGAGGAACATGCAATGACAGTAAAATTAATCGCCCATACCTTGATTGAGAAAGACGGGAAGTATCTGCTTATCAAACGCTCGAAAATAAAGCGAGGTCTCCCTAATGTCTATCCATCTTATTGGGATATTCCAGGTGGAAGTGTAGAAGAGAATGAATTGCCCAGAGAGGCTGCTCTACGTGAGGCTATGGAGGAGGTTAATCAAAAGCTTCGGATTAATAAGATTATCCACGAAGATAGTCAATTTGATGCCAGCAAAGATACTGTCTTTACATGCCTAGTTTATGCTGGCGAGATTTTGGAAGAGCGTGATTTTATATTAGATCCAGAAGAGCATACAGACTTTAAATGGATTTCTTCTTTGAAAGACATAGAGAGCAATCTCGTTGTGCCTTATTTGCTTGAAATCCTTGCTGACAAATCCAAATAAAGCAGCTAAAAAACATCCCCTTTTTAATAAGGAGATGTTTTTTTCTTAGTTTTTAGAAGCTTCTTGGAATTCAGGGTTTTTCCATGCTTCATCAATGATTGCTTGCAATTCATCAGCAGAAGCTTTCATTTTTTGTTGTTCCGCATCGTTCAATGGGATGTTCACTGGACGTACAATACCGTGTGCACCTACGATGGCAGGTTGACCGATAAAGACGTTGCTAACACCATATTGACCTTCTTGGAATACAGAAAGTGGAAGTACTGCATTTTCATCATCAAGGATTGCTTTAGTGATACGAGCAAGGGCAACAGCGATACCGTAGTATGTAGCACCTTTTTTGTTGATGATGGTGTAAGCAGCATCACGAACACCTTCGAACAATTCGATCAATTCAGTTTCTTGAACGTTTTGAGTGTCTTTAAGGAATTCTTCAAGGTTTACACCAGCGATGTTAGCGTGTGACCATACAGCGAATTCTGAGTCTCCATGTTCACCCATGATGTAGGCGTGCACTGAACGAGCATCAACGTCCAATTTTTCAGCAAGTGCTTGACGGAAACGAGCTGAGTCAAGAGAAGTACCAGAACCGATAACGCGTTCTTTAGGGAATCCTGAGAATTTCCATGTAGAGTATGTCAAAACGTCAACTGGGTTAGCAGCTACAAGGAAGATACCGTTAAATCCTGATTCAATAACTTGTGTTACGATTGATTTGTTAATGGCAAGGTTTTTACCAACAAGATCAAGGCGAGTTTCACCTGGTTTTTGAGGAGCACCTGCAGTAATTACAACAAGGTCAGCATCCGCACAGTCAGCGTACTCAGCCGCATAGATCTTCTTAGGTGAAGTGAAGGCAAGGGCGTGGCTAAGGTCAAGCGCATCTCCGACAGCTTTTTCGTGCAATTGAGGAATTTCGATAATTCCAAGCTCTTGTGCAATTCCTTGGTTGACAAGTGCAAATGCATAAGATGAACCTACGGCACCGTCACCGACAAGGATAACTTTTTTGTGTTGTTTAGTCAAATCCATGAGTCTAAACGTCTCCTTCATTTTTTTTTGAGATAGATTCTCATACGACTTCATTCTACCACTTTTGAAAGTCTTTGTCATCTGAAACAGTATGAATCCTTGATGTAAACGTTTTTACGTTTGTGTTCCTAAGAAGAAAAATAGGCTAAAATGTGTTATAATAGTATGGTGAATTAAGTAAAGAGAGGCATTTTTTGAATGCAGGATAATAATCTAATTGATGTGAATTTAACATCAGAAATGAAGACGAGTTTTATCGATTATGCGATGAGTGTTATCGTAGCTCGTGCCCTCCCTGATGTTCGGGATGGTTTAAAACCCGTTCACCGTCGTATTTTGTATGGTATGAATGAATTGGGTGTTACGCCAGATAAACCACATAAGAAGTCAGCCCGTATCACAGGGGATGTTATGGGTAAATACCACCCACACGGGGATTTCTCTATTTATGAAGCCATGGTTCGGATGGCGCAATGGTGGAGCTATCGTTACATGTTAGTGGACGGTCATGGAAACTTTGGTTCTATGGACGGTGATGGCGCCGCTGCACAACGGTATACCGAAGCTCGTATGAGTAAGATCGCTCTTGAAATGTTGCGGGATATCAACAAAAATACAGTTGATTTCGTAGATAACTATGATGCCAGCGAACGCGAACCTTTGGTCTTACCTGCACGTTTCCCTAACCTTCTGGTTAATGGTGCTACTGGGATTGCCGTTGGGATGGCTACCAATATTCCTCCTCACAATTTGGGAGAAACCATTGACGCAGTGAAACTGATGATGGATAATCCTGAGGTAACGACCCGTGAACTTATGGAAGTTCTTCCTGGTCCAGATTTTCCGACAGGGGCTTTGGTTATGGGGAAATCGGGTATCCACAAAGCCTATGAAACAGGAAAAGGCTCGATCGTTCTTCGTTCTCGTACAGAGATTGAAGTAACCAAGAGTGGCCGTGAACGGATTGTTGTCACTGAGTTCCCTTATATGGTCAATAAAACCAAGGTGCACGAGCACATCGTTCGCTTGGTGCAAGAAAAACGGATCGAAGGGATTACAGCTGTACGGGATGAATCAAACCGTGAAGGGGTTCGTTTTGTGATTGAGGTCCGCCGAGATGCTTCGGCCAACGTTATTTTGAACAACCTCTTTAAGATGACACAAATGCAAACCAATTTTGGATTCAATATGTTAGCGATCCAAAATGGCGTTCCAAAGATTCTTTCTCTTCGCCAAATTTTAGGTGCTTATATCGAGCACCAGAAAGAAGTAGTGACTCGACGGACCATCTTTGATAAAGAAAAAGCGGAAGCACGTGCCCATATCTTGGAAGGTTTGCTCATTGCCTTGGATCACATCGATGAAGTGATCCGGATCATCCGCAATAGCCAGACAGATGCTGAAGCACAAGCTGAATTAATGGCTAAATTCAAGCTTTCTGAACGTCAAAGTCAAGCCATTTTGGACATGCGTCTTCGTCGTTTGACCGGTTTGGAACGAGACAAGATCCAGAGTGAATATGACGACTTGGTTGCCTTGATTGCTGATTTGGCTGATATTTTGGCTAAACCAGAGCGTGTGGCGACTATCATCAAGGAAGAATTAGAAGAAGTCAAACGCAAGTTTGGCGATGCTCGTCGAACTGAGTTGATGGTAGGGGAAGTTCTTTCTCTTGAAGATGAGGACTTGATTGAAGAAACAGATGTCTTAATCACCCTTTCTAATAAAGGATACATCAAACGCTTGGACCAAGCTGAATTTACTGCACAAAAACGTGGTGGACGTGGGGTCCAAGGAACCGGTGTGAAGGACGATGACTTTGTTCGTGAATTGGTTTCTACGAGCACCCATGATCATTTGCTCTTCTTTACCAATAAGGGGCGTGTCTATCGTCTGAAAGGTTATGAGATTCCAGAATATGGCCGGACAGCTAAAGGATTACCAATCGTCAACCTCTTAAAATTGGACGAAGGTGAATCGATTCAAACCATTATCAATGTGGAGCAAGATCGCAGTGATGAGTCTTATCTCTTCTTTACGACGCGACAAGGTGTAGTCAAGCGCACTAACGTAGCAGAATTTTCAAATATCCGTCAGAACGGTCTGAAAGCTCTGAACCTACGGGACGAGGATGAATTGATCAATGTCTTCCTTACAGATGGCAATACTGACGTCATTATCGGTACCAAATATGGATATTCAGTCCGCTTTAATGAGGCAGTAGTTCGGAATATGGGACGTTCTGCTACAGGTGTACGTGGTGTGAATCTCCGTGATGGAGACAAGGTTGTTGGGGCAAGTGTTATTACCGACCAGGACGAAGTATTGGTCATTACTGAAAAAGGGTATGGTAAGCGGACGATAGCTGGCGAATACCCAACCAAGGGCCGTGGTGGTAAAGGAATCAAAACAGCCAATATTACAGAGAAAAATGGTCCGTTAGCTGGTCTTTTAACCGTTAAAGGGGATGAAGATCTGATGATCATTACCGATACCGGAGTTATGATCCGGACAGGTGTGGCTGACATTTCTCAAACGGGTCGTTCGACTCAGGGTGTGAAAGTCATGAGACTGGATCAGGATGCGAAAATTGTGACCTTTACAACTGTCCAGCCTGATGAAAAAGATGAAGAAGTAGTGGAAGAAAACGAATAGATAAGGGGACAGCATGTCACGCAAAAGAAAAAAGAAAAAGAGTTTACGCAATACTCTTATCAACATCGTTGCAACACTTTTGATTATTCTCTCGCTTCTCTTGATTTTCAATGCTCCGATCCGAAACATGATTATGGTTTGGCATACCAACCAATATCAGGTTAGCAAGGTCGATAAAAAAACCATTGATAAGAATAAAGAAGTGAAGACGAGCTTTGATTTCCAACATGTCCAGTCACTTTCGACGGAAGCTGTCATCAATGCCCAATGGCAAGCTCAAAAACTACCAGTAATTGGGGGAATTTCGATTCCTGAATTAAACATGAACCTTCCGATCTTTAAGGGGCTTGAAAATGTAGCCCTCTACTACGGAGCAGGGACCATGAAGGAAAACCAAGTCATGGGACAAGGCAATTATTCTCTTGCTAGTCACCACGTATTTGGACTAACTGGAGCAAATGCCATGTTATTCTCACCATTAGAGAAAGCCAAGGCGGGTATGAAGATCTACATCACGGATAAAGAAAAAATCTATACTTATGTCATCTCGTCTGTTGAGACAGTGACTCCGGACCGTGTAGATGTTATTCAAGATCGTGAAGGCGTTAATGAGATCACCTTGGTGACCTGTGAGGATGCTGCAGCGACTTACCGTACGATTGTAAAAGGAAATTTGGAAACCTCTGTTGACTATGACAAGGCTCCAAAAGACATCCTGGATTCATTCAGCAAGTCTTATAATCAAATGCAACTTTAAGAAAATAAAGCCCGAGACAGAAATGTCTGGGCTTTTTCTATGTAGGAAGCTAGGAGAAATTCTTGTAAAATTGTAAGAGATTGGTAATATAATGTAAGGAACTTGTCATAATATTAAGGGAAAATCAGTATATAATAAAGGGGAAAGAGTATGATAAGGAGGTAGAATAGTGACAAAAGAGCGAATTTATCATCTCTTGCATCATTTCTATAATCTCTTAGTAAACGATTTTCCACGAAATGGTTTAATTACGAAAGGAATCTATGAAGTAGAGCAGGTCTACCAAGCTTTAGAGGCCATTCCTCAGAGCCAGGAGTACTTGATTCGCTGTGAAATTCAACAGTTTTTAAAAGAGCTTGAACAAGTTCAAACAGGTTACCAGATCCGCTTTAATAAAGATGAAGTCTTAGTGTTAGATGATTTGAAGGAAGAAATCGCCTGTAAATAATGCAAGGTCGTCGTTTTCTCTATTTATTACGAATTAATAAGTGAGGAGGAAATTATGTACGACATATCATTTATTGAACCATCTTTGCTTCCTAGAGAACGTTTGGTTTCTGAAGGGGTAGATAAGCTGAGTCATCAAGAATTGCTATCCATTCTCTTACGGACAGGTAATAAGAAAAAAAGCGTTTATGAGATTGCACAAGGTCTTTTGAGTTCGGTTAATAGTTTAAAGGAGTTAAGTCAATTAACCCTAGAGGAGCTACAGGAAATCTCAGGTATTGGCCGGGTGAAGGCCATCGAACTTCAGGCTGTTATTGAGTTTGGACGAAGGATTCATAAAGATGAACTAATGAGTTCCGAACAAATCATGAGTAGTCAGAAATTGGCCCATAAAATTCAACAGGAAATTGGCCATAAAAAGCAGGAGCACCTAGTTGCCCTTTATTTGAATACCCAAAATGAAATTATTCATCAACAGACGATCTTTATTGGAACAGTGAATCGAAGTATCGCGGAGCCGCGTGAAATCCTGCATTATGCACTGAAGCACATGGCAACCTCCATTATCTTGGCTCACAATCATCCATCTGGTGCTGTGTTCCCCAGTAAAAATGATGATGAAGTCACTCAGCGAGTCTTAGAGGCCTGTGAAGTAATGGGGTTGACCCTATTGGATCATTTGATTGTATCCGAAGAAAACTACTATAGTTATCGAGAAGAAACGGATTATTTGGTATAAAAAAGGTTGGAACCTTCTTGTTCCAACCTTTTTGTTGTTGAAGTATAAGTCTTTATTCTTCGTTTTTACGCATAAAATAAAGAAGTGTTTGCAATTCACTAGTAAGATCGACATATTGGACAACAACCTCTTTAGGAACTGTCAGATGGACTGGAGAAAAGCTTAGAATTCCTTTGACACCAGCATCTACTAAAAGACTAGCAACTTCTTGAGCCTTAACACTTGGAACAGTTAGAATGGCTGTTTGAATGCCTTCTTTTTTGAGATTCTCTTTGATCGTAGAAATCCCATAAATGGGGATCCCATCCTTACTTTTGGTATTAATCAGTTCATGATCATCTACATCAAAAGCCATGACAATTTTCATTTTATTTCGCTCATGGAAACGGTAATTAAGAAGGGCGCTTCCCATATTTCCGATCCCAACAATAGCGACATTAGTAATAGCATTGTCATTTAAAAGATCTGCAAAGAAGTTCATCAGTTTTTTTACATCATAACCAAATCCACGTCTTCCCAATTCACCAAAATAAGAAAAATCTCTGCGAACAGTAGCAGAGTCAATCCCAATTGCATCCGCAATTTGCTTGGAATTGGCGCGCTCTATTTTTTCAGAGTTAAAGCGTTTAAAAATGCGGTAGTAGAGCGATAAGCGTTTTGCTGTTGCGCGTGGAATTGGAGTATTTTTATCATGTTTCACAATATCACAACCTTTCCCTCTTATTGTATAGGAAGATTGTGAAAAAATCAACTATCTTGAACGGTTTTTCAAAAATATTTTTGTCTAAAGAAAAAGCTGATGGTGATGGGAGAGTTCCATCACCATCAGCTTAGTTTTCAGCTTGCTCTACCTTTTCCAAAAAAGCATAGAGCCCATCGACTCTCCCCTTATAGGGGAGTTTTTCACCCTTGTATTCAATGGAAACAATTGAGTAAGAGTCAGGCAGGGTTACACAGCCTGAAAATGCTAGGATGCAGGCTGCAAGGTCGGGATAAGTAGTCATTCGTTCTACTTGGTAAGCGTCGATATAAGTTAGGGTTACCATATTAGACCTCTGTTTTGTTGAAAATTTCTCTTTCGACAAGACTATCCATTAGGAAATAAAATTTTTGTTGGATAATGTCATTTTCTGGATTTTTAAAGATATTCACCAGACGAAGTCCAGACTTATCTGTAATATTGATTTTAAAACCTGTGAGGTCTTTGTTGAAGATAATTTTAAGCAAGAAGCCTTCACCGCTATTTGGAACAGCTTCGAGCAAACGATTTAACTCGTAATTTCCAACTTTTGTAACAGCAAATGTATTGTCACGTAAGGTATATTTTTTAACATTTGGGTGTAGACTATAGGTATATTTGCAGTCTTTCAATGAAACACTTGTTTCAAAAGCCATATTGTTCTCCTATGATAAAATTTCTTTAAGTTTTGAGAGGAAGTCTTGAACCTCCTCTACGGTATTGAGTTCTGAAAAACTAATTCGAAGGGATTCTTTTAGGCGTGAGCTATCTTTTCCATAGAGCGCCTCAAGGACATGGCTGGGTTGAACTGTACCGGCGGTACAAGCAGAACCTGTAGAGACAGAAATTCCAGCAAGATCGAGTCGCATCAATAATACATCATTTTGGACACCCGGAAAGCCAAGGTTCCAAACAAATGGAAGATGATCGTCATTCGCATTTACGTAGTAGTCGTAGGCTGCTAAACCATTGACTAGTTCCTGGCCAAGTTTTTGAACCTGGTTGAAATTTTCTTCTTGATGAAGTGTAGCTTGCTGAAGCGCAGTTGCCATCCCGACAATAGAAATGAGATTTTCCGTGCTGGCTCTCATCTTACTTTCCTGATCCCCACCATGGATGAGATTATCAAAGTCTGGGACAGCTGCATAAAGGAAACCAACTCCCTTTGGTCCATGGAATTTGTGGGCAGAAGCACTGAGAAAATCAATTCCCAACTCTTCGGGATAGACAGGGACCTTTCCGATTGCTTGGACAGCATCAACGTGAAAGGCAGCTGGATGATCTTTTAAGAGTTCTCCGATTTCTTTAATCGGTAGAAGATCGCCAGTCTCGTTATTGGCAAACATGGTAGAGACAAGAATAGTATCCGGTCTAAGAGCGGCCTTGATATCACTAGCCAGAATGCGTCCAACTCTTGGTTGGACGATCGTAACTTCAAAACCGAAACGTTCTACAAGGTATTCGATGGGTTCTAGAACCGCATGGTGTTCCAAAGCGGTCGTAATGATGTGTTTGCCATCTGCTTGGTGTTTCAAGCAGTAGCCTTTTATAACGGTATTATTACTTTCTGATCCACCTGAGGTGAAGAAAATCCGATTTGGAAGAGTATGGAGTGACTGAGCAATCTGCTCGCGAGATTCTCGGAGAAGTTTACTAGCCATCCGTCCATGAGCATGAAGGCTCGATGGATTTCCAAAAGTGGTCTTCATAGTTTCAGACATTTTATCAATGACTTCAGGTAGAAGGGGAGTTGTTGCGGCATTATCAAAATATATCACATTAAGACCTTATTTCTTGTGGTAGGCAAATAGAGGACTAACAGGTTTTCTTTCTTGAATGCGAACAATAGCTTCAGCGATCAGTTCGCTAGCTGTCAGATAGTTAATATTTTTTGGAGTTGGTCCATTTGGAGCAACAGAATCAGTTACCAAGATTTCTTTGATCGGAGCTTGGTCTAATAACTCGACAGCACCTTTTACAAATAAACCATGGCTTGATACAGCATAAATTTCAGTAGCTCCTTCTCGTTCGACGATTTTCGCAGCTTCTGAGAATGTCTTACCGGTATTGAGGATATCGTCAATCAAGATCGCTTTCTTATCTTTGACATCCCCGATAATATAGCCATAATCACGGTTCGCATCATCTTGCTCGTAATCAATGATCGCAATCGGTGCATCAAGATATTCAGCTAAACTACGAGCTCGTTTGACACCAGAGTTTTTAGGGCTGACGACGACGACATCAGGCCCTGTTAGACCTTTGTTGATGTAGTGTTCTGCAAAAAGTGGAATGGTAAAGAGGTTATCCACGGCAATATCGAAGAAACCTTGAACCTGAACAGCATGGAGATCCAGTGTGACAACGCGATCCACCCCAGCTTTGACCAACATGTTTGCGACGAGCTTAGCTGTGATTGGTTCGCGAGGAGCAGCAGTCCGGTCTTGGCGGGCATAACCGAAGTAAGGCATGACCACATTGACAGTATTTGCGCTGGCCCGTTGGCAAGCATCTACCATAATTAACAGTTCCATCAAGTGATTGTTGACAGGGAAACTGGTTGATTGAATGATATAAATATCATATCCACGAACACTTTCCTCAATATTGACTTGGATTTCACCATCTGAGAATTGACGGGATGAAATTTTCCCAAGTGGAACCCCAGCGTGATCCGCAATCTTTTGCGCAATCTCTGGATTTGAATTGAGAGAGAAGAGCTTCATATTTTTTTTATCTGACATGTGATTCCAACCTCATTTAGATTTTTGATCTTAGCACTATTTTAGCAAAAATTTGCGATAATTTCAGCTATTTTACAATCTTTCCGCCAATCTGGCGATTTTATTTTTAGCAGCTTTGTAGACGATTCCATGCTCTTTGATGAACTGATGGAAATTTTCTTCCTGCTCAGCAGTTTCGACCTCGATTTCTAATTCATAATCTTCAGTGTCTAGATAGAGACTGCGGTCTAGTGCTACTAAGCCTGCATCAGTTTCTTTTTCGAATCGTTCTGTTGTAAGGCTTCCCCAGACCGCGAGTTGCTCAACAGGGATTTTTTTAGAGATCAAGAGATTTTTGATTTCCCCGTCAGGAAACTGTTGGTGTTGAAGGATCGCCTTGGTTTCTTCTGGGTTGAGGTCTTGATTGTACTCGAAATGGCCAACATCTTCAGGGACTTTGAGAGTCAATTCAGCCTGATCTGTGAAAGTACGCACCCGCAAGGCCATTTTTTCCTTACGGATGAGCTGGTCGGGTGTATCGATATAGTGATTGGTTTGGACAACCAATTCTGTATCAGCAAAAAGTGGAAGGAGGGATTGGTATTCCTCCTTGTCTAGCATGGTTTTGTATTCAATTTCTAAATGGTTCATTTTGTGGTCCTTTGCTTTTTTTCAAAAGCGATTCATGATATAATAAGAGATGTGTTTATTGTATACAAAAATGGTTCAGATTACAAGGTGGTAGGATGGCAATTGATTGGGAAAACTTCTTAGATCCGTATATCCAAGCAGTTGGGGAATTAAAAATCAAACTGCGTGGGATTCGTAAGCAATATCGTAAGCAACAAAAGCATTCTCCAATTGAGTTTGTTACAGGACGGGTCAAGCCGATTGAGAGCATTCGCGAAAAGATGATCCGAAGAAATATTTCTGAAGAAAATCTGGCTCAGGATATGCAAGATATTGCTGGTCTTCGCATCATGGTCCAGTTTGTGGATGACGTCGAAGAGATCCTAGAGGTTCTGAGACAACGGCAGGATATGCGCGTGGTCCAAGAGCGAGATTATATCCGCCACAAGAAATCAAGTGGCTACCGGAGTTACCACGTCGTGGTTGAGTATCCGGTCGATACCATTGATGGAAATGAAACGATCTTAGCAGAGATTCAAATTCGGACTTTGTCCATGAATTTTTGGGCAACCATTGAACACTCGCTCAATTATAAATATAAAGGAGACTTTCCAGACGAGATCAAAAAACGCTTAGAGACGACAGCAAACCTGGCCTATCTCTTGGATGAAGAGATGGGGGCAATTCGGGATGCGATTCAGGAGGCTCAAGCCCTGTTTGATCCACTTCATCGTAAGTTAAATGATGGCGTTGGAAATAGTGATGACACAGATGAAGACTACAGGTAAAAAAGTATCCATTATTCGCAATCGCAAGCGTCAAAGTGAAGAGGTTTTTCAGCAGTTGCGCTACAAGCTTCGGAAAAATAATTTTATTTTGACGGAGAAGCACCCGGATATTGTGATTTCAATTGGTGGCGATGGGATGTTGTTATCAGCCTTTCACAAGTATGAACACCAGTTGGATCGGGTTCGCTTTGTTGGCGTCCATACCGGACACTTAGGATTCTATACGGATTACTTAGACAGTGAAATCGATAAGCTGGTTGAGAATTTGAAATATGATACAGGCGCTAAGGTTTCTTACCCTATTTTGAATGTCAAGATTACTTTCGAAAATGGGGAAACCCGTACCATGAGAGCTTTGAACGAAGCAACGATTAAGAGAAGCGACCGAACCATGGTTGCTGATCTCACGATTAATGGAGTGGATTTTGAGCGCTTCAGAGGAGACGGGATCACCGTTTCGACTCCTACAGGAAGTACGGCTTACAATAAATCCTTGGGAGGAGCAGTCCTTCACCCAACTATTGAGGCGCTGCAAATCGCTGAGATCGCCAGTCTCAACAACCGTGTTTATCGTACCTTGGGTTCTTCTGTCATTGTCCCTAAAAAGGATAAGATCGAGATTACACCGACGAGACCTGGCTTTCACATTATCTCTGTTGACAATTCAACCTATTCTTACCGTAATATTGCAAAGGTAGAATATCAGATTGACAACCATAAGATTAATTTTGTGGCAAGCTCCAGTCACACCAGCTTCTGGAATCGGGTCAAGGATGCCTTTATCGGAGATGATAGAGAATGAGATTTGAATTCACTGTCGATGAGCATGTCAAGATCAAGACCTTCCTGAAAAAGCACGAGGTTTCTAAGGGTCTCTTAGCAAAGATTAAGTTTCGTGGTGGCCAGATCCTTGTCAATGGACGTCCGGAGAATGCAATTTATTTGTTGGATATTGGGGATCGCTTGGTCATTGATATTCCAGCAGAAGAAGGTTTCGAAACCCTAAAGCCCATGGATCGGCCTTTGGATATTTTGTTTGAAGATGATCATTTTTTGGTCTTAAACAAACCCTTTGGGATTGCTTCTATTCCAAGTGCGATTCATTCCAATACCTTAGCCAATTTTGTAAAAGGCTATTATGTGAAACAGGGCTACGAGAACCAGCAGGTTCACATTGTCACTCGCCTGGACAAGGATACTAGTGGCGTCATGCTTTTTGCCAAACATGGCTATGCCCATGCCCGCTTGGATAAGCAATTGCAGTCTAAAACGATTCAGAAACGCTATTATGCCTTGGTCAAGGGATCTGGGAAGCTTGATCCTGTCGGAGAGATTATTGCTCCGATTGCGCGTGATGAAGATTCAATTATCACCCGAAAGGTAGCTAAAGGTGGCAAGTATGCTCATACAAGCTACCAGGTTGTTCAATCTTTTGGTGATATTCACCTAGTGGATATTCAGTTACACACAGGTCGAACCCATCAGATCCGCGTTCATTTTTCCCATATTGGTTTTCCGCTCTTGGGAGATGATCTCTATGGTGGAAGTTTAGAAGACGGCATTGAGCGCCAAGCCCTTCATTGTCATCGTCTATCCTATTATCATCCATTTCTAGAGGAAGAATTGGTCATAGAAAGTCCACTGCCTCCAGATTTCCAAGCTGTATTAACACAGCTTCAAATAAGTTATTAATTATTAAAAGGAGTAAAACTCATGGAAGTTTTCGAAAATCTCAAAGCCAACCTCGTTGGTAAGAATGCACGTATTGTATTACCAGAAGGTGAAGAACCTCGTATCCTCCAAGCGACAAAACGCATTGTGAACGAGACAGAAGTAACCCCTGTCTTGCTTGGTAATCCGGATAAAATTCGGATTTATCTTGAAATCGAAGGGGTTTTGGATGGATATGAAGTCATCGATCCTCATTCTTATCCAGGTTTTGAAGAAATGGTAGCTTCCTTGGTAGAACGTCGTAAGGGCAAAATGACAGAAGAAGAAGCGCGTCAAGTCTTGAAAGACGACGTTAACTATTTTGGTGTCATGTTGGTACACCTGGGAATTGTTGATGGGATGGTATCTGGTGCGATTCACTCAACAGCCGCAACTGTTCGTCCGGCCTTGCAAATTATCAAAACTCGTCCAAATGTAAAACGGACTTCAGGGGCTTTCCTTATGGTTCGTGGATCTGAACGCTACTTGTTCGGCGACTGTGCCATCAACATCAATCCAGATGCTGAAGGATTAGCCGAAATTGCTATCAACTCAGCTATCACAGCCAAGATGTTTGGAATTGATCCTAAAATCGCTATGTTGAGCTATTCAACAAAAGGATCTGGTTTCGGTGAAAGTGTTGATAAGGTTGTCGAAGCGACTAAGCTTGCCCATGAACTTCGTCCAGACCTTGAAATTGACGGGGAATTGCAATTTGACGCAGCCTTTGTCCCTGCAACTGCAGCCTTGAAGGCTCCAGGAAGCAAGGTGGCAGGTCAAGCTAATGTCTTTATCTTCCCTGGTATTGAAGCAGGTAACATTGGATACAAGATGGCTGAACGTCTTGGTGGCTTTGCAGCAGTAGGTCCAGTTTTGCAAGGGTTGAACAAACCAGTGAACGACCTCTCTCGTGGATGTAATGCAGATGACGTTTACAAATTAACCCTGATTACAGCAGCTCAAGCTGTGGAGCAATAAGAAATACATTTAGAGAGTGGGACAGATATCGGTAATTCGTTAGAATTCTATTTCGTCGTCCCTCCTCCGCACAGTTGAGTAGGGCTGTAAAAGCTGAAGAAATCAGCGTAGTAGAGCCCATCAACCACTGCGTCTTGCTCGACAATCCAAAAATAATTGAGAGGCTAGGACTTTTGTCCCAGCCTCTTTTTCTTTATAAAATCAGAATTTCTAAACTCTAACTCATTCTATGGTATACTAGGAATATGTTAGATTTAAAAGATTACGGGATTACCATGTGGGAGGAGGAAAAAATTGCTTCTTTCCGAGAAAAGTTATTAGCCTGGTATGATGCCCATAAACGGGATCTCCCTTGGAGAAAGACCCAGGATCCTTATAAAATTTGGATCTCAGAGATTATGCTCCAGCAAACACGAGTGGATACGGTTATTCCTTATTATGAGCGTTTTTTAGACTGGTTTCCGACGATCGCTGATTTGGCTCAAGCTCCTGAAGAAAAACTCTTAAAAGCTTGGGAAGGCTTGGGCTATTACTCACGTGTCCGCAATATGCAGAAAGCTGCCCAGCAAATCATGGAGGACCATGGGGGTGTTTTCCCATCAAGCTATGAGACTATCTCTAAACTCAAGGGAATTGGACCTTATACAGCTGGTGCCATTGCCAGTATTTCTTTTGGCTTGCCAGAGCCAGCAGTGGATGGCAATGTCATGCGGGTTTTAGCTCGTTTGTTTGAGGTGGACTACGATATCGGAGTCCCGACTAATCGCAAGATTTTTCAGGCCATGATGGAAGTCTTGATCGATCCAGACCGCCCGGGTGATTTCAATCAGGCCTTGATGGATTTAGGTTCAGATATTGAGTCCCCAGTCAATCCACGGCCAGAAGAGAGTCCTGTTAAGGAGTTTAGCGCGGCCTATCAACATGGGACCATGGATCGTTATCCCATTAAGGCTCCTAAGAAGAAACCGGTACCTGTCTATCTCACAGCCTTTATTATCAAGGATAGTCAAGGACGCTACTTGTTGGAGAAAAATGAGCGAGAAGGGCTTTTATCAGGTTTCTGGCATTTCCCCTTGATCGAAGTGGATAGCCTATCTGAGAACCTAGGTCAGTTATCTCTACTGGATGGGAAGGGGGATGCAGAGAGTAACCCCGAAATTCTTTCTTTTGAACAGGACTATGACTTGGCCATTGAATGGCAGGACAGATCGTATCCTATCGTCCAGCATGTCTTTTCGCATCGCAAGTGGCAGGTTCAACTTCGTTACGGCCTAGTAAAAGAAGGAGAGCAACCAGCAAGTGAATCGACTGTTTGGTTAACACCAGAAGAATTTTCCAATTATCCTTTTGCTAAACCCCAGCAGAAGATTTGGACGACTTTTTCGGAAAATGAAAATTAGCTAGAGAATGATCTCTAGCTAATTTTTTTATAAATGAGCGAATGCTTTGATTTCTTCTTCAGACATGGATGAGTCGCAACGAACAGTGACTTCACCGGATTCGACATGTAAAAATCCTGGGACAGTTGGGATGCCGTAAGTTGAGCGGAAGGCTTGTAATGCGTCTAGCTGACTTGGTTCTTCACTATTGATGAAGTAGATATGAGCTTTTGTTTCAGCTACGACAGTTGCTAACTTAGCAGCAAACTTCCGGCAGTAAGGGCAAGTCTTGCGTCCGATAAAGAAGGTCGCTGTTTCTTTTTGATCGATCGCTTCTTGCGCACGCGCGACAGTTGTGACTTCAAGATCTTTAATATCTTCTAAAAATTGTTCCATGAGATTACCTCGCTTTCTTCTAAGTCTAGTATGCCATATTTTCTATAAAATCGCTGGTATTTGCTACGAAAGAAAGAGAGAGTGGGAGAGAAATCGGTAATTCGTTAGAATTCTATTTCGTC
>NZ_KV818853.1:114782-125245 GCF_001815045.1 Streptococcus sp. HMSC065E03 | reverse complement strand
ATAATTGAGAGGCTAGGACTTTTGTCCCAGCCTCGTGTTTTAGCCTACAAAAGCATTGATTTCTGCTTCGATATTTGCAATTTTTTCTTTAGCATCTGCTTCAGATTCACCAACTGTAGCGATGTAGAATTTGATTTTTGGTTCTGTACCTGAAGGACGAACGGCAAACCATGAATCATCAGCCAAGATGTATTTAAGAACGTTGCTTGGAGGAGTTGTCAATTTTTCAACGCCGTCAGCAGTAGTAGCTGTTTGTTCCAAGAAGTCTTCTGTCTTAGCAATGTCTGTATTGTTAAATTGTTTAGGAGCATTACCACGGAATTTATCCATGATTTTCTTGATTTCAGCAGCCCCGTCCACACCTGAAAGGGTAACAGAGATGGTTTTTTCTGCGAAGTAACCGTATTGTTTGTAGATTTCTTCGATACCATCTGCCAAAGTCATACTACGTGAGCGGTAGTAAGCTGCGATTTCAGCAACGATAAGAACGGCTTGGATAGCGTCTTTGTCACGTACGAATGGTTTGATCAGGTAACCGAAGCTTTCTTCGAAACCAAGCATGTAAGTATGGTTGTGTTGTGTTTCAAATTCATGGATTTTTTCACCGATAAATTTGAAACCAGTCAAGACGTTAAACATTGTTGCGCCGTAGCTTTCTGCAATCTTAGTCACCAACTCAGTTGATACGATTGATTTACAGAGGGCAGCATTGGCAGGAAGGGTACCAGCTGTTTTGTGAGCTTCAAGAATGTATTTAGCAATGATCGCTCCGATTTGGTTACCAGAAAGGTTGAGGTAAGAACCATCTGGTTGGCGGATTTCAACACCAAGGCGGTCAGCATCTGGGTCAGTTGCAACCAATACATCAGCGTCTACTTTGCGGCCAAGTTCTTCAGCAAGAGCAAAGGCAGCTTGGTTTTCAGGGTTTGGAGATTTAACAGTTGAGAAGTCAGCATCTGGAACAGCTTGAGCTTCAACAACTTGAACAGCTTCAAATCCAGCTTGGGCAAGAGCACGACGAGCCAACATTTCACCAGTACCATGAAGTGGAGTGTAGACAATCTTCATGTCGCGACCGTATTCATTGATCAAGTCTTGGTTGATGTTAACGCCTTTCACTTCTTTCAAGTATTCAGCGTCGACGTTTTCACCGATAACTTCAATCAGACCGCTAGCCTTGCTTGCTTCAAGGTCAGCCAATTTCACAGCGAATGGATTTTCGATAGCACGGATGTAATCTGTCAATGCATCAGCATCTGCTGGAGGCATTTGTCCACCGTCTTCACCGTATACCTTGTATCCGTTAAATGGAGCAGGGTTGTGGCTAGCGGTTACCATGATCCCAGCAAATGTGTGGAGGTGACGAACAGCAAATGACAATTCAGGTGTTGGACGTAGGCTTTCAAATACATAAGATTTGATCCCATGAGCAGCCAAAACTTGAGCAGATTCAAAAGCAAACTCAGGAGAGAAGTGACGGCTGTCGTAGGCGATCGCAACACCGCGTTTCTTCGCTTCCTCACCTTTTGAGTCGATCAATTGGGCCAATCCTTCAGTTGCTTGGCGAACAACATAGATATTAATACGGTTAGTACCAGCACCGATTAATCCACGCATACCAGCTGTACCGAATTCTAGGTTGGTATAGAAGGCATCTTCTTTTGTTTTTTCATCCATTGCGACCAACTCATCACGAAGGTAAGCTGGTAATTCAGCAAAGTTGAGCCATTTTTGGTAGTTTTCTTGATAGGTCATGCAAGCGTCTCCTTTTTGCTTATAATTTAATCGCTTACATTATAGCAAATTTTTTCAGAAAATTCTAGCGATAATTGTAAATCTTTTCAAAAAAATAGAGCTAATTCACCATCAAAAAAAGCCAAGATAAATTGGTCTTGGCTTGAAAGGTTATTTTAATTTTTCAAGAGATGGAACGACTGCACTGGTAATGAGTACTGTCGCAATGACTTCGATGAGTGAGTTAGTAGAGACAATCAAGCCAAGGAAATGTTGAATCCCCCCTCCAAAACTGTTGCCAAAGAAGAAATAAATCCCACTTAGAACGAAAACAGTATTGGTCATAGAGCCGACAATTCCAGCGATCACAAGTCCAGTACGATTACGAATCCAGCGATAGACGAAGTAAGGGGTTACCCCGATGAGAATCCGAGGGACTATGGCAATGATAAGGGAGTAGAGATTCCCGTGAGGGACAAAGGGACTAAAGAGATAGCTGGCTGGTGTTAAAACCAAGGTATTCATAGTGAGGCTAAAGAGTCCCATGAGGAGTCCTAAGATAGCTCCAATTCGTGGACCGTATATGATAGAGGCGATAACGACAGGAATATGAACCAAGGTTGGTTGAATTCCTGATGGAACAAATTGCAGAATGAAAGATGTCACAAAGTGAATGGTGATCATCACCGCAAAAAAGATGGCAATTCGTGAAATAGAAGATGATTTTCTCATAAACAATTCTCCTTAACAGTTTCTACAATAGTTTCTACAGGCGCTAGAGCTCCAGCACCTTTGTCCCCACAAGCAAGAACAGCATCACGAGGTTGGATAATCTGGTAACCATAGTCTTGTATGAGTTTTAGATTTCGTTGGGTAGCGGGATGTTCTAGCATTTTTGTATTCATAGCAGGGGCCAGTAATTTTTTAGTTCTTTGTGGCAAGGCTAGAGCTGTGCTTGTGACCATATTATCTGCCAGTCCCATAGCCAATTTAGCAATGGTATTGGCACTGGCTGGCGCGACAAGAAAGAGGTCAGTTTCTTTCCCAATGTCGATGTGCTCGATCCGCCGTGGATCGTCTTCCACCATAACATCTAGCCCTACTTGGTTTTTTGAAAGAACTTGCAAGGTTAAAGGGGTGATAAATTTTTGGGCTGAAGGAGTCATGAGGACCTTCACTTCAAATCCCAATTTGGTTAGTTGGCTGGTAATATCAGCAGCCTTATAGGCGGAAATACTACCGGTAACCGCTAAAGTAATGTGTGTCATATGTTCCTTTTTATTTGATATAACGTAGGATAGCCTCTGCGATTTCTGTTTTCGTAGAAGCTTCTAGGACCTGATCATCTGTCACTAGATAGGCTTGATGCTGACCGTTCTGAATCTTGGTCAGATCATTGGCAACGATCATGCTGGCATGATTTTTAACCAAGCTTTCACGCGCTACATGGATCAACTCTTCAGAAGAAACGTCGACTAAAAGCTTAAAGCCGATCAGTTGAATAGCAGGGTTCCATTCTTTGACGAGCGAGATAATCTTGGGATTTTTCTTTAGAAAGAGCACTTGGTATTCTTCTTTGGAAGAAATTTTCGGTTCCTGATTTTCGCGATGGATAAAGCTATGAAGGTCTTGAGCCTTCTCAACTTCCTCAAGGCCTGTCATGTAAACAGGTGTGTAGTCTGAGACTGCCATAGCGTGAATCAAAACCTGATGATGAGGGACTTCCGTTTTCATTTGTGTGAGAAGTTCTTCGACATTCTGGATCAATAGAAGTCGAAGCTGTGGATGAGGATCGGGTTTAAGCGCGGTAGGCGTTGTGATCAAGGTCACCTGATGTCCCTTTGCAAGAGCCATTTCTGCAAGAATTTTCCCTAGGCTCCCGGTGGAATGATTGGTAATCGAACGAACACTATCAATGGCTTCGCTCGTCCCGCCTGATGTAATTAAAATATGCATATGCTTATTATACATAAAAAAGATACGTAAGTAAAGTTCTTAAGCTATTAGGATTAGCTATGTGTAGCCATAAAATTTAGATAAAAAACGAACGTTCGATTCAAAAGGTGGAAAAAATATGTTATTTTCGCGAATTTTAGGTATAATAGATCTATCAAATATAAAGGAGTCCCTTATGAAAACAGATATCGAAATTGCTCAAAGCATTGAACTCCAACCGATTGTGGACGTTGTTAAGAAAATTGGTTTGGTAGACGATGATCTTGAATTGTATGGAAAATACAAGGCGAAATTGAGCTTTGATAAGATTCGTGAAGTTGAGAAAAATCCAGTAGGAAAACTTATCTTAGTCACTGCGATCAACCCAACTCCAGCTGGAGAAGGGAAATCAACCATCACCATTGGTCTAGCAGATGCTTTGAATAAAATCGGTAAAAAAACCATGATTGCCATTCGCGAACCTTCTTTGGGTCCAGTTATGGGGATTAAAGGTGGTGCTGCTGGTGGTGGTTATGCCCAAGTTCTACCGATGGAAGACATCAACCTTCATTTCACAGGGGATATGCATGCGATCACAACGGCTAATAACGCTCTCTCAGCATTAATTGATAATCATTTGCACCAAGGAAATGAGCTAGGTATTGACCAACGTCGGATTATCTGGAAACGGGTAGTGGACTTGAATGACCGCGCTCTTCGTCATGTTTCTGTCGGTCTTGGCGGACCTTTAAATGGGATTCCGCGTGAAGACGGTTTTGATATTACCGTTGCTTCTGAGATCATGGCCATCCTTTGCTTGGCGACAGATATTGAAGATTTGAAACGTCGTTTGGCCAACATCGTTATTGGTTACCGTTATGATCGTAGTCCAGTTTATGTCCGTGATTTGGAAGTGGAAGGGGCTCTTGCCTTGATTCTCAAAGATGCGATTAAGCCAAACTTGGTTCAAACCATCTATGGAACGCCTGCCTTTGTTCACGGTGGTCCATTTGCCAATATCGCCCATGGATGTAACTCTGTATTAGCAACGACGACAGCTCTTCATTTAGCAGACTATACGATTACAGAAGCAGGATTTGGTGCTGACCTTGGCGCTGAAAAATTCCTTGATATTAAAACTCCAAACTTACCTACATCACCAGATGCAGTCGTAATCGTAGCGACACTCCGTGCCCTTAAGATGAACGGTGGAGTGACCAAGGATGCTTTGACTGAAGAGAATGTAGAGGCTGTTCGTGCTGGTTTTGCCAACTTGAAACGCCACGTTGAAAATATCCGTAAGTTTGGCATTCCTGCAGTGGTTGCCATCAATGAATTTATCACCGATACAGAAGCAGAAATTGCTGCTTTGAAAGAATTGTGTGCTGAAATTGATGTACCAGTTGAGCTTGCGAGTGTATGGGCGAATGGTGCTGACGGTGGAGTTGACCTTGCTGAAACCTTGGTTCAGACCATCGAAACAAGTCCAGCTAACTACACACGCTTGTATGATAACAACCTTTCTGTTGAAGAAAAAATTGAAAAGATTGTTACAGAAATTTACCGCGGTACTAAGGTGAATTTTGAGAAGAAAGCCAAGACACAAATTGCCCAAATCGTGAAAAATGGTTGGGATAAGTTGCCAATCTGTATGGCCAAAACACAATATAGCTTCTCTGATAATCCAAATGCCTTGGGAGCTCCTGAAAACTTTGAAATCACTATCCGTGAAGTGGTTCCAAAATTGGGAGCAGGCTTTATTGTCGCTTTGACTGGGGATGTCATGACCATGCCTGGTTTACCAAAACGTCCAGCTGCTTTGAATATGGATGTGTCTGCTGATGGAACAGCCATCGGTTTGTTCTAATAGCTAGATATCTAAAAACAACTTCTGTTCAAATGAGCAGAAGTTGTTTTGGTCTTGTTAATCAATCATTATTCAGTAAGGAGTTGGTACCTGATTTTTCGATAGATTATGATGAGCTGTAGGGTCATGGGAATCCAGATAAGGGGTTCGCAGAGAATGACCCCCATGTAGCCGGTGTGAGGAATAATCCACAGAACGAAGAAAATTTTTCCAAACAATTCAATAAAACTGGATGTGAGTGGGGTTAATTTTTTACCCATTCCCTGTAGGGCATTTCTCAGGATGATGAGACTCGCCAAAATAGGATAAAAGCAAGAGCTGATCTGGAGATAAAGACTGGCATTTGCAATGAGATCAGGATTTGTCGAGCCGGAAATAAAGCTGGTTATAGACGGACTTGTGAAGAATAGAAGAGCAGCAACCAAGACAGACCAAACCCAAGAAAGAAGGTTGGCAATGGTAACGCCTTTTTTGATCCGCTGGAATTGCTCTGCGCCAAAATTCTGCGAGATAAAAGTTGTGATACTTGAGGCGATAGCTGTAATCGGTAAAACGGCAAAGGACATGATGCGACGGGCTGCGACCTGTGCACTGATAATGGTTGTTCCAAGCTGATTAATAGCGGATTGGAGGATAACCGTTCCGATCGAAACGATGGAAGTCATGAGGCCCATGGCAAGGCCCTGACTTAGCAGATCCTGATAAAGCTCCTTGTCCCAAACAAAATCCTTGCGATGCGGGAGCAGAAAAGGGACCTTCTTACGAATATAGAGAAGACAAAGAAGGGCCGAAATACCCTGAGCAATAATGGTTGCAATCCCAGCAGATTGAACTCCAAGATGAAGTTGGGTTATAAAATAAAGATCGAGAAGAATATTGAGAATGGCAGCGATAATCAGGAAGTAGAGTGCCGCTAGACTATCGCCAACCGCTCTAAGAAGTCCGGCACAAAGATTATAGGCAAAGGTCACAGCCACACCATTAACAATGGTAGCGATATAGAGATAAGACTGAGACACAATGGCTGATGGGGTCCCTAAAAACTGGAGCAGGGGATAAAGTCCGACAGCGCCAATGAAGATCACAAAGAGACTGAGGATGCAACCAATAATAGCAGTTGCGGCGACTGATTTTCGTAATTGGTCTTCGTTTTTAGCCCCATAATTTCTCGCGATAATAATCCCCATCCCATTGCCAACACCGACAGCAAATCCAACAATCAAATCAAAAATAGCAGAGGTTGCCCCAATGGCGGCCAAAGATTTTTGACCTAAAAAACGCCCTACAATCATGACATCTGAGGTATTGTAGAGTTGTTGGAAGATATTGGATAAAAGAATAGGAAAGGCAAAACTCAAAAGAGCGGGTAAAATAGGACCATTTATGAGATCTACACGTTGAATTCTTTTCATAGTGTCATTATACCAACTTCAGTAACCAGCGACAAGCATCGGTAGTTGAATCCCCTTACATTTTTTGGTATAATCAGGGCAGAAAAGGAGGCTTTTATGAGCTTAACCAGCCAATTAATCACGGAAACGTTCCCAGATCTGGACAAGGTCGAGAGGCTGAATATCGAGGCATTTCCAGAAGAAGAGCGAGTTCCTTTGTCGGAATACCTGAGTTATACGGACAATGACGATGCTAATTTTTTTGCTTTTTATAACGAAGAAGAATTTGTAGGATTTGCTTTTTCTATCTATAATCAGAAAGTTTTTTATGTTAGCTTCTTTGCCATTATGCCCCACCTACGTAGCCACGGTTATGGTCAAGAAATCATTGAAAAATTGGTAGAATTTTACCAAAGAACCATGATTCTTGAAGTGGAACGTTTAGATGAAGAATGTGACAATCTAGAGCAACGTCAGTCTCGGATGGATTTCTATAAGCGTAATGGTTTTAAAACTGCTAATGCTTTTTTAGAATACGAAGGACTGAGCTTTGAAATTCTCTATCGGGGTGATCACTTTGACGAAGAGGCTTATCGCGATATTTTCCGTAAACTGCAGGAAGAAAATTATTTCGATTTCCGCATTAAATATAGACGCTTTAGTGACCACTAGAAAAGAAAGAGAGTGGGACAGAAATCGGTAATTCGTTAGAATTCGATTTCGTCGTCCCTCCTCCGCACAGTTGAGTAGGGCTATAAAAGCTGATGAAATCAGCGTAGTAGAGCCCATCAACCACTGCGTCTTGCTCGACAATCCAAAAATAATTGAGAGGCTAGGACTTTTGTCCCAGCCTCTTTTAGTTTAGATATAGCATTAAGAACTCAATCAGTTTCATGATTTGTGTAAAGAACCAAGGCAGAAACAGAAGAGCTAGGAAGGCAACATGCCATTTCCAATAGAGTGAAACCAAGCCGACGGTTTCTCGAATCCAAGCGGATGGGAGATAGTAAAAAGCTGTTCTTGAACCGATACTTCGACCAGGTATTTTCAATCGTCTCATAAAGACACCTGCACGGAGCGCGTGAAAAGAATTGGTTACTACAAGGACTCTCTTGCCCAGCCCCTCTTTTTCAAGGATACGCTTGCTAAAGGTCAGGTTTTGAAAAGTAGTACGAGAGCGATTCTCGATGAGAATGGCGTATTCAGGAACCCCATGTTCCATTAAGTATCTGGCCATAGCTTCCGCCTCAGCGATCAGCTCATCTGACCCTTGGCCACCAGAAACAATCAGCTTTGGTCGTCCGTCGAACTGCTCATAAATGGCCTTTCCCTTATCAAGACGCTGGGCCAAGAGTGGGGGAACCTTGTCTCCGATCAAACCTGAGCCAAGAATGATAATGGCGTCCGGCTCTTTGCGAACTGGAAAGAGATTGCAAAAGGTCCCGTAGGATACATAAGAGAGGTAGAGAAAGGTCATGTAAAATAGGGCAAAGTCAGTCAGATAAATGAGGATGTCATTCCCTGGGAAATAGGGTAGAAAATGTAGTGCCAAAGCTCCGATAATAAACAGTCCATAGAGCAGCGATAGGAGGTTGGCCAGTCTTTTTCCTTCAAAAAGCATCATTTGACGGCCGTTAAAGAGAAGAAAAAGAGAGGAGAAAATAATGCTGAGAAAAACGAGGATGGAAATCACCACAAAGACAATCATTGCAATTTGTTGATTAAACCATAGCTCAGTTCGAACGACTAGTAAAAATGCAGAAATCAGTAGAAGAAGCCCTAGGTTTATCGAAAATAGATAAGCATTGAACAGTCTTCTGCGATCACTCATAAAGAACAATAAAAAGATAAGAGCTGGAAATAACCAGAATAGATATAGATACATGTTTTGCACCTCGTAAAATCTTACATCCATTGTACCATAATGACTGATAGAACTAGCGGATTGTTCATGCAAATAAGTTGCTTTCTTCAAATGAATTTGATAAAGTTAAGATTATCGTTTTTTTAAGGAGATAGTATGTTACGAAAAGGTTCCCTGACAGGTTTATTACTGTTCGGTATTTTTTTTGGTGCTGGAAACCTGATTTTCCCACCGGCTCTTGGTGCTTTATCGGGTAATCAATTTTGGCCAGCTATTGCTGGGTTTGTCCTTTCAGGCGTGGGAATTGCCATTGTGACCTTGATTATCGGGACACTTAATCCCAAAGGATATATTCATGAGATTTCTCGTAAGATTTCACCTGTTTTCGCGATTGTATACTTAGTTGCGCTGTATCTTTCGATTGGTCCTTTCTTTGCCATTCCAAGAACGGCGACGGTATCTTTCGAAGTGGGGATAGCCCCCTTATTAGGTGGAATGAATGCCAGTTTAGCACTTTTCATTTTTACCCTGGTCTATTTTTTGCTAGCCTTTCTGATTGCTTTGAATCCATCTAAGATTCTAGATCGGATTGGTCGTATATTGACCCCGATCTTTGCGATTCTCATTTTGATCTTGGTCGTTCTTGGGGCTCTGAAATACAGTGGACATGCTCCAATGGTGGCCACAAAAGCCTATCAGGCATCTGCCTTTGGGCAAGGATTTTTAGAGGGGTACAATACCTTGGATGCCTTGGCATCTGTTGCCTTTAGTGTGATCGCAGTGACTACCTTGAATCAACTTGGATTTTCAAGTAAGAAAGAATATATCAAGACCATTTGGTTGGTTGGAATTGTTGTAGCCCTTGGTTTTAGTGTGCTGTATATCGGTTTAGGATATCTGGGGAATCATTTTCCAATTCCGGCTTCCGTTATGGCATCTGATAGCAATAAAGGGGTTTATGTATTATCAGAAGCGACCAAAGCGATCTTTGGTCCGACTGCTCAGATTTTCCTAGCAGGAATGGTGACGGTAACTTGCTTTACCACAACCGCTGGTTTAATCGTCTCTACTAGTGAATTCTTCCATAGCACCTTCCCTAAGGTTTCTTACAAGGTCTATGCAAGTGTCTTCACTCTGATTGGTTTTGCGATTGCAAACCTTGGCTTGAATACCATTATTGCTTTCTCATTGCCGGTCTTGATGATTCTTTACCCAATCACCATTACCATTGTATTGATTGTGATAGTGAATAAATTTGTGGCTCTTTCAAAACCAGGAATGCAATTGACTATTTTCTTGGCTAGCTTGGTCTCTGTTGCAAGTGTTCTGGCAAGTACCTTTAAAATTTCTCTAGTAGAAAAGGGGATTGCTTTGCTTCCATTTGCGGCTCAATCTCTTCCATGGTTAGTGCCAGTAGTCATCGGGATTCTTTTATCGCTCGTATTACCAAATAAACAAACAGCAGAAAAATAAGTTATATTAGAAACTCTAAAGTTTTGTGCTTTAGAAATAGATTGAAGATAATATCCTCTTAGAAACTTTCCTTAGGTGAGTACGGACGTCAGCGAACTTCATAGAAGTTCCATGACTTAGTTTTGAATCTAAGGTTTCAAAACTCCCGAGTGCTAGAAACATCACTGTTTCTAGCACTTTTCTCACGGCGGAAAGTTTC
>NZ_KV818853.1:12176-114682 GCF_001815045.1 Streptococcus sp. HMSC065E03 | reverse complement strand
TTCTAGCACTTTTCTCACGGCGGAAAGTTTCAATGTATACTTGAATGTGCCTTATATATTCTTTTAGTTTTTCACCACAACTTAGACTCTAAAGTTATTGGCTTTAGGGTCTTTCTTTTGAAACTAGTACCCAAATCCAAACTTTAGTAAAAAAACGTAGCAGAAATTTTTCTTTTTTGTCAGTCAATGCTATACTGAATGTAGCATATCAATATACGGAGTGAACTATGAATCCAATCATTTTTTCATTGACAGTTTTTCTTGCGGGTATTCTGTCTTTCTTTTCTCCCTGTGTCTTTCCTTTGCTACCGGTTTATATTGGAATCTTGCTAGGAAGTGATCAGGAAAAGGCTATCCGATTGTTCGGGAAAAAAATTCGCTGGCATGGCTTGTTGAAAACCCTTTGTTTTATTGCCGGTATTTCTGTTATTTTCCTCCTCATTGGTTTTGGAGCGGGTTTGCTAGGAAAGATCATGTACACCAATTGGTTCCGTTATCTGATGGGAGCCCTCATCATTATCCTTGGTCTTCATCAAATGGAAGTCTTTCATTTTCATTTCCTTGAAAAGCAAAAATCAGTAGATTTTGGAGCCAACAAACAGAAGAATGAATTGTTTTCAGCTTTTCTCCTTGGTCTTGGCTTTAGTTTTGGTTGGACGCCTTGTATTGGTCCGGTATTAGGATCAGTTCTTGCTTTAGCAGCATCAGATGGACAAGATGCTCTTATGGGAGCTATTTATCTCCTTGTTTATACCTTGGGAATGGCTCTTCCGTTTTTACTGTTGGCCTTAGCATCTAGTCTGGTCCTACCTTACTTTAATCGTCTCAAACCCCATTTGTTATTGCTGAAGAAAATCGGCGGAGCCATCATTATTCTGATGGGAATTCTCTTACTTTTGGGACAATTGAACAGTTTGTCATCTATCTTTTCATAAAATAATCCGGAGGTTTAACGCATGATGAAAGGTTTTAAATACGCTTGTTTCTCAGTAATTTCTCTAGCTTTGCTGTCAGCTTGTTCCATGAATCAATCCAGTGAGAGTGGTATGGACAATCAGCCAACAATGAATACAACAACGAATAAGAATCCTTTGGTGGGAAAAGACGCCAGTGACTTTGAACTAAAGGATATGAAGGGGAATACGGTCAAACTTTCAGACTACAAAGGGAAAAAGGTTTATTTGAAATTTTGGGCAACCTGGTGTGGCCCTTGCCGGCAAAGTATGCCCGAATTAGAGAAATTGGTCAAGGATACAGATAGAGACTTTGAAATTCTGACCATTATGGCACCAGGACTCCAAGGTGAAAAAACAGAAGAAGAATTCGTCAAATGGTTTGATCAACAAGATTACAAGTCAGTACCGGTCTTGTACAATCCAGATGGTTCTGCATTTGCAGATTATCAGGTTCGCTCTATTCCTACAGAAGTCTTTATAGACAGTCATGGGAAAATTGGACATGTCCAATTAGGGGCTATTTCAAACGAAGATGCTAAGAAGATCATCAAGGAGTTACAATAAAAAAATGAAGCACGAAGCTTCATTTTTTCTAGTTTCTTAGTTGCTTGCACCAGAAGTGGCATCGGCATCTCCGTGCCCTCCGTCACCATGTCCTCCAGCATCAGAAGCACCAGAAGTTGCATCTGCACTACCGTGTCCACCAGCAGGAGCAAATGGACCGCTTCCGCCAACTAGACGTTGACCTGTTGTTTGCAGGTACCAGTCCAACCATGGTTTGAAGTTGAAGACAATCTCATTGATACCAGCGTAAGAACCATCTTCATAGTACATAGCTTGGTAGTTGTGAGTGTTGATCACGCCTTCAGGAGATCCTGGAACAATGGTCCGAACATAGTCTTGGTTACCGTTACGAAGGGTACCAATCACCCATTCCACGTTTTTCATACGTGCTGGTGGTAGGGAGCCGTGAACGGTTGACATCCGGCTTCCTGATTGAGGTGGCACGCGTTTAGCAAACATGGTATCTGGATCTTGATGGGCATTGTTGTAGTAGAGGAATTGGTTGTTATCATCGGCATAAGTCAATTCAAATGGCATAGCCTTTAAGAACATATCAATTTGGTTAACAGTTAGGATACCGTGGTCGAGTTTGACATAGGTATCGCCAGAAACGGCACCAGTGATTTCAGCTACTTTTTCTACCCAATCTGGATCGTCAGGATCGACTTCAGTAACAGTTGTAGCGATTGGATGATTACAATCCAAGTCTTCTGGTTCAATTGGTTTTGGTTTTTTCAATTTCGATACAACCTCAACGTATTTCATAAAATTATCCAAGCAGGTTTCAAGGAATTTGACGGTTCCCTCGTTGATGATATTGCCGTTTTCGTCAAAAGCTTCTTTTGCTTTTCCAAGAAGGAATTCATTTCCTGGAAGGGTATAAGCATTGACACCTGGGGCATCGAGGATCTTACGGAGGTGAACTTGTGCACGTGAAGTCCCTTGATCGTAGTAAGAAGCACCGACGATCATGACTGGTTTGTTTTCAAATGGATGCACCTCGAAAGATAGCCATTCAAGAACAGACTTGAGAGCAGCAGAGATCGTATGGTTGTGCTCTGGAGTGGCAATGATAACACCATCTGCACGAGTGATTTTGTTATATAAGAGACGTAATTGGAAACTTTCGTCCCATTTTTCATCTTGGTTAAACATTGGAACTTCGTCGATTTCAAGAACTTCCAATTCAAATTTGATCTTAAATTGGCGGCGAATGAATTCCAAAAGTTTACGGTTATATGATTGATCGTAGTTCGATCCTACAAGTCCAACAAATTTCATTCTTTTCTGTCTCCTATCTTACAAGTTTTCCCAGTCAAATTCTTCAGCATCTTTGCGAAGCAATTCTTGGGCGTTGCGCAATTTGTCTGTGATTTTCACAAACACACGGAAATCATCAAAGATGGCATCTAATTTTTGAATGACATCTAAATCCACCAAGTCTCCATTTTGATCAAAGGCTTGCAATGAATGAGAGAGCAAGAATTCATCTGGCAAAACAGTCGCTTTAATTTCTGGAGCATTTAAGATTTGGCGAAGTTGGAGTTGGGCGCGTGAAGATCCCAACGTACCGTACGAAGCCCCAGTAATCATGACTGGTTTATTCAACAATGGGAAGACTCCGTATGAGAGCCAAGCGAGTGCACTCATCAATACAGCTGGAATAGAGTGGTCGTATTCTGGAGTCCCAATAATGACCCCATCAGACTCCTCAATTTTTGCAACAATTTCCAAAACAGCTTCAGGCACTTGTTTGTCAGCTGGTTTATTAAAGACAGGAATATCTTTGATTTCAACTAATTCAATCTCAGCTTTATCAGCAAAATGTTTTTGCATGTATTGAAGCAGTTGACGGTTTGTAGAACGTTTGGAGTTAGTCCCCACAATCGCAATAAGTTTTATCATGGAAAATTCCTTTCTGATAGGAGAATTATAAATAAGATTGAAGCCCACTTGTATAGGCGATCTTGCCTGATTGAGAAACCAATAAGGTATCTATACCAGGAAGTGATTCAACAGTGTTGAGGATAGAAGCAGGAGATTCCCCGAACAGGCGGGTAGTCCATATCTCCCCGTCTACGGATCTATCAGATATGATGGTGATACTGGCTAAGTCTGTCTCAACCGGATAGCCCGTCGCGCTATCAAAGATGTGGTGAAACGACTGGCCGTCAACTTCTAAATGACGCTCGTAGATGCCAGAGGTGACAATAGATTTATCCTTGACTGAGAGGACCAGTAGGTGTTGGCCTCTTTTTTCGACTGGGTTTTGAATACCAATCCGCCAAGGTTGTTGTTTGATGGGGTGTTGACCGACAGTGAGGATATTGCCTCCCAGATCAATCAAGGCATCTGTTACTCCCTGGCTCTTTAAAAAGGTCGCAATGCAGTCTGCACTATAGCCCTTAGCCAAGGCTCCCAAATCAATCTTCATTCCAGGACGCGTCAGAAAGACTGTATGGTTTTCTGGGTCGAGCTGGATTTGGTGAGGATCAATCTTGGTCAGAGCTTGATCAATTTCCCCTTGCTGGGGACGTCTAGCATCTGAAAATCCAATTCGCCAGGTCTGTACAAGAGGACCAATGGCGATGTTTAAATGGCTGTCTTGAGCTTGACTATGCAAGGTACCTAATGCAATCAGTTCAAAAAGATCTGGATGAACTTGGACAGGAGCAATACCAGCTTGGTGATTGACCTCCATGAGTTCAGAACTTGCATCATTAGCACTGAAGCGATGTTCGTAGGAGCGAAGAAGTTCAAAGCAGCGGGCTAAGAGTTCATTCGCTTGTGGGTGACAGATCGAAACAGTGATGGTCGTACCCATCAAACGTTCGGATCGACTACTTAGGTCCACTAAAAATCTATCCTTTCCTATTTTCACTCACTTACAGTATATCAAAAAGATATCGTTTTCACAATCCTTTCAAGCATATTGTTTGACATTTTTTGAAACATGTGAAGTGTGATTTTCTGGAAAATTGAAAAAAAGATCACAAATTCTGAGCAAAATAATTGTAACCGATATCATTTTTATGATATACTCAAGAAGTAAATTAAATTAAAGGTAGGATTTATTCTATGAGTAAAATCGTTGTTGTAGGGGCTAACCATGCCGGAACAGCTTGTATCAACACTATGTTAGATAATTTCGGAAATGAAAATGAAATTGTAGTTTTCGACCAAAACTCTAATATTTCATTCCTTGGGTGCGGAATGGCGCTTTGGATCGGTGAGCAAATCGATGGTCCAGAAGGTCTCTTCTACTCTGACAAAGAAAAATTGGAAGCAAAAGGTGCAAAAGTCTACATGAACTCTCCTGTTCTTTCAATTGACTATGACAACAAAGTGGTAACTGCAGAAGTTGATGGAAAAGAACACAAAGAATCTTATGAAAAATTAATTTTTGCGACTGGATCAACACCAATCATTCCTCCAATTAAAGGAGTTGAAATTGTTCCTGGTAACCGTGAATTCAAAGCAACTCTTGAAAATCTTCAATTCGTTAAATTGTACCAAAACGCTGAAGAAGTGATTGAAAAATTGAAAGACAACAGCAAACACTTGAACCGTATCGCCGTAGTTGGTGGTGGGTACATCGGTGTTGAACTTGCTGAAGCTTTCGAACGTCTTGGTAAAGATGTTGTCTTGGTGGATATCGTGGACACTGTTTTGAATGGTTACTACGACAAAGACTTCACTGACATCATGGCGAAAAACTTGGAAGACCACAACATCCGTTTGGCACTTGGACAAACTGTTCAAGCGGTTGAAGGAGATGGTAAGGTAGAACGCCTTGTAACCGATAAAGAAACCTTCGATGTAGATATGGTTATCTTGGCTGTTGGTTTCCGTCCTAATACAGCTCTTGCTGATGGTAAGATCGAACTCTTCCGCAACGGTGCCTTCCTTGTTGACAAGAAACAAGAAACATCAATTCCAGGTGTCTATGCAGTTGGTGACTGTGCAACAATTTATGACAATGCACGTGGTGAAATGAGCTATATCGCTCTTGCATCTAATGCAGTTCGTTCTGGTATTGTCGGTGCCTACAATGCGACTGGTCATGAATTAGAAGGAATCGGTGTTCAAGGTTCTAACGGTATCTCTATCTATGGCCTTCACATGGTTTCAACTGGTTTGACTCTTGAAAAAGCGAAAGCTGCAGGCTTCAATGCCACTGAAACTGGCTTTAACGACCTTCAAAAACCTGAATTTATCAAACACGATAACTACGAAGTTGGTATCAAGATCGTCTATGATAAAGACACTCGTCAAATCCTTGGAGCTCAAATGGTATCACGTGATAGCGCCATCTCAATGGCTATCCACATGTTCTCACTTGCGATTCAAGAACACGTGACGATTGATAAATTGGCCTTGACAGACTTGTTCTTCTTGCCACACTTCAACAAACCTTACAACTACATCACAATGGCAGCTTTAACTGCTGAATAATAGCTAAAGTTCTATTAAAAACTTTCCTTAGGTGAGTACGGACGTCAGCGAACTTCGAAGAAGTTCCATGACTAATTATTGAGCCTAAGGTCTCAATAATTCCGAGTGCCTGAAACGTTATTGTTTCAGGCACTTTTCTCACAGCGGAAAGTTTTGACTTTTCTTTATTCGTTCCATAAATAGAACATATTTATATTTCTTTGTAGAATTTCTTAACTTATTTTTATTGGATAAAATGGTTTGTCTACATTCTAAACAAAACTAACAAGGGTGGTTTTGTTTTTTTCTGTCTTTAAATGTATTCAGAGGCAGTGAAATAAGGTATAATGAATAGGATAAGAGTTTGAAGGAGTTAGGGAATGTCTGCAAAAGAAGAAGCCTTAAAAAAGGAATTTCATTTTGCCTCTAGTTCGATTGTGGCCCATATTGTCAGAGGTGTCCTGGTTGGGATTGTTGTAGGCTGCATCGTCTCGAGTTTTCGTTTTTTGATCGAACATATTTTTCATTTTGTTCAAGGCGTTTACAAGGAGATGTCTGGTCAACCATTTTATTTGTTTGCGATGCTGTTGGGGTATGGGGTGATCGTACTGATTGCTGGTCGTCTAATAAGCACCAATCGGGATATCAAGGGATCGGGAATTCCGCAAGTCGAAGCAGAGCTCAAGGGTCTTTTGGCGGTGAGCTGGTGGGATACCTTGTGGAAGAAGTATATTCTAGGTGTCTTGGCCATCGGAAGTGGCTTGATGCTTGGTCGTGAAGGTCCTAGTATTCAATTAGGGGCTATGGGTGGAAAAGGAGTGGCCCATCATTTGAAGGTCAGCCCAGTTGAGGAGCGGTCTTTGATTGCAAGTGGGTCTGCCGCTGGTCTTGCCGCTGCCTTTAATGCACCTATAGCGGGGCTTTTATTTGTGGTTGAAGAGGTCTACCATCATTTTTCACGTTTCTTTTGGATTTCGACCTTGGCTGCTAGTTTGACGGCTAATTTTATTTCACTCAATGTCTTTGGTCAAACACCAGTGCTTCATATGCCACAAAATATTCCACCTCTCCATCTGTCTCAGTACTGGATTTATCTTTTTCTTGGAGTCTTTTTAGGGGCAGCGGGTTATGTGTACGAAATAGTGGTTCTCAATATCGGCCGACTCTATCGTTTGCTAGAGAAGATTTTCCATGTTCCTTCTCATTATTCTTCTTTATTTGCCTTTATCTTGATTCTTCCAATCGGCTATTTTCTTCCTCAAATTCTTGGTGGTGGGAACCAATTGGTCTTGGATTTAGCTCGAGTACCGTATCCAGTGCTGACCATCCTTCTCTATTTTGTGATCCGTTTCATCTGGAGTATGTTGAGCTATGGTAGTGGCTTGCCAGGCGGCATCTTCCTGCCTATACTAGCATTAGGGTCACTTTTAGGGGCCATCGTTGGAACCTTCCTCCAAAACATTGGCTTTATCTCTCAAAATCAGCTGCCTCTCTTCATTATTTTAGGCATGAGTGGGTATTTTGGGGCTATTTCAAAAGCACCTTTAACAGCGATGATCTTGGTGACAGAGATGGTCGGTGATATTCGCAGTTTAATGCCCCTAGGTATGGTGACTTTACTGGCTTATATGATCATGGATCTCTTCCATGGAGCGCCAGTCTATGAAGCCATGCTGGAGCAATTGTTGCCGGATAAGGCGCAAGAAGAAGGAGAGTTGACTTTAATTGAGATCCCTGTATCAGAAAAGATTGCAGGAAAGCAAGTTCATGAACTGCACCTCCCTCAAGATATCTTGATCACTACGCAAATGCGAAGCGGTAAGAGCTATACGGTCAATGGTGCGACCCGCTTGTATCTAGGGGATAGCATCTTTGTGGTGGTGAAAGAATCCGAAATCGGACGGGTCAAAGATATTCTTTTGTAAAAGACTGATTCTCAGAAAAGTTTTTCTATTATTAAATTTTCAGACAATTATTGAAAAATGAGAAAATATCTGGTAAAATAAGGGCAAGAACAAATGAGGAGAAGTCTTTCATGAAAAAATATAGTCTACTCTTATTGAGTGTTGCTCTTTTAGCAGGGTGTGCGAATTCTAGTAGCAAACAGTCCAGTCAAAAGACGCAAACCAGCTCAACGGTGCAGTTGTCAAAGGCTGACCAGAAGACCTTGGACAATGCGACAGCTGAATACAAAGACTTTGTTGAAATGCAAATCGACCAATTGCTCAAGGATACAGAAGGTTTCCGAGATACCCTAAAAGCTGGGAATTTGGAAGAAGCTAAAAAACAATATCCCTTGATCCGCATGGCCTATGAACGCTCAGAACCGATTGCTGAAACCTTTGGGGAGTCTGATGTGAAGATTGACTACCGTTTGGTGGACTATGTGGATGAAAATAAATCAGAAGAAGGCTGGTCTGGCTTCCACCGGATTGAGCGCATCCTTTGGGAAAACAATACCACAGATGGCACAGAAAAATATGCAGACCAACTGGTGAACGATATCAAGGAGTTGAAAGCTAAGATCGCAACCGTTGATGTGACTCCTGATGTGATGCTAACTGGGGCTGTTGACCTGCTCAATGAAGTGGCAACGCAAAAGATCACGGGTGAAGAAGAAATCTTCTCTCATACAGATCTCTACGACTTCCGTGCAAATATTGAAGGAGCTGAAAAGATTTTCTCTCTCTTTAAACCTTTGATTGAGAAAAAAGATGCCAAGTTGGTTAAAACCTTGGAAGCAGAATTCAAAAATGTCAATGATTTATTGGACAAACACATGACTGATGAAACAAATTACAAGTCTTACACAGATTTGACCAAGGAAGATACTAAGGAATTGGCTGAAGCTGTGACCAAACTTGGTGAACCTTTGTCTCAAATGGGTGTGATTTTAGATGGGAAATAAGAAAAATGGCTGACGAAAAATTTTTAGATAAAAAAATGGACCGTCGTGAATTTCTTAAAAAAGCAGGTATTGGAGGGGCCGGTCTAGCACTAGGCCTCTCTGGTGCATCTGCTTTTTTCGCTAATCAAGACAGTTCCATTAAAAAAGCTTATGATGGGGATGAAGACATCTCCTTTTATGGCAAGCACCAAGCCGGGATTACGACGGCCATGCAGAAGACTTGCTACTTGGTGGTGCTGGATCTTCACACGACGGATAAAAAAGAAGTCATCCAGCTTTTTAAAGACTGGACCGACTATAGTAGTAAATTAGTCGAAGGAGAATTGGTCAAAAAAGATGGTTCCAATGCCCTCTTGCCTCCAACAGATACAGGTGAAACAGTGGGACTCAACCCCTATCGCTTAAGTCTGACGTTTGGGGTATCGGCTTCCTTTCTAAAGAAACTGGGCTTGGAGTCCAAACGTCCCAAACTCTTTCGTGATTTGCCTCCATTTCCAAAGGAGCAGTTGCAGGACAAATATACAGGTGGCGATATCGTTATTCAGGCCTGTGCAGATGATGAGCAAGTAGCCTTTCATGCGGTGCGAAATCTGATTCGTAAGGGTCGCAATACCATTACCATGAAGTGGAGCAAATCAGGTTTTGCGGCCATTGGTGACCGAAAAGAAACACCCCGCAACCTCTTTGGTTTCAAGGATGGAACGGCAAATGTCACGACTGAGAAAGACTTTGACAAGGTCGTCTGGACTGACAGCAAGGATTGGATGAAGGGTGGTTCTTATATGGCTCTTCGCCTAGTGCAAATGCACTTGGAAACTTGGGATCGAACCAATTTGCAGGAGCAAGAAAACACCTTTGGTCGCTACAAGGAGTCCGGTGCTCCCTTTGGTAAAACCAACGAATTTGATGAAGTAGATTTATCTAAACTACCAGTAGATTCACATGTCCGTTTGGCCAAAGAAGTGGATCGACCGATTTTACGCCGGTCATATTCCTATTCGGATGGCATCAATGAACAGACTGGGCAATTTGATGCTGGCTTGATCTTTATCGCCTTTCAAAAAGATCCGAACAGCTTTGTCAAAATCCAAACCAACTTAGGCGCAGTAGACAAAATGAACGAGTACATCACCCATATCGGAAGTGGACTCTTTGCTTGCTTTGCAGGCGTTGAGAAAGGAGGGTATCTTGGTCAAGCACTCTTTGAATAAATTCTTGATCTTATTAGGCCTTCTTGCCTTGTTCTGGACTCATCCAGTGGCTGCGGACTCTTATAGCGATCTCTTTATCAAGATCACGGATGCAACAACCGCTGTAGAAAATAAGAATCAGGATAAGGCCAAGGCATTAATCGCTGCGATTCAGTCTGATTTTGAATCAAAAGACCACCATGATTCCAAGGCAGGGAAAAAAGTTAGCCAAGCCTTAGCAATAAAAGGGGAGGTAAGAAAAGAGGATCTTACCAAGATCTCATCAGCCTTGCTCGCTTTTGAAAAAGAGCAAAATCCGGTCGATTTAGAGGCGGAAAAAGACAAACTCGTGAGTCACCTCGCACCTTATTTTAAGAACCTACAAGAGGCCATTACAGCTAAGAATCTGGATAAAACTCGTCAAACCTATGCAGATCTCAATAATACCTGGACCCGTAACGAAGCGGTGGTAAGAGATCACAGCACAGCCTACTATGGCAAAATCGAGACGGCCATTTCGCTCTTGCGCAGTAGTATTGAAACAGAGCCTACCGATTTTACCAACATCCAGTCCTCTTATGATGACCTCAAAAATGGGATTGATGCCTTTGTAAAAGGAGAAGCCATTAGCAGTGCTAGTACGGATTTGACGTTGAACGATGGGATCAAGCTTTTGGAGAAGGCGCAAAGCCAATTCCAATCCGGCGACGATAAGTCTGCTGCAGCGACTATGAAGCAGTTCATCACTATCTGGCCAACTATCGAAGGGGATGTCAGCACGACCAATCCCAGTCTCTACACGCGCGTAGAGAGTGAATCTCCGATTATTATGGTCAAGGGGAAAGAAAAAGCCTATCAAGAGAAATTACAGGCCTTGATCCAAGACCTTTCTGCGATCGATACGACAGCTTCTTACAACGCTTTTGATGCCATGTTGATTCTTCTGCGAGAAGGAGTAGAAGCCCTTCTGATCGTTATGGCGCTTGTGACGACCCTTAAGGCTGCTAAGATGAGGAAAGGCCTCAAATGGGTCTACGGTGGAGCCATTGCTGGTGTTCTTGCCAGTGCAGCGATCGCTCTTATTCTTCAAGTAGCATTTCCAGCTGTTACTTCGGGCTCTAACCGGGAAATCATTGAAGGTGGCGTTGGGATTTTCGCTGTGGTCATGATGATCCTCATTGGAATTTGGCTCCACAGCAAGTCCTCTGTCAAACAGTGGAATGCCTTTATGGACCGTCAGATGAAGACCGTGACGGCTACAGGAAGCTTTGTCTCGATGTTTGCCCTCAGTTTCTTAGCAGTCTTTCGTGAAGGGGCTGAGACTATTCTCTTCTATGTCGGGATCATTCCGCGGATTACAACCGCGAATTTCTTACTGGGAATCGGGCTTGCCATAGCCGTTCTCATCATCATTGCAGTGGCGATGACCAAGGCTAGTCAAGCTATCCAACCTCATCGAATCTTTTTCATTCTGACGTGGTTGATTTACGCTTTGGCCTTCAAGATGCTCGGTGTCAGCATCCACGCCCTTCAGTTGACCAATATCCTACCTAGCCATTTGGTCAATGGACTTCCAACCATCGATTGGGCGGGTATCTATCCAAGCTGGGAAGTTCTTCTTCCTCAATGTATCTTTGTAGCCTTGATCGCACTCGTTACGGTGAGACAACATGGCAAAGAGTAGAGCAGATGAAATGACCATTGTTGAGCATTTGGTTGAATTTCGAAAACGATTGATCGCAGTGGTCTTGTGTTATATTATCGTCTTCATCCTAGCCTTTGTATTTGGTGGAGAACTCTATCAAGCCTTGACGGCTAGCCTCCATCAAAAACTGCTGGTACTGGGACCGAATGATATCCTCTGGATCTATGTATCGCTGGCAAATCTCACAGCTTTTAGCCTGACCTTGCCCTTTATTGTCTACCAGATTTGGCAATTTGTAAGACCGGCTTTGAAGGAGAAGGAGGCGCGTGCAGTCTTTGCCTACATCCCAGCTAGCTTTATCTGCTTTGTGCTGGGACTTGCATTTGGTTATTTCTTTGTCAGCCCAGCTATTTTAGAGGTCCTGATGCGCTTGGGAGAAGGGCTGTTTGATACCCAATTGACGGCACAAAATTATCTAACCTTCTTATGGCACACCACCTTGCCTTTAGGGGTCTTGTTTGAGTTACCAGTTTTGGTCGCTTTTCTGACCTCGATCGGGCTCTTGACACCACAGTTTTTAATAACCTACCGACGTTACGCTTACTTTGTCCTGCTGGTCTTAGCCGTCGTGCTAACCCCTGCAGACTTTATCAGTGACTTGGCCATGACACTCCCTTTGATCCTCTTATTTGAAGTCAGTGTCGCCATCAGTAAAGTCATCTATTCAAGAAAAAGGAGAAACTAATGGGAATTTTACGTGATATTGGAGCACCAGGATTGATCATCATCATCCTAGGCGCCCTCTTGATTTTTGGACCAAAACGCCTGCCTGAGTTGGGCCAGTCCATCGGCAAAATGTTTGCTGAATTTAAGACAGCTGTCAACAAAGGCAGTGAAGAAGCCGATCAAGACACCAAAGAAGCTAAAGAAGAAAAAGAATAATCAGACAATTTTCAAAATTCTATTGAGTTCGATTGCATAAAAAGGTATAATAAGACAAGTACTTGCAATCGACGAAGGAGGAAACCATGATTATTACGATTTTGTCACTCATTTTCTATTTCAGCTATATCGGATTCTTATGCTGGTTGGTCGTAAAAATTGTCGAAAAATTGTTCAATTTCTTGTTGAACCGTTAATAAAGAAACAATCCATTTCACCCTGAGTGAGTGGATTTTTTTGTGTATCGTTCATTCAGTATAGAAGCAAATATCAAGAGAGAATTCAATGGTCTCAGATTGAAGAGCTAGTCGTATTAAAAACTTTCCTTAGGTGAGTACGGACGTCAGCGAACTTCTACGAAGTTCCATGACTTAGTTTTGGACCTAAAGTTCCAAAACTCCCGAGTGTTAGAAACACAATTGTTTCTAACACTTTTCTCACAGCGGAAAGTTTCGATATTTTCTCAACTTATTTTACTTTAAGATAGTTTGTTTACATTCTAAGAAACCGTGTGGTCTCTTTTTGTTTATCTAATTCCCTAGCTAGTGACTAACTTGAACTTCAAACTGTATTTCGGTATGATAGTAGGTAATAGATTTACGGTTTGTTTGTTTAGTTTTATGTAATGCCTATGAAAATCTCTATATAATTATTGGAGGATAAGCTGTGAAAAGAGATTCTATTTTTATTGAAGAAAAAATTAATGAACTAATTCAAATTAATAAATCATCCATAGATGAGTGTACTGAAGAATTGGAAAAACTAAAGCAAGGTGTCAATCCATACAAGCGCCCGATAGAAAAAGTTATCAGATCAATACAGCTTGATAACTCTGTTTGCCAAAAAGAAAATATGATAGCCACCTACACTGCAGGATATTCTATTGAGAGATTCAAAGAAGAGTACCTTAAATATGTTGATAGCCTAATACCTGTTTGGCATAGCAATTCAGGATATGATGCAATGCTCTGGGCTCTTTCCATTGGTATTTTGTTAGAGGTTGATGAAACGACTTTTGATAAATTGGTAGATTTGGTAAGGAAAGATGATCCAGAGGACTATTTGATCGATTACCTTATCCAGTCTCGTCATCCAGAGTGGACAATTCGGATAAACTATAATTTCCCAAGACCTTATGGCTTTACCCGAAAGATTATAGAGGAAGAAAATTCTGAAAAGGCTGTATCTCTCTTGAAAGAATACTTGACTAAAAAATGGTATCAGGGATGTAGAGCTGAAGGCTGGTATGATTTGCATAAGCGCAACATTGATAATTATTATGGTTACTGGTCCTTTGAATCAGGCGCTCTCTGCAAGATTAAGGGCTTAGATTATAAACAGTTAGAAGAATTTCCATATTTTCCATATGATTTGGTTGCAGAAGGTGGAATATATAGATAATCTATATAAGGACATAGAAAGAAGATAGAGTTGGAACTAAGAGACACGTTTTCAGATAAAAATAATATCAATGGTCTAATCCAAGTTTTTCAAAAAGCTATTCAAGATTCTGAAGAAAGAATTCAAGCAATTGAACAGGATGAGAAAGAAGGAATCCAAAAATTTTCTTTGGACAATAAAGTTGTCATTTCGAATATAAGATCATCAATATGTCGGTACCAAAAAGAAGTTATGATAGCGACTTATACTGCGGGTTATTCTATTGAAGATTTCAAGGGTGAGTATTTTAAGTATGTAGAGTGTTTGCAACTATCTTGGCATGGCAATTCTGGCTATGAACAAATGGTCTGGGCCCTCTCTATTGGTATTTTGTTAGAGATTGATGAGGAGACTTTTAATCAGCTAGTAGATTTAGTTAAGAAGGATGACCCAGAGGACTATTTGATTGACTATCTTATTAAATATCGTCGTCCAGAGTGGAAGATTCGACTGAATTATAATTTTCCAAAGCCTTATGGTTTTGCCAGAAAAATTATTGAAGAAGAGGATTCTGAACAGGCTCTAAAATTGCTTAAAGAATATGTGGCTAAGAAATGGTACCAAGGGGGCAGAGATACAGGATGGTACAATTTACATAAAACCAATAACAGAAGTTATTATGGTTATTGGTCCTTTGAATCAGGCGCTATTTGCAAGCTCAAAGGCTTAGATTATAAACAATTAGAAGAACTTCCATATTTTCCATATGACTTGGTTGCGGCAGGTGAGACGGAAGAATAAGTCTCATGATGTATGAGTCATTAAATTAAAAAAAGAGAGGAAATAAATTATGATAGAACCTAAGTACGGTGAAAATATTGTTGTTCTTTTTAAACATGAAAATAAATATACTTGGTATGTTTCGGATTTGGAATTCTGGTATATTGATTATGAGGTAGCACGCTATTCACTTGAAACTCTGTATGATGAGCGAAAACGTTCTTCGAAACTGACTCATGAAACATTGCCATATTTCTTAGAAGATATGGAAGCATACAAATGCGAGCGAAATGAGCTAGGCGAAGCTTTTGCTAAATCGTATCAGGAAGATAGATTGAACGCGGTTTATAATTTTAAACCTTCCTTGTTTATTGATATGGATGAGATGGAATTATACTCGCAGTACGCAGAATACGTATCATTTGAAGAATATGTTTCGGAACCATGGAAAGGCCAATATAAATCGTTTTGGGATAAGATTCCAGAAGAAGAAAAATTCTGGTTGACTAGTGGCACCGATGTATACGGTAAAGATTGATTAAAGTCGAAGAACAGAGAGGATAAATATAGGAGTAGGTAGAAGGAGGGGCAACTGATGAGAAGGAAATGGGTAAAAATCATTGCTATTTTAATTTTAATCCTATCCGGTAGTTACTTTGTCTACAATAAACTAACGAAGCCGAATCTTGGACCCAAAACAACTAGATTATACAAGCGAGGCTTTCGACTTCTTGAAGAGCAAATTGGAACCTATATCAAAGACCACTATACTGGGATCGAAAAGATTGAGTTCTCCCCAATCTACGTTACTGAAGAAGGGTCAACATTCTCAAATGCCTATGTGCGTCCGACGATCTATGACAAGTATGGAAATAAAGCTACTCTGGGAGATAAAATAAAGAAATTTATTCCATTAAGTTATGGATTGATTTCAGACATTGTTCTTGATTTTGATGGAGGTGGCAATGAAGTCATTGAGTTACCGGACTCAAACGACAAACCTGTAGACGTTTCAAATGAGGAGCATTTACCTAAGAAAGCTATACTCACAGAGGCAAGAAGTACAGATGAGAACATCTCCTTGTTGGTTGACAATGGTCATTTGAGAGGAGTCGTGAAGGATAAAAAAGGAAGTCCAAATGCTGAAATTGTTTATAATACGGAACTCCACAAAGGAGACGCGAGAGAATAGCGCTAACCAATGAAATAGAATTAAAAACGAGGAAAAAACACATGCAATATTATTTTATCGGTGGCCTCGGTGGTAATAGCTACCATCTGGCGCCACTTATCGATGAGCTCGGCTTTCCGGTAACCTTTCTAGATCCCTATAGGGAAATGATTGAGACAGAAAACGATCTTCGTGATTGGTTTCAAGGTCAGATCGGCCAAGCAGAAGAGATCTGTTTATTGGGGCATTCCTTGGGTGGAGATTTGGCTCGTTTTCTTGTTGCTAAGTTTCCTCAGATTCAGGCTCTGATTCTCTTGGATGGTGGCTATCTGGATATGGAAAAGATCCTGCCTCTTGAAGAAGAACTAGAAGGAACGGCGTCCTACATGCAGCAGCAAGTCTTTGCAACTTTAGAAGAAGCTGTGTTATCAGAACTTGGTGAGGAAGCAGATCCGATGCCTATAGCGCGAAAAGCAGTAGAGGCTAGCTATCGTTGGAATCCAGCGAGTGAACAATATGAATTAAATCTGGATCTTGAAAAGGTCTTGGCCTTATTGCGTCTACGGCGTCAGATCAAGACTTACCATATTCCACTGGCGGACCTTCCTGTCCTCTTTATTGGACCTCGATACCAAGAAGAACCTGAATGGAGAAAAGAAGCTCTGAAGCAACTAGATCCCCAGATCAAGCAAGTCTTGCTAGATGGTTTGGGGCACGAACTGTATACAGAGGCGCCTGAAATTGTAGCTAGAGAAGTGAACAATTGGCTCCAAAATGTTCATAAATAAAACCTGTTTCTCTTTTTGAAACGGGTTTTGTCTTGTAATTTCCGAACGTTATTTCCTATAAAATCATTCCCGTTGCATTAGGTCCGTATCTTTGGTATAATCTATCAAGGAAACGTCAAGAGACGTAGCGATGCGCTTGCGCATAGGTAGGTCAGTTTTTAGAAAAGAGATTTTTCAATCTATGTTAAATGAATTTCCTATTTTCGACTATGAAGATATTCAGTTGATTCCCAACAAATGTATCATCAATAGCCGGTCAGAAGCAGATACAACTGTCCAATTTGGAAACCATACCTTCAAGCTTCCAGTTGTTCCTGCCAATATGCAGACAATCTTGGATGAGAATGTGGCAGAGCAGTTGGCGCGTGGTGGTTACTTCTACATCATGCACCGTTTTGATGAAGCGGGACGGATTCCTTTTGTCAAACGCATGCATGATCAAGGTTTGATCGCTTCCATTTCGGTCGGTGTTAAGGAATACGAATACGACTTTGTGAGTCAATTAAAGGCAGATGCTCCTGAGTATATCACTATTGATATCGCACACGGTCATGCGGATAGTGTCATTCGGATGATTCAACACATCAAGAAAGAATTACCAGATACCTTTGTCATTGCTGGAAATGTTGGAACTCCTGAAGCTGTTCGTGAATTGGAAAATGCAGGAGCTGATGCGACTAAGGTCGGAATCGGTCCTGGTAAGGTTTGTATCACCAAAGTGAAGACTGGATTTGGTACAGGTGGTTGGCAATTGGCTGCTCTTCGCTGGTGCTCAAAAGCAGCTCGTAAGCCAATCATTGCGGACGGTGGTATTCGGACCCATGGAGATATTGCTAAATCGATTCGTTTCGGGGCGTCTATGGTCATGATCGGTTCTCTCTTTGCAGGACATATCGAAAGTCCTGGTAAAACAGTAGAGATTGATGGAGAGTCTTTCAAAGAGTACTATGGATCTGCTTCAGAGTACCAAAAAGGCGCTTATAAGAACGTCGAAGGTAAGAAGATTTTATTGCCTGCCAAGGGTCATTTGCAAGACACTTTAACGGAAATGGAACAAGATTTGCAAAGTTCGATCTCTTATGCAGGAGGCCGGAAATTAGCAGATTTGAAACATGTTGACTATGTGATCGTTAAGAATTCTATCTGGAATGGCGATGCACACTAATTGAATTACTTATTTATTTCACGAATGGGCGTGATGTTTCTACAAGGTGCCGGAACACCTAACAATAAGTAAGTCGGGATTATTTCTCTTTTTAGAGAGATTTCAAGGCTTGCTTAGCAGGCTTTTTTGTGTTTTGTGAATGAAGTAGAGGATTTTTTAAAAAGTAGGAGGAAGTATGAAATTACTTGAAGAGCGCATCTTAAAAGATGGTAATGTTTTAGGTGAGAATATCCTCAAGGTGGATTCCTTTTTGACCCACCAAGTGGATTTTAAATTGATGAAAGAGATTGGTCAGACTTTTGCGGACCGGTTTAAAGATGCTGGTGTGACGAAAGTCGTAACCATTGAAGCATCTGGGATTGCACCAGCCCTTTATGTAGCTGAAGCCTTGGATGTTCCCATGATCTTTGCTAAGAAGGCTAAAAACATCACCATGAATGAGGGTATCTTGACGGCTGAGGTTTATTCCTTTACCAAGCAAGTCACCAGCACCGTTTCAATTGCGGGTAAATTTTTGGATCCATCAGATAAGGTTTTGATCATTGATGATTTCCTTGCAAATGGCCAAGCAGCCAAAGGCTTGATTCAAATCATCGAACAAGCTGGTGCTCAAGTAGAAGCGATTGGGATTGTGATTGAAAAATCCTTCCAAGATGGACGGGGATTGTTAGAAGAGTTGGGATATCCAGTTGTATCCCTCGCACGTTTGGACCGTTTTGAAAATGGTCAGGTTGTATTTAAGGAGGCAGACATCTAATGCAAAAACAAGAAAGCCATTCACAGGCGGCCATTCTAGGCTTGCAACACCTTTTGGCCATGTATTCGGGATCTATTTTGGTGCCGATTATGATCGCAGGAGCTTTAGGCTATAATGCTCATCAACTAACCTACCTCATCTCTACAGATATCTTCATGTGTGGGGTTGCGACTTTCCTTCAAGTGCAGCTCAATAAATACTTTGGGATCGGTCTTCCGGTAGTCCTTGGGGTTGCCTTCCAGTCTGTGGCACCTCTCAGCATGATCGGGGCTAGCCATGGTAGTGGGGCCATGTTTGGTGCCTTGATTGTTTCAGGGATTTATGTCATCCTTGTCTCTGGTTTCTTCTCTAAGATTGCCAATCTCTTCCCATCAATTGTAACGGGATCCGTTATTACAACCATTGGTTTGACTTTGATTCCAGTAGCGATTGGAAATATGGGAAATAATGCGCCAAAACCAACCGTTCAAAGCTTGATTTTGGCTGTGGTGACTATTCTCATCATTTTAGTCGTTAATATCTATACGACTGGTTTTATTAAATCCATTTCAATTTTGATTGGTTTGATCGTAGGTACTGCCATTGCAGCTTCTATGGGCTTGGTAGACTTCACACCTGTGACGCAAGCACCAGTCGTTCACGTTCCAACACCTTTCTTCTTTGGAGCTCCTAAGTTTGAAATCACCTCCATCTTAATGATGTGTATCATCGCGACAGTTTCTATGGTGGAATCAACAGGTGTCTATCTTGCTCTTTCTGATATTACTAAAGATCCAATTAATAGCACGCGCCTTCGCAATGGTTACCGTGCTGAAGGGTTGGCCGTTCTCCTCGGTGGTATCTTCAATACCTTCCCTTACACTGGATTCTCACAAAACGTCGGCTTGGTGAAATTGTCTGGTATCAAGACTCGTCTTCCAATCTACTATGCGGCTGGTTTCCTTGTTCTTCTTGGTCTCCTGCCTAAGTTTGGAGCTCTGGCACAAATCATTCCAAGTCCAGTTCTTGGGGGAGCGATGCTAGTGATGTTTGGTTTTGTATCGATTCAAGGGATGCAGATTCTTGCGCGTGTTGATTTTGAACACAATGAGCACAATTTCTTGATCGCTGCTGTATCGATTGCTGCAGGGGTTGGTTTGAACAACAGCACCCTCTTCAATGGCCTTCCAACAGGATTCCAAATGTTCTTTGCTAACGGAATTGTTGTTGCCAGTGTCTTGGCGATCGTTCTCAATGCTATTTTAAACCGCAACAAACACTAATCTCACATGAACCGGAGGTCCTTGGATCTTCGGTTTTTTGACTTTTAAGGAAACATATAGTAGAGTGGAAGAGGAGAAAATCTTATTTGATGAGAAGAGAGTTAGAATCATGTATGTAACCTATCACTTTAAAGAGCGCTTGCGCTTGTTTTTGAGTCTATTTTTGCCGATTTTAATCTACCAATTAGCCAATTATTCAGCCAGCTTTGTCGATACAGCCATGACTGGTCAGTACCGGACCCTTGATTTGGCTGGTGTTTCTACAGCTACCAGTCTGTGGAATCCATTTTTTACTTTCCTGACAGGGATTGTCTCTGCGCTGACGCCGATTGTTGGGCATCATTTAGGCAAGGGAAATAAAGAACGGATTGCTGGCGATTTTTACCAATTCCTCTATATGTCATTTGGTATGGCCATTCTCTTAATAGGCTTTGTTTGGGGGATTGCGCCCATGATTCTCAGGCAGATCGGTTTAGAAAATGTTGTTGCCCAAATAGCCATTCGCTATTTATATTTCCTTTCTCTAGGAATCTTACCTTTGTTGCTCTTTAGTATCGTGCGGACCTTCCTCGATACTTTGGGAATGACGCGTCTATCCATGTACTTGATGCTCTTGCTCTTGCCTTTGAATGCTTGTTTTAACTATATCCTGATCTATGGGGCATTTGGTTTTCCTGAGATGGGAGGAGCAGGAGCAGGACTTGGAACCTCTCTGGCCTACTGGGTCTTGCTGGTTATTGCGGTTTTGATCTTGTGCAAGCATCCCAAGGTAGCACCTTTCCAATTGTGGAAGCCGCAGCCTTATGATTTTAAAGGGATGAAAGAAGTATTGCGACTTGGGCTTCCAATCGGTGGAATTGTTTTTGCAGAAGTCATCATCTTCTCGTTGGTTGGTCTGTTAATGGCAAAATTCCCATCACTGACCATCGCGAGCCACCAATCAGCCATGAATTTTTCTACCCTGATGTATGCTTTCCCGGTTAGTATCTCTAGTACCATGGCGATTATCGTATCTTACGAACTGGGAGCAGGAAGACCAGAAGTGGTCAAACAATATTGCCGTTTGGGACGACTGACAGCCTTTGGATTTGCCATTGTCACTCTCGTCTTTCTCTATACATTCCGCTTCCAACTAGCAGGGCTATATGGCAAGGATCCAGTCTTTGTGCAGCAAACAGCGATTTTCATGACCTATAGTCTCTTTTTCCAAGTAGCCGATACTTTTGCAGCACCCCTGCAAGGGATTTTGCGGGGCTATAAGGATACAACCGTTCCATTCTTATTAGGCGTTTTTAGTTATTGGTGTATCTCTATCCCACTAGGGATTTTCCTTGATCATGTGACCAACTTGGGTCCCTATGCTTATTGGATCGGCCTTATTTCTAGCCTTGTCGTGAGTGGAATTTGTTACCAGCTTCGGCTTTGGCAGATCGAAAAAAAGCAGGCAAACTAAAATGAAGTCTGGGAAACCAGGCTTTTTATGTGCCGTGAATATTATAAATTTTCTGAAAGTTCTTGACAATTGATGTCAAAGTGGTAAGATTAGGAGGTGGAAATGAAGAACTAGAAGGAGAACAAGATGAGAAGTGATATGATCAAAATGGGGATCGACCGAGCACCAGCGCGTGGTCTCCTTTATGCAACAGGGCAAGTAAAATCAGCAAAGGATATGCAAAAGCCCTTTATTGCCATTTGTAACTCCTATATTGATATCGTTCCAGGCCATGTTCACCTGCGTGAATTAGCAGATGTTGCTAAGGAAGCTATTCGCGAGGCTGGTGGAATTCCTTTTGAATTTAATACCATCGGTGTCGATGATGGGATTGCGATGGGCCATATCGGGATGCGTTATAGTTTGCCATCTCGTGAGTTGATCGCAGATGCTGCTGAAACGGTCATCAACGCCCACTGGTTTGACGGTGTTTTCTATATTCCCAACTGTGACAAGATTACACCAGGAATGATTTTAGCAGCTATGCGGACCAATGTGCCAGCTGTATTTTGTTCTGGTGGCCCTATGAAGGGTGGCGTTGACATGACGGGGCATCAGGCGACTCTCTCAAGTTTGTTTGAAGCTGTCGGTACTTATCAAGCTGGTGATATGGGCATGGATGAGCTGGATTTCTTGGAAAAAAATGCCTGCCCAACTTGTGGCTCTTGCTCTGGTATGTTTACTGCCAATTCCATGAACTGTTTGATGGAAGTATTAGGTCTTGCTCTTCCTGGAAATGGTACCATCCTAGCGGTTTCAGATGAACGTCGTGAATTGGTTCGTCAAGCGGCCAAACAATTGGTAGAGAATATTAAAAAGGATATCCGTCCACGGGATATCGTGACCAAAGAGGCTATTGATGATGCCTTTGCGCTCGATATGGCTATGGGGGGGTCTACCAATACGGTGCTTCATACGCTCGCTATTGCGCGTGAAGCAGGGATTGACTATGATCTCAAAGATATCAACGAGATTGCTAAGAAGACACCTTATCTTTCTAAAATTGCACCTTCGAGTGTTTACACCATGCATGATGTGCATGAGGCTGGTGGTGTTCCAGCCATTATCAATCAGTTGATCAAAAAAGGTGCCATTAAGGGTAATCGTATTACAGTTACTGGTAAAACCTTGAAAGAAAATGTAGCTGGTGCTGAAATCAAAAATGAAGAAATTATCCATCCAATCGAGCATCCGATTTCACCTGTAGGTGGTTTGTCGATCCTCTACGGAAATATTGCTCAGGATGGAGCTGTTATCAAGGTCGGTGGGGTCGATCCATCTGTGACCACTTTCCGTGGTAAAGCTATTTGTTGCGATTCACAAGATCAAGCCCTTGAGTTGATTGACAATGGAACTGTCAAGAAGGGCCATGTCGTTGTCATTCGTTACGAGGGTCCTCAAGGTGGACCTGGTATGCCAGAGATGCTAGCGCCAACCTCTAAGATTGTCGGACGCGGTCTTGGTAAGGATGTGGCACTGATTACGGATGGTCGTTTCTCAGGAGCTACTCGTGGGATTGCTATCGGTCACGTTTCTCCAGAAGCAGCAGAAGGTGGGAATATCGCCCTAATTGAAGATGGGGATGAAATCGTGATCGATCTTCCAAATCGTACCATTGATTTGCTTGTTGATGATGCAACCCTTGCAGAACGTCGCAAATATTTGAAACCTTTCAAATCAAAAATCTCTAGCGGTTGGTTGCGTCGCTATACAGCCTTTGCCAAATCAGCCAATGTCGGCGGAACCTTGATGAGTGACGAAGAATTCGAAGAACGGAAAGCAGAACGTCAAGCACAAGAAAAATAAGAAAAAACCTTTCCTGCTATGTGATATCACAAGCAAGAAAGGCTTTTTTAGTGGAACCATTATTTGGTGCGCATTTCACCTTGAGGGAAGTAGGTTCCTTCAGGCATATCGTTAATGATGACGTGAACAGCTGACTGAGGAGCGCCAGTATTGCGGACAACAGCTTCGGTTACTTCCTTGGCCAAGGCTTTCTTTTGTTCCAAGGTGCGTCCTTCAAATAGGTCAATTCGTACAAATGGCATATGGCCACCTCCTAAATTTTTTATAGGACTATTTTATCACATTTTGGGATACAAAGCTTAGCAAAATTATGGTAAAATGATAATGAAACACATTTTAGAGAGAACAAAAGGAAAATGGCACAATTATATTATAAATATGGGACCATGAACTCGGGGAAAACCATTGAGATTTTGAAGGTGGCCCATAATTATGAAGAGCAAGGCAAGAGCGTCGTCATCATGACCTCGGCAATCGATACACGAGATGGAGTAGGAGTGGTTTCTAGTCGGATCGGTATGAAACGAGAAGCCGTTGCAATTGAAGACGATACGGATATCTTTGGCTTTATTAAAAACCAAGCAATCAAACCTTACTGTGTCTTAATCGATGAAGCTCAGTTTTTGAAACGCCACCATGTCTATGACTTGGCAAGAGTCGTGGATGAACTGGATGTGCCGGTCATGGCTTTTGGCCTCAAAAATGATTTCCGAAATGAACTCTTTGAAGGTTCCAAACACCTCCTCTTGTTAGCCGACAAGATCGAGGAGATCAAAACCATCTGCCAATACTGTTCCCGCAAGGCAACCATGGTCTTGCGTACCCAAGCAGGTAAACCTGTCTATGATGGAGAGCAGATCCAGATCGGTGGACACGAGACCTATATCTCCGTTTGCCGCAAGCATTATTTTAATCCAGACATTCCAACTGAAAGCGTCTAGAACGTTTTAGAGAGGATAATAATGTCTATTTGTTTAAAAGATATTACAATAGAGAATTATTTTGACGTTTTAAATCTAGAAGTTCATCCAAACCAAAGGAATTTTATTGCATCCAATTCCATTAGTTTAGCTGAAGCCTATGTATATGATAAAAATGGTGATTTTATAGCTCCCTTAGCAGTTTATGATAAGGAAGTATTAGTTGGTTTTGTTATGATTGCCTATGACCGGAAAATTGGGATCAGTAAGGGGAACTACTTGTTATTTCGTTTTATGATAGATAAACGATTTCAAGGTTTAGGCTATTTTAAACCGACTATGGATGCAGTCATTGACTTTGTTCGAACAGAGCCAGCTGGAAAAGCAACAAGTCTTTGGTTATCTTATGAACCGGAAAATAATCAAGCGAGATCTTGCTATCTCCATTATGGATTTAAAGAAACTGGCCAAGTCATAGAAGACGAAATTATAGCAATCTATGATCTAACAACCTAGAATTAAGGAGCAAACATGAATATCTATGATCAACTACAAGCTGTAGAAGACCGTTATGAAGAGTTAGGGGAATTATTGAGTGACCCAGATGTGGTCTCTGATACCAAACGCTTTATGGAGCTTTCAAAAGAAGAGGCTTCCACTCGTGACACGGTGACAGCTTACCGGGAATACAAGCAAGTGCTTCAAAATATCGTCGATGCTGAAGAAATGATCAAGGAAGCAGGCGGCGATGCAGATTTGGAAGAAATGGCCAAGCAAGAGCTGAAGGATGCCAAGGCTGAAAAAGAAGAGTATGAAGAAAAACTGAAGATCTTACTTCTTCCAAAAGATCCAAACGATGACAAGAACATTATCTTGGAAATCCGTGGGGCAGCAGGAGGAGACGAAGCACAGTTGTTTGCTGGTGACCTCTTGCAGATGTACCAAAAATATGCAGAAAGCCAAGGCTGGCGCTTTGAAGTCATGGAAGCTTCCTACAATGGCGTTGGTGGGATCAAAGAAGTCGTAGCCATGGTTTCTGGTCAATCAGTCTACTCGAAACTCAAGTATGAATCTGGTGCCCACCGGGTGCAACGGGTTCCAGTGACAGAAAGCCAAGGTCGTGTCCATACTTCAACTGCCACAGTTCTGGTCATGCCAGAAATCGAAGAAGTCGAGTATGACATTGATCCAAAAGACCTTCGGATTGACATCTACCACGCATCTGGTGCGGGTGGACAGAACGTCAACAAGGTCGCTACAGCCGTTCGTATCGTCCACTTGCCAACCAATATCAAGGTAGAGATGCAGGAAGAACGGACACAACAGAAGAACCGCGAAAAAGCCATGAAGATCATCCGTGCGCGTGTGGCTGACCACTTTGCTCAGATTGCCCAAGATGAGCAAGACGCTGAGAGAAAGTCTACTATCGGGACTGGTGACCGTTCAGAGCGGATCCGGACTTACAACTTCCCTCAAAACCGTGTGACCGATCACCGGATTGGCTTGACCCTTCAAAAACTGGATACCATCTTATCTGGTAAATTAGATGAAGTGGTCGATGCTTTGGTCTTGTATGACCAAACACAAAAACTAGAAGAGTTGAACAAATAATGTTGTTGGGACCATTATTAGCCCAGTATGAAGAAGAATTAATAGCCGTTGGAGAGGAAGCAGAAAGCCTCTCCTTCGCGTATCGTGCTTTAAAAAACTGGACTTTTACAGACTTTGTCCTTGCCTTGCAAAAAGAAGTTAAAGTAGAGGATCAGGCCTTGCTTCTATCCATCTTTGAGCAGCTGAAACATCACGTTCCTGCCCAATATATTATTGGTAGCGCAGATTTTTTTGGCCATATTTTTACAGTGGATGAGCGCGTGCTGATTCCACGCCCAGAAACAGAGGAGTTGGTGGCTCTAATTCTCGAAGAAAACGATGAGAAAGCCTTACGAGTTCTGGATATTGGTACAGGAAGTGGTGCTATCGCTATTAGCTTAGCCCTTGCTAGACCTACCTGGCGGGTTCAAGCTAGCGATGTATCAGAAGAGGCTTTAGCCCTGGCTCAAAAAAATGCCAAGCAGCTAGAAGCAGTCCTTGCCTTCAAGTCGTCAGATGTACTGGACGAACTAGAAGGTCCTTATGACCTGATTGTATCCAACCCTCCCTATATCTCTCGGGATGATGTAGAAGAGGTTGGAGCCAATGTTTTAGCCTCTGAACCCCACTTAGCTCTCTTTGCAGACCGTGATGGATATGCTATCTACGAAAAGATTACCCAGCAAGCACCAAGTGTTTTAACACCAGACGGAAAGATCTATCTAGAAATTGGCTATAAGCAAGGAGCCAAAGTAAAAGAGCTCTTTCAAGAAGCGTTTCCTAACAAACGAGTTCGCGTTCTGAAAGACCAATTTGGACAAGATAGAATGGTAGTAGTAGACAATGGATCACATTGAGAAAGAATTAGAAGCAGGACGTGCAGTTATTCTGCCAACTGAGACAGTCTATGGTATTTTCGCCAAAGCTTTGAATCAAGAGGCAGTCGATTATATATACGAATTAAAACGTAGACCGAGAGACAAGGCTCTGAATTTAAATGTAGCCGATGAAAAAGCGATTCGACTTTATTCGAAAAATCAACCTAGTTATTTAACAAAACTAGTTGATTCATTTTTACCAGGACCTCTGACTATTATTCTTCAGGCGAATGACAAGGTGCCAGACTGGATTCATTCAGGATTGGATACAGTTGGTTTCCGTATACCGGCTCACCCAAAAACGTTGGAATTAATTCGTAAATATGGCCCTTTGGTTGGTCCCTCGGCTAATCTTTCAGGTCATGCAAGTGGAACAAAGTATAAGGCTATTATAAGCGAATTTGATCAAGTGGTTCCTGGTATAGAGGATGATGACTTCTTGACTGGCCAAGATTCAACTATTTTGGATATCTCTGGTTCTAAAGCTAGGATTTTGAGGCAAGGTTCGATTACCAAAGTTGATTTGCTTGCACAAGTGCCCGAGATTTCCTTTGAGGAAGATGAACTTCCTCAGTGATAATGTACATAAATAATTTTTTATAAAGGAGTAGACCGATGATTTTTGATAAAGAAGATTACAAAGCCTATGATGCAGACCTATGGAATGCGATCGCTAAAGAGGAAGAGCGTCAACAAAACAATATTGAGTTGATTGCTTCTGAAAATGTCGTCTCTAAGGCAGTGATGGCTGCTCAAGGGTCTATTCTGACCAATAAATATGCCGAAGGCTATCCTGGTCGTCGTTACTATGGGGGGACAGATGTGGTCGATGTGGTCGAAAGTCTCGCGATCGAACGGGCCAAAGAAATCTTTGGCGCTAAATTTGCGAACGTTCAACCGCATTCAGGAAGTCAGGCAAACTGTGCTGCCTATATGGCCTTGATTGAGCCTGGTGATACTGTCATGGGGATGGATCTAGCTGCTGGTGGGCATTTGACGCACGGAGCTTCTGTGAGCTTCTCTGGCCAAACCTATAACTTTGTGTCCTATAGTGTAGATCCTGAAACAGAGCTCTTGGATTTTGACGCCATCTTAAAACAAGCCCAAGAAGTGAAGCCAAAACTCATCGTTGCTGGTGCCTCAGCCTACTCTCATATCATTGATTTCTCTAAATTCCGTGAGATTGCAGATGCAGTAGGAGCTAAGCTCATGGTTGATATGGCCCATATCGCTGGTCTCGTGGCAGCAGGTCTTCATCCAAGTCCAGTTCCTTATGCCCATATCACGACCACGACCACTCACAAGACCCTTCGTGGACCTCGTGGAGGCCTAATCTTGACCAATGATGAGGAATTGGCTAAGAAAATTAACTCTGCTATTTTCCCTGGTATTCAAGGAGGACCGTTGGAGCATGTCATTGCAGCCAAAGCTGTCGCCTTCAAAGAAGCGCTGGATCCTGCCTTTAAAGAGTATGCAGCTAACGTGATTAAGAACAGTCAGGCCATGGCTGATGTCTTCTTGCAAGATCCAGATTTCCGAGTTATTTCAGGAGGAACAGAGAACCACCTTTTCCTTGTCGACGTCACTAAAGTCGTTGAAAATGGGAAAGTGGCGCAAAACTTGTTGGATGAAGTTAATATCACTCTCAACAAGAACTCTATTCCTTATGAAACCTTGTCTCCATTTAAGACCAGTGGGATTCGGATTGGTGCAGCAGCTATCACCGCTCGTGGTTTTGGTGAAAAAGAAAGTCACACCGTTGCTGAACTGATGATCAAAGCGCTGAAGAATGCGGACAAGCAAGAAGTATTAGACGAAGTACGTAGCCAAGTCAAAGCCTTGACAGACGCCTTTCCACTTTACGAGGTCTAAACCATCTTATGGATATTTACGTAAAAAAAGCCATCATTCATCAATTTAGCCCTGACGATACCGATCTCTATCTGGCAGATAAATTTCTCAATATCACGCCTAAAATCGAGGAATACTTGCGTAAGAAGATTGAACGGGTCTATTCCGATGAAGCCAGGACCGGTATTTTCGAAGAGGACAATCCTTTTCTTGAGATGATCTCAGATGACCTATTAGAAACTTCGGTCGCAGTAGCGAATCGCTGGAAGGAAGAATTTGTCGTCTCTGAGAATCAAAAGACCAACGATTTGGTGTTCATTCAATTCTCAAAAGAAGGGGTGGACCATTTTGCCTTTCTTCGGATCGCCTTACGGGAAACCTTGACGCATCTTGGCGGTGAAGTGGACAATCCGATTAAGTTGACGCAAAATAATCTACCTGGTTTTGGGACTGGTGCAGATGAAGCTTTGGTCATCAATCTTCAAAGCCGCAAATACCACTTGATTGAAAAACGGATCAAGTACAATGGGACGTTCTTGAATTATTTTTCTGAGAATCTGTTGCAGGCGCAACCCAAGATCTCTCCAAAAAAATCGATCAAGGCACTGGAAAAAACAGCCCAGAAGATTGCGGAAAGCTTTAACACAGATGATTTTCAATTTCAATCAAAGGTTAAATCAGCTATTTTTAACCATATTGAGGAAGAAAATAAACTCTCTCCTGAGAAATTAGCGGATGATCTCTTCGACGACAATCTGACAGCTCGCCTCAGTTTTATTGACCAAGTCAAAGAAGCTGTACCAGAACCTGTCACCTTTGAAGAGATTGATGCAAGTCGCCAGTTGAAGAAGTTCGAAAATCAGAAATTGTCATTGTCAAATGGAATTGAACTGATCGTTCCGAATAATGTCTATGAAGATGCAGAATCTGTTGAATTTATTCTAAACGAGAACGGGACCTATTCTATTCTGATCAAAAATATTGAGGATATACAGAGTAAATAATGATTAAACGTATAGTGAAGATCTTCTTATTCATCTTACTAATATTTGGAATCTACAAGGGTGTTCAGATCCACCATGATGTCAAACAAGTCATGCAGTACCGCTCCCTGGTTAGAGAAGTCCTTGCTGAGGAGGACACCACGGCCAATGAAAACCTCATTCTGGCTATGATCTATACGGAGACCAAAGGCAGAGAAGACGATGTCATGCAGGCGAGTGAGAGTGCAAGTGGTGAGACCAATACTATTAGTGATAATAAGGCCAGTATTCGCCAAGGAATTCAAACTCTTTCAGATGAGTTAAAAGAAGCCAAGAAAAAAGGCGTTGATAGCTGGACTGCGGTTCAAGCCTATAATTTTGGGAAAGACTACATCGATTACGTCGCAAAACACGGTGGAACAAATTCCCTAGAGTTGGCCCGCGCTTATTCACGGGATGTAGTAGCGCCAAGTCTTGGCAATGTAACCGGTGAAACTTATCTTTACCTCCACCCTATCTCTCTTTTAAACGGGATGGAACTCTACATTAATGGGGGTAACATTTATTATTCTCGTTTAGTAGAAACCAATATGACGATTATGAAGTTATTTTCATGGTTTTAATCATTTTCCAGAGAGCCAATTGGCTCTTTTTTTAAGCTGATCAGTTCTGCCTCCAGTTTTTAGGGAAAATAAAAATGTCATGCATTCTTAAAAAAACTGTAAGCTAGTTTTAAGAAATCAACTGTATAATAAAAATCGAAGTGGGTAAACTCTTTATTTACTTCTTTTTTCATCTCTAGTGAGGTGAGAAAAGTAATAAGAGATGCCCAGAGTTGATTTGAGTTAGAAAGAAGAAAAAGATGAAATTAAAGAAGATTGCATTGTTTGTAACGACGACTTTAGCCTTGTTTACCGCTGTCCCTCGGGTTTCTGCAGATAACAATGTGCAGAAAGTCATCGACGAAACCTATGTCAAACCAGACTATGTTTTGGGCTATTCACTAGACCAAAGTCAAATCGAACAAACTTTGAGTCTCTTGAACTACGATAGTTCGAAAGATAAAGAAGAGTGGAAGACCATGACACCAGAGGTTTATTCTTCGATTATGAACGTTACCAACGATGATAGTTTGGAACTTTATTCCTCTGTTAAAATTCAAAAATTAGGCAAAAATAAGCCACTAGAAGTCAATATCGTGACGCCTCAAAACATCACCAAGGTCACTGCAGATATGTATCGTAATGCAGCCGTTACACTTGGATTGGAGCATGCTCAAATTACAGTAGCTTCACCTATCCAAGTGACTGGAGAAAGTGCTTTAGCTGGGATCTATTACTCGCTTGAGAAAAATGGTGCCAAAGTTTCTCAAGAAAGCAAAGATCTGGCTCAAGAAGAGTTAAAGACTCTATCCGGGATCAATGAAGAAAACGCGGGAAAGAAAAACTTCGATGCGGATAAGTTAAACGTAGCATTGACCGACATAAAAACGGCAGTAGCCAATGCCAAACAGAACAATCAGGATTTAAGCAAGGATGATATTCGAAAGATCGTCGAAGAAACCCTTAAAAATTATAAGCTGGATACAACTGTGACAGGTAATCAGATCAATTTGATCGTAAATTTCGCAGTCAACCTCTCAAAGAGTAGCGTCATCAGCAGCAAAAGCTTTACCAAAACCTTGTCGGATCTGAAAGATAGTATCGTAGACAAGGCAGGCGATACCTTTAACAATATCAATCTCAATTTTGATACCAATGCTATTCTAAAAGACAGTGGAAATTTCTTCACAAATGCGTGGAATGCCATTGCCGGCTTCTTCGGAGCCATCTGGAATGCCATTGTCAAATTCTTTAGTGGTTTAGTTGGCTAAAAATAGCAGGAAAGCACTCTTGACAAGAAGTCAGAGTGCTTTTTGTGTGTTTGCTAACTTGAAATGTATTGAAAATAGTTGCTGCATAGAAGAGAACAGTTGCAAAGAATTGAAAAACATAGTATACTTTGAAAAGCAAATTAAAGGAGGACTTATGTTAAAAGCTTATAAAAAATTTTGGGAAGGCTATGCAGATTTTACTGGTTACTCAACGGTATCTGAATACTGGTGGCCACACTTCATTCATTTGCTTATTACAATGCCATTGTTTTACGCTTTAATACAACTTCAAATCGATCCTAATGATGTGTCTGCTTATCAATTGATTTTTTCGTTACGCCCACTTTATTCTGTATTTGGACTCATTATTTTCCTACCTTCATTAACTCTTTCAGTTCGGCGTCTAAGAGATGCAGGATTGCACTGGTTATATCTTCTTGTTGCCCTTATTCCATACGTAGGTTGGCTTTTCATGCTTCTTTTTATGATCTTACCAACAAATCGAGATGAGGAAGTAGAACCTGATTAAGTTAATAAAAGATCTTGAAATCATAATCATTTCAAGATCTTTTATTGTATAAGTCTTTGCTATTTTTAGGCTCGTGAATCAAGGTCCCCCGGACCTTTAACTCGCTCTGTTATTTCTAAGCTCGTAAAAAAAAGGTCCCCCGGACCTTTTTTTTATTCCCACTCTACAGTTGCAGGTGGTTTACTTGTGATATCGTAGACGATGCGGTTGACGTGGTCAACTTCGTTTACGATACGAACTGAGATTTTTTGGAGGACTTCCCATGGAATCTTCGCAAAGTCAGCTGTCATTCCGTCGATAGAAGTGATAGCACGAATGGCAATAGTGTAGTCGTAGGTACGGCCGTCTCCCATAACCCCAACAGAACGAACGCCTGTGTTAACAGTGAAGTATTGCCAGATATCCCGGTCAAGACCAGCTTTAGCGATTTCTTCACGCAAGATAGCGTCTGATTCACGAACGGTTTCGAGTTTTTCTTCAGTGATTTCTCCCATAACACGGATGGCAAGACCTGGTCCTGGGAATGGTTGGCGCCATACGATGTGGTCTGGCATACCAAGCTCAGTACCAAGCGCACGAACTTCATCTTTATAAAGAGTGTTCAGTGGCTCGACCAGTTCAAATTGCATATCTTCTGGAAGTCCACCCACATTGTGGTGAGACTTGATGGTTTGAGCAGTATCCGTACCAGACTCGATCACGTCAGTGTAGAGAGTTCCTTGCGCCAAGAATTTCACATCTTTGAGTTTGCTTGCTTCGTCATCAAAGACATAAACAAACTCGTTCCCGATGATCTTCCGTTTTTGTTCTGGATCAGATACGCCAGCCAATTTGTCTAAGAAACGTTTGGCAGCATCTGCTTTGACGATGTTCAAACCAAACTTGCCACCAAGCATTTCCATCACTTGATCGGCTTCGCCTTTACGAAGAAGACCGTGGTCTACAAAGATACAGATCAATTGATCGCCGATAGCTTTTTGAAGGAGAACCCCAACAACAGAAGAGTCAACACCACCTGAAAGACCAAGAAGGACACGTTTGTCTCCGACGGTTTCACGGATTTTTTTGATCTGCATGTCAATGAAGTTGTCCATAGTCCAGTCACCTTTAGCACCACAGATGTTCAAGGCGAAGTTACGCAAGATGTCATAACCGTGAACAGAGTGACGTACCTCAGGGTGGAATTGGATTCCGTAGATTCTCTTGTCAGGATTTTCAATCGATGCAAATGGACAGTCAGCAGAAGTACCTGTACGGATAAAGTCAGCTGGAATTTCTGTAACAGCGTCTCCGTGGCTCATCAAGACCAATTGTTTGTCTGGTGTGTCCGCAAAAAGAGCAGAAGATTCTGTCAAGCTGAGTTCAGATTGACCATATTCACGGTTACCAGCGTCACCTGCTGGAACGACCTTCCCACCCAATTTATGGGTCAACAATTGCATCCCGTAACAGATTCCAAGGATTGGAATACCGAGTTCAAAAATTTCAGGATCGATATCAAAAGACCCTTCCTCGTATACTGAGTTTGGTCCGCCTGAAAGAACGATCCCAACTGGATTGATTGCACGAACTTCATCAGCAGAAATCTTGTGGCTCTTCAACTCTGAGAAAACACCAATTTCACGAATCCGCCGTGAAATAAGCTGATTGTATTGGCTACCGTAGTCAAGCACGATGATTTTTTCAACATCATGCAAATCAGTTGATAGGTTTGTCATCTTATCCCCTTCTTAAAGAAATTTACTTTCCTCTATTCTAACACAAAAGCCTTGTCTTTACCAATCTCTGATTGAAGAATTAGGAATTTTACGCTACAATAGAGATAACACAGAGAAAGAGCAAGGTTATGATTCCAGCTTACATTCAAATTCATGATCAGATTAAGTCTGAGATTGATCAAAAAATATGGAAAATCGGGGAGCGTCTTCCCAGCGAACGCGATCTGGCTGAGAAATTTCAGGTGAGTCGGATGACGCTGAGGCAGGCTATTACCCTTCTGGTTGAAGAAGGAGTGCTTGAAAGACGAGTAGGAAGTGGCACCTTTATCACCAGCACGCGCGTCCAAGAAAAAATGCGAGGCACAACCAGTTTTACAGAAATTATGAAATCGCAAGGCAAGGAACCTTCTAGCCAAGTGATATCATACCGTAAAACCATTCCTAGCCTCCAAGAAGTGGACAAATTGGGCATCGATAAGACTGAGACCATCATTCGGATGGAGCGGGTCCGGTATGCTGATGGGATCCCTGTCGTTTATGAAGTGGCCTCTATTCCAGAGAAATTTATTAAGAATTTCAATCGCGAAGAGGTAACCAGCCATTTCTTCCAAACCTTGGAGCGCCATGGTTATAAGATTGGAAAGTCCCACCAGACCATCTATGCGCGATTGGCCAAGGATAAGATTGCGGACTACTTACAGATTTCAAAAGGACAGGCTATTTTAGGTCTGACACAGGTTTCCTATTTTGAAGATGGGACGGCCTTTGAGTATGTAAAAAGTCAGTATGTCGGCGAGCGGTTCGAATTTTATTTGGAAAACAACTAAGCTCGCAATTCACAGTAATAAAAAACTCTTCAGATGTGTGAGAGGCTCACTCTCTTTGGCATTTGGGAGCTTTTTTTAGGTTGAAGTCATTCTTTCTAAATAGTGATAGTACGGTCAAAAATAAAAGATTTAAAAAATTTTAAAAAAATTTTATTTTTTCTTCAATTTTTGATTTTTTTTTACGAATTAATAGATAGAAGCAGGTTTTAAAGCTTAAATAAGAGATATAAGGCAGGAAAAAATGAAAAAAATAAAAATTGATGTGGTAGCTGTTCCCTTGAGTGGGCATCTGTACCCAACTTTAAATCTCGTTAAACCCTTGTTAGATGATCCTTCGATGGAGATCCGAGTTTTCACAGGACCTCAGAAAAAAGCCGTCGCAGAAAGTCTCGGCTTCACAGTCGTTCCGATTCTAGAGGACAAAGTAGAAGAGTTTGAACGTGCGGCTAATAACGATAAGAAACACAATCTATTTTCAGCTTATCGGCAATTGTCTAGGAGTCTTGATTTGATTAATCATGTATCGGATCAATTGCTAGAGGAGTGGCGTGTCAATCGTCCAGATATTGTCATTGCTGACTTTATCACTCTATCAGCTGGTTTTGTGGCAGAAGAGTTAGAAATTCCTTGGATTACCACCATGGCGACCCAATTTGCAATCGAAACTCCTTATGGTCCTCCTTGCTTCTTCGGAGGGATGGGAGTCGCGCGCACGAAGAAGGAAGAGAAGATCCAAGCACTATGCCGTAAACTCACGCGAATTGGAAAATACTGTGGCGCTTTCCTCTTACGCAAACGCTTAAAACGTTACAATTTCAAGTTGTACAATCAAAATGGAGTGGAGACCATCTACTCTCCTTATGCCATCTTTGGAATTGGTATGATGGAGCTAGAGTTAAAAACACACTTCCCTCATCAATATGCCTGGCTTGGCCCTTTGGGGACTTCTATTGAAAAAGCAGAAGATTATCCTTTGGATCTCAGCCCTTATGAAGACAAAAAGAAGGTTCTCGTGACTTGTGGGACTCAGTTACCGTGGGCAAAAGAAAATTTGCTCCATCAAACCAAGCAGTTAGCCAAAGAGCATCCAGAATGCCACTTTTTTGTCACACTAGGAGACGGAGCAAAAGAATTTTCTGAAGAAGAAGTGGCTTCAAATGTGACTCTCGTAACTTATCTCCCTTACAAAGAATACATACCGCAAATGGACTATGTGATTCACCATGGAGGGGCTGGAATCTTTTATCAGTGCATCGAATTTAAGAAACCAGCCTTGATCTTGCCGCATGATTATGACCAATTTGACTATGCCATTCGAGGAGTAGAAGCAGGGATTGCTTTTCAAGCTCATCGAAATCGCACTGAAGAAATTCAAGCAGGTTTTAACGCCCTGTTAGAAAAAGAATCTTGGGAAGAGTTAGCGAGACTAAACAAACTATCAAAAACCTATAAACCGTTGGATACCTTAGAATTTGAAATTCAACGATTATTAAGACGTGGAACGGATGGAAAACTATGAAAATTCTTGTAACAGGCGCGACTGGCTTCCTTGGAAAATATGTGATTAAGGAGTTATTGGATCACGACTATTCCATTGTAGCCTTTGGCCGAAACGAAAAAGTTGGGAAGGCTCTGGAAAATGAGCGCGTCCAATTTGTTAAAGGAGATTTGGGCTCTATCGAGGAACTAAGACAAGCTTTTCAGGAAATTGATGCTGTTGTTCATGCAGGAGCCTTGTCCACTGCTTGGGGACCTTGGAAGGCTTTCTATCAGGCAAATGTCATCGGTACTCAAAATGTCCTTGACTTGTGCCGTGAATATGCGGTAAAACGCCTAGTTTATGTCTCTTCTCCTAGTATTTATGCAGCTGGAAAAGACCAATTAAACATCAAGGAAAGCGATGCTCCAACAGAAAACCACCTCAACAATTACATCCGAAGCAAATTGGCTTCTGAAAAACTATTTCCTGACTATCCAGATGTGCCAAGTATTATCTTGCGTCCGAGAGGATTATTTGGTGTAGGAGATACCAGTATCTTGCCTCGGGTTTTACGCCTTAGTCGAAAAATTGGGATTCCGTTGATTCGAGGAGGAGAGCAGCTCATGGATATGACCTGTGTGGAAAATGTCGCCCTAGCCATTCGTTTGGCTTTGGAAGCAAAAGAAGCACACGGACAGGTTTATAATATTACAAATGGAGAACCAAAGACCTTTAAGTATTTGATCGAAACAACACTAAAAGGATTAGGAGAACCTATCCACTATCGGAACATTCCAGCAGCTCTAGTAGCAGGTGTGGCGTACAGCCTTGAAGGGGTGTATCGATTATTTCATATAAAAGCTGAACCCCCCTTGACTCGCTACACCTATTATCTCCTTCGCTATAGCCAAACTCTTGATATTCAAAAGGCCCAAACCGAACTTGGCTATTATCCAAAAATGACCATTGAAGAAGGGATTGACAACTATGTCCAACATGATCGAGCACATTGATTATTTTCCAGCAGGTTTTTGTAGCAGTCATTCTGGACTCTTATTCAAAGGGATTCCGAATGAAAAAATGCAATTTCCAGCAGGTGTCTTTTTGATTCATCATCGTGAAAAAGGCTATATTTTGTACGATACTGGCTATCATTATGAGATCAAGAAAAAAGCACGGTATTTCTGGTACCGCCTAGCAACGCCTATGCAGATGAAAAAGGAAGACCAGATTGACTACTTATTGCAAGAGCGTGGAATTGATCCAGCAGCCATTTCCTATGTGTTTCTTTCGCATTTGCACCCTGATCATCTCGGCGGAGCAGCACTTTTTCCAAATGCTCATTTCTTTGTAACTCAGGAAGTCTATGAAGTGTACCTGAAGCCGAAATTCAAAGATCTGATTTTTAAAGAGTTTCTTCCAGCTGATTTCAAAGATCGTGTGACTTGTCTCAAAGCAGATCAAACGCATCCTGCTTTCCCTTACCGCCCGACTGCGGACCTATTTGGTGATGGGAGTATTCTCGTATCATCTATCGATGGGCATGCAAGAGGGCAGGGGTGTCTGTATATGGATGAGCTGAAACTCTATATAGGTGCAGATCTATGCTGGGGAGTGGATCTCTTGCCTTACACACGAAAAATGCGTCTCATTCCTTCCTTTGTACAGGACAATAAGAAGGCCTATCTCCAGGGGGCAGATTTGCTAGAGAAACTATTACAAGAGGGCATTCAAGTTGTGGTCAGCCACGACCCGCAAGAACGGATTGAAAGGATTTTAAATGAAAAAAACAGTCTTTCTGAAAACCTTTATTGAAACGAGATGGTGCCATCGATTCCGTTCAAAGGAAACCTTAGAAAAGTACCAAAAAAAGCAATTATCTCGTTACCATGCTTTTATCACTTCTCACTCTCCCTATTTTCAAACCCATTCTCCTGAATCCTTTGGGACTATGGATAAGAATTTCATGATGACGCATTTCAATGAACTTAATACCCTGGGCGTGGATCGAGATCAGGCATTAGAGATGGCCATACGTGGAGAACAAACACGAGATTTTACCGAAATGAATGGAGAAGTAGCAGTAGGCTTGTCCTCTGGAACCTCCGGTCACCGAGGGGTCTTTGTCACCACAGAAAAAGAAAGAAGTATGTGGGCTGCAGCAATCTTAGCTAAGATGTTGCCAAAAGGAAACCTGTTTGGTCATCGCATTGCTTTTTTCTTACGTGCTGATAACGAACTCTATCAAACCATTAATTCGTCCCTTATTCGATTAGAGTATTTTGATATCTTCAAGGATAGTAAGGAGCATTTAGAGCGTCTCAAAAACTATCAACCAACCATTGTAGTGGCGCCAGCTTCCACCTTGATTGAGTTAGCTAACTATGTCACTAATCAGCAACTTGCGATCCAACCCGTCAAGGTTGTCTCTGTCGCAGAGATCCTAGAGGATAGAGATTCTCAGACAATCGCTAAAGCCTTTCAACTAGAAAAAGTTGATCAAGTCTACCAAGCGACAGAAGGTTTTTTAGCTTGTACTTGTTCAGAAGGTAATCTTCACCTCAACGAAGATATTTTGTATGTCGAAAAAGAGTATCTGGATGATAGCCGCTTTTATCCGATTATTACTGATTTTAAACGAACGAGTCAACCCATCTATCGCTACCGACTCAATGATATTTTAGTAGAAGAAAAGTCTCCCTGTCCTTGTGGATCCGTTTTTACTCAAATCTCGAAAATCGAAGGACGATCGGACGATATCTTCTATTTCAAAAAAGTTGATGGAAACAGCCAAACCATCTATCCAGATTTTATTCGCCGGTGCATTTTATTCGTTGAAAATATTCAGGACTATCAAGTAACTCAGTTGGCAGATGGATCCATTACCATTGCCTTGAGTCACCGGACAGAGTCTATGGAGCAAGCGATCTTTACTCAATTTGAACTCTTAGCTCAGCAAAAACAATTCATTCTCCCAAGTATTCAATTTATCGATTACCAATGGGACCCAACACGTAAATTAAAACGTGTTCAACGACTTCAATAAAAGGAGAATCCTATGACTACTGTAAAAAGACATTTGCAAATTAAAGGCTATGGAACAGCGCTTCCAGCTCATACCGTAACTTTCAAAGACCAGACTCGTTACCGCGTGAAAGAAGGAGAAGAAACACAGATTGATCTTGCAGCGCGTGCGATTGAAGCGGCTTTAAACCATGCGGGACTTGAGATGGCAGACATCGACTGCCTGGTTTCGGCTAGTGCTGTTGGCGTTCAGCCCATTCCTTGTACAGCTGCTCTGATCCATGAGCGCGTGGCCAAGGGACTAACGATTCCTGCTATGGATATCAATACCACCTGTACCAGTTTTGTATCTGCTTTAAGCACTGTTTCTTATCTGATTGAAGGTGGTGAATACCAACGGGTTCTGATTGTATCAAGTGAAGTAGGAAGCCTAGGGCTGAATCCCAAACAAAAAGAAAGCTTTGAACTGTTTAGCGATGGAGCTGCAGCCTTTATTTTTGAAGCAACAAAGGAAGATAAAGGAATCATTGCCAGTATGCAACGTACCTGGTCTGAGGGAGCCCATGATACTGAAATTCGTGGTGGTTTGACAGCTTATCATCCGAAATTGTACTCTGAAGCAACCAAGACTGATTTCATGTTTGATATGAAAGGGAAGAAGATTCTTTTGCTTTCTGCCCGTGTTATTCCAGAAATGTTCCAAGAATTCCAAGAGAAATCAGGCATTTCTAAAGATGCTGTAGACTACATTATCCCTCACCAAGCAAGTCGTGCCTTACCACTCGTCATGGACAAATTGGGAGTTGGCAAAGACAAATACCTCAATATTGTCAGTGATTATGGAAATATGGTTTCGGTGGCCGTGCCTTTCGGCCTAGCCTATGCACTGGATCATGGCTATGTGAAGGAAGGAGATACTATCTTCTTGATGGGAACTGCAGCTGGGATGACGGTCAATATGTTGGCACTGAAACTCTAATGATGTATCCTCTTATTTCAAGCTCAAAAAGCATCAAGTCCCGCTAGTCTTTAGCGGGCTTTTTTGATATAATGAAAGGTATGGAAATTGAGAAAACCAACCGAATGAATGCGCTCTTTGAGTTTTATGCAGCGCTCTTGACGGACAAGCAGATGAACTACATCGAGCTCTACTACGCTGATGACTACAGCTTGGCTGAGATTGCAGAAGAGTTTGGAGTGAGCCGTCAAGCGGTCTATGACAATATTAAACGTACAGAAAAGATTTTGGAAGATTACGAAATGAAACTCCATATGTATTCCGATTACATTGTACGCAGCCAGATTTTTGATCAGATTTTAGAACGCTATCCGGAAGATACTTTTCTACAAGAGCAGGTTGAAATTTTATCAAGCATTGACAATCGGGAGTGATTATGGACAGTCTCGTCATTTATCAAGGGATACCTTGCAAACTATTAGTCGCAGAGGAAGTATTTCCTACTCGACTACAGATTATCTCGCCCAATGATATCTCCAAAGCTATGCAAATAGGTTTTAGCTGTTGGGGATATCCAAATGAAATCATGAAAGAAGTCACACCCGAAGAACTAGAATGTTTGCAACATTTCGGACGATTTCCACTGAATTGAAAAAATAGGAGAAAATAATGGCATTTGAAAGTTTAACCGAACGTTTACAAAACGTCTTTAAAAATCTTCGTAAGAAAGGGAAAATCTCTGAAGCGGATGTCCAAGAGGCAACCAAAGAGATTCGTCTAGCCCTCTTAGAGGCCGACGTTGCTCTCCCTGTTGTAAAAGACTTCATCAAACGGGTCCGCGAACGGGCTGTAGGTCATGAAGTCATCGAAACCTTGAACCCTGCCCAACAAATCGTGAAGATTGTCGATGAAGAATTGACAGCGATTTTGGGTTCAGAAACAGCAGAAATTATCAAATCTCCAAAGATTCCAACCATTATCATGATGGTCGGTCTTCAAGGGGCTGGTAAAACAACTTTTGCGGGTAAATTGGCTAACAAATTGGTCAAGGAAGAAAACGCACGTCCTTTGATGATTGCGGCCGATATCTATCGTCCAGCAGCCATCGACCAGTTGAAGACCCTTGGTCAACAGATCAATGTTCCTGTCTTCTCACTTGGTACAGAAGTCCCTGCAGTTGAGATCGTTCGTCAAGGTTTGGAGCAGGCGAGAGCCAATCACAATGATTATGTCTTGATCGATACGGCTGGTCGTCTGCAAATCGATGAAAAACTTATGGGCGAGTTGCGGGATGTTAAAGCCCTTGCCGAGCCAAATGAAATCCTCTTGGTTGTCGATGCCATGATTGGTCAAGAAGCAGCCAATGTGGCGCGTGAGTTTAACGAACAACTCGAAGTGACCGGGGTCATTTTGACCAAGATCGATGGGGATACCCGTGGTGGTGCAGCCCTTTCTGTCCGTCAGATTACTGGGAAACCAATCAAGTTCACTGGTACTGGTGAAAAAATCACTGATATCGAAACCTTCCACCCAGACCGTATGTCTGGCCGGATCCTCGGTATGGGGGATATGCTGACGCTGATCGAGAAGGCTTCTCAAGAATACGATGAGAAACGCTCCCTTGAACTCGCTGAGAAGATGCGGGAAAATACCTTCGATTTCAACGATTTCATTGATCAATTAGACCAAGTTCAAAATATGGGACCAATGGAAGACCTGCTCAAGATGCTTCCAGGTATGGCCAACAATCCAGCCATGAAGAACCTCAAGGTCGACGAACGAGAAATTGCTCGCAAACGTGCGATCGTATCATCCATGACCCCAGCTGAACGAGAAAATCCAGATTTGTTAAATCCAAGCCGTCGTCGTCGGATTGCTGCTGGTTCAGGAAATAGCTTTGTCGAAGTCAATAAATTCATCAAGGACTTTAACCAAGCCAAACAGATGATGCAAGGCGTCCTCTCTGGCGATATGAACAAGATGATGAAACAAATGGGGCTTAATCCAAATAACATGCCGAAGAATATGCCTGGTGGAATGCCTGATATGTCTGCCCTCGAAGGTATGATGGGACAAGGTGGCATGCCTGACTTGTCAGCTCTTGGTGGAGGCGCTGGAATGCCTGATATGAGCCAAATGTTTGGTGGTGGTCTCAAAGGAAAAGCCGGCGAATTTATGATGAAACGGGCGATGAACAAGATGGCCAAACAAATGCGCAAGAATAAGAAAAAACGGAAATAATCGTTTCTAATATGGGCCTGGAACACACTGTTCTGGGTTCTTTTAGAAACTACTACTAGAGGAAACATGTTAAAAAAACTATTTCAACAAGTCATTCGTTTCTTTGCAAGATTGTTTTCTTCGCACAGCAAGCCCTTTGAATTCCCAAAAGGGTCGAAGAAACCTCCGATCAGACCGATTATCTTTGTACCTGGGAGTTCAGCCAGTATCCAGCGATTCAATGGAACCATCCGCATGCTCCATCGATTTTCTAGAAAAAAGCAAAGTCTTTTAAAAATAAAAGTCAACAAAGATGAGTCTATAGAGATGGAAGGAAGACTGAATACGAAAGAGCCGAATCCGATGATTGTGATTGGCTTTGAGAACAATCGAGATGGCTACAGCAATATCAAGCAGCAAGTTGAATCCCTTAAGATAGCTCTAACCTACCTTCTTGATCACTATCATTTTTCAGAGTTCAAGGCAGTAGGGCATTCTAATGGTGGACTGGTTTTGACTGGTTTATTGGAAAGTGGCTTTTTAGAGAAAAAGAAGGTAACCGTCAGCAAGTTGGCTATTATTGGCAGTCCTTACCAATTCAATCAAGAAATGTTTGACGATTTTCAAAAATGGAAGCATCGCCTGGGAAAAGAAGTACAAGTCCTTAATTTTGTCGGTAGCTTTGCTGGAAAATCAGATGGCATCGTCCCTCTTTCTAGCGCACAAGCAGCACAATCTATTTTTGACAATCAGGCCTATACAGAAGTGAATTTAAACGGTCGTAAGGCTCATCATTCAGCTTTACCCACTAATCCAGATCTAGTGAAACAATTAAGTCTATTTTTGAATCTATAATTAAATTACATAATTTCGGTTATGTAATTTTTATTTGTCTCTTGCAATCCTTAAGTAAATATGGTACATTTTTGGTAGCGATTACACATACCTAAGGAGGATTTTATGAAGGATCCTAAATTACTAGAGACAATGAAAGTTTACAAGGGACGGGATGATGTTCCTGATGATTTTGATAGCTTTTGGGATCAAGCCCTAGCAAAGATGACTGAACTGCCTGAATACAAGCTCGAAGAACGAGATTTCAGCATTCCAAATGTTCAATGTTATGAATTAACCTTTAAAGGAACACGAGATGGGCTTGTTTATGCGCGGGTTGTTCTCCCCAAAACGGATCAAAAAGTTCCCGTTATTTTCCATTTTCATGGCTATATGGGCCGTTGTTGGGATTGGACAGACATGCTGCCTTATACACTAGCTGGCTATGGAGTTGTGTCTATGGACGTAAGAGGTCAATCAGGCTATTCAACAGACGGAGATCGCTCACCACTTGGAAATACGGTAAAAGGACAGATTATCCGCGGAGCTGTGGAAGGTCCAGATGAGCTATTTTATAAGGATGTCTACTTAGATCTTTACCAGTTAATAGAAATTGTAGCTAGCTTTCCTCAAGTTGATAACAGCAAACTTGCCAGCTACGGAGCCTCTCAAGGTGGTGCCCTGGCCCTGGTAGCCGCCGGATTGAATCAAAGAATTCAACGAACAGTAGCCATTTATCCATTCTTATCAGATTTCAGACGGGTATTAGAGATTGGAAATACTAGCGAGGCCTATGACGAGCTTTTCCGTTATTTCAAGTTCCATGATCCTTTTCATGAAACGGAAGATCGTTTGATGCAGACTTTAGCCTATATTGATGTGAAAAATTTTGCTCATCGGATCAAAGGACAAGTTCACATGATTACAGGACTAGATGATGATGTTTGTTATCCTGAAACGCAGTTTGCCATTTATAATCGCTTAGAATGTCCAAAAGAGCATTTAATTATGCCAGAATATGCGCATGAAGCTATGAATGTTCAAGTCAATGATCGAGTCTTTAATTGGCTCTGTGGTAGCAAGATTCCATTTCGATATGTAGAAAAATAAGTTAGAGAAGAAAACAATCAGTAAATCCATGAGGTTTGCTGATTTTATTGTGTTTAAAAGGGATCTAGTATAGAAAGGGATACAAAACAGTCCTATAGATACCCTATGACATCTTTCCGAAAAACTATAATTTTCTTGAAAAATATATCCGGCTATGCTATACTACTAGTATAGAAAGATTTGGAGAAAAACATGAAACGCGAGATCTTATTAGAACGGATTGATAAACTCAAAAAAGTCATGCCTTGGTACGTTTTGGAATATTACCAATCGAAACTGGCTGTTCCATACAGTTTTACGACCTTGTACGAATACTTAAAGGAATACGATCGATTTTTTACCTGGGTCTTGGAATCTGGTATTTCGAATGCTGACACCATGGCCGAGATCCCTTTAGACGTTTTGGAGCACATGACCAAGAAAGACATGGAATCCTTTATTCTTTACTTACGTGAACGTCCTCTGCTCAATGCCAATACGACAAAAAACGGGGTTTCCCAAACAACGATTAACCGTACCCTTTCTGCACTGTCTAGTCTTTATAAGTATTTGACCGAGGAAGTTGAAAATGAGCAAGGTGAACCTTATTTCTACCGCAATGTAATGAAGAAGGTTGCTACTAAGAAAAAGAAAGAAACCTTGGCGGCCCGAGCTGAAAATATCAAGCAAAAGCTCTTTTTAGGAGATGAAACAGAAGGTTTTCTAAACTATATCGACCAGGAGTACCCTCAAACACTCTCAAATCGCGCCTTATCCTCTTTTAATAAGAATAAAGAGCGAGATTTAGCCATTATCGCGCTCCTTCTTGCATCTGGTGTCCGTCTCTCTGAAGCAGTTAACCTAGACCTTCGTGATCTCAATCTTAAGATGATGGTCATTGATGTCACACGAAAAGGTGGAAAACGTGACTCGGTTAATGTTGCTGCCTTTGCTAAGCCTTATCTAGAGCAATATCTTGCTATTCGAGACAAACGTTATAAGACAGAAAAGACTGATACAGCCCTCTTTCTGACCCTGTATCGAGGTGTTCCAAACCGAATTGATGCTTCTAGCGTTGAAAAAATGGTGGCCAAGTATTCAGAAGACTTCAAAGTCCGCGTGACGCCCCATAAATTACGCCATACGTTAGCAACGCGTCTCTATGATGCAACCAAATCACAGGTTTTGGTCAGCCACCAGCTGGGACATGCTAGCACCCAAGTTACAGACTTGTACACGCATATCGTTAATGATGAGCAAAAAAATGCCTTGGATAGTTTATAAGATACATAATATAAATTATGTAATATTTTGGTGTTAGAAAAAGAGCGTAAGATTTTTTATGGAATCTTACGCTCTTTTATACTTTCTATAAAAATTCGATCCAATAATTTCGGTGTGGCTCAATAATAACTGGCTTTCCCCAAAATGATTTTAGATAGGCCAGATTTGCTGGGGTGACTGGTCTTTTTTCACCATTATACTTTTCTGCACTTTCTTCCGTTAAAAAGCATTTAACTGCTTCATATTGTGTTCCGTCACTCGCTATTCGATCAATTCCTAAATAAGCAATTTCATCACCGGCCTTCGGAAAATCTGTAAATAGTTTACCAATAAAATAAACCGTCTTATCTTTCATTAATTCATAAGCTTTACTATTTTCCAATCTGTTATTCGCTGCAGCGTACATAATACAAAAGCTATCCACAATATCTTTCAAAGGCATTAATTCTTCTTTGCTGACTATAATTTCGTCGGGAGCAAGTCCACCAATGATTAAGTTTTCATAATGAGGTTGCTGGATGATATTATCTAAAGCCATTCCTAATGGTAGTTTGACAGCTTGATAGCCTAATGGTTCGAGCTCTTGCTTTTTCTGGTCAAGGTGTTCTTGTGTAATACTGACATTCAAATCATAAGGACTTGAAGATTGTTGCTTTCTAAAAAAAGCCACGACTATACGATCTAACTGTTCAAATAGACCAAGATTTTCCACTGGAACTCTCATCATCGAATATAATCCCCTTTTGTGTTCAGATTTCCTCTATATTGTACACTCATAGTTTTCGAATATCAAGAAAAGAGACCGTGTCATGAACTAACTTACGTTTTACGACTATATTTTCTCACCAGGCATAATTTTTCTCACCACACGTAGCCATTGCTGCTAACAACTCCTCTGGTGTCAGCTTCTTCAAACCTCCATAGCTAGGATCCTGTACATGTGTATCGGGGTCTAAATAATAGATTGCTGCGATGTCCTTGCCATCTACTGTCAATTCATAGCCAACTCCAATCACATTATGTTCCCCACTTTTTCCAGGATAGATTTGAGCAACATTAAAGGTGTAATAGAGAGGGTACCCATCATCAATATCTTTGCGAACGCGTTCTTTAAAGAGGCGGATATCTTCCGAATCAGGACTACCATCTGTGACAGTAGCTAGTCGATAACCAGCCTGATTTCCACTTGGTTCTGGATAGCCAAATAGATTCTGATTCAAGACGCGAATGGCATCTCGATTATGAGTCCCATAGGGTTCAAAAGTCCCCATTTCCTTAGCCAATTGATGTTGAGAGACGCTAACCCCTCGACTAGCCAGGATCATTTGGACTGTCGCAGGAGCACAGAAATACCATTCTTCTTGAAGTTTTAAAGAAATAGGCAATAGTTTTCGGATTCCTTGATTCTCTTTGGACGATGTTTCTTGTGTGACCGATTGAGAAGGTTTCGTATTCTCTTTCAATGAAGCTTGTTCCTCGCTTGAAGATGGCAATGTTTCCTGACCACCGGCTTCCGTATTGCCTTCCTTAATTTTTAATCGCTCTGCTACCTCTGCTGGCATTGGTGGATTGGGTTCCGTACGCTCCTTTGTTTCTACACTGACTCTTGTTGATGAAGCAGATGTGACCTTACGAGAGCTGGAAGGACTTGTTTTACTTTCTTTTGGTGTCTCTGTGCAGCCAGATAAACCAAGCAAAGTCAGAAGTACAAGGAATAAATGAACTTTTTTCATGATTTTTCTCCTTTAAGAAAACGATCACGAGACTAAATAAAATTAGGATACAGGGATTAGCAAATACACTTTTCCACCTTTACTATACTACAAAATCCTTCGTAAAACAATAATTTCTATGTGAAACTAGTTTCAAAAAAGAGATTCGCTACTGCGAATCTCTTTTGACTTTATTCCACCACTGCCTCAGCAATTTCTTCTGCAGTGATACCTGCAAAGTAACGACCTAGATTAATGGTTTGAAGGGCTTTGAGGACGTCTTCACGTTCGTATTTAACGCCACGAAGAACATCTTCTACTGCTGCAACATCTTCGATACCAAAGAAGTCACCGTAAATCTTGATATCTTGAATTTTTGATTCAATGACATTAGCGAAGATTTCCACCTTACCGCTTGTGAATTTTGTGCCACGACGGACATTGAATTCAGGAGACTTCCCATAGTTCCAATCCCAGGTACCGAACTTGGTTTCCTTGATACGATTGATTTCAGCCAATTCTTCATCCGAGAAGACATATTCTGTCATCTCAGGGTATTCTTTCTTCATGTAGTCCAAAAGTAGGTCACGGAACTCTTCAACCGTGATTTTTTCTGGCAACTCATCGATGATATTGGTCACACGAGCACGGACTGATTTAACCCCTTTTGATTCAAACTTATCTTTAGACACTTTAAGTGCGTTAGCTAGGACTGACAAATCCACGTCAAAGAGAAGACAACCATGGTGCATGATCCGGCCATTGATATAGGCTTGGGCATTCCCACAGAATTTCTTACCGTCGATCTCTAAGTCGTTACGGCCTGTAAATTCAGCTTTAACACCAAGTTCAGCTAAAGTATTGATAACTGGAGTAGAGAAGCTCTTGAAGTCAAAGGCCTTGTTTTCATCTTCTTTAGAGATGATTGTATAGTTAAGGTTGTTCAAATCATGGTAAACAGCTCCACCACCACTGATTCGACGGACTACTTCAATTCCATTTTCGCGTACATAGTCACGATTGATCTCTTCAATGGTATTTTGGTGACGACCTACAATGATCGATGGTTTGTTAATCCAGAGAAGGAAGATTTGATCCTCATCCAATAGATGCTTAAAAGCATACTCTTCTAAAGCAATATTAAAAGCAGTATCATTTGAATAATTAATAATGTATTTCATAGTAATTCCAAAAAATTCGTTTTATAAATCCTACTCTTAGCAGGATGAGCATTAGACAGAAATAGTTGAATTTCACTTAATTTTTTGAAGTAGTAAAAAGAAATGTAACGATAACTCGTTACATTTCTCGGAAAAATTGAGACAAGTGGCTCAATTTTTAGGCATGGAACTCTAAGAGAGGTCGCTGCCGTCCGTAGTACGTTTAGAAAATTTAGTAGAAAGAATAATATTATTTCTTCTTAGGTGAATGAACAGCCAAGCCAAGTACATCCGCAAAAGCTTCGTACATCACTTCTGAGAAGGTTGGGTGCCCATGGATAGTCTTGAGCATTTCTTCTACAGTGATTTCCATCTCAATGATGGTTGAAGCTTCGTTGATTAATTCAGCTGCTGCTGGACCAATGATGTGAACCCCAAGAACTTCACCGTATTTCTTGTCTGCAATAACCTTAACAAAACCTTGAGCTGCATCTGATGCAATGGCACGACCGTTCGCCGCAAAGTTAAACTTACCGATTTGAACATCATATTTCTCACGAGCTTGTTCTTCTGTCAAACCAACAGCTGCAACTTCTGGAAGGGTGTAGATCGCTGCAGGAGTCAAGTTCAATTTTGCAACAGCATGATTTCCCTTAAGAGCATTTTCAGCCGCTACTTCACCCATACGGAAGGCAGCGTGAGCCAACATCTTGGTACCGTTGATATCGCCTGGCGCATAGATGCCTGGAACAGATGTTTCCATGTATTCATTGACCTTGATCCGTCCACGATCCAATTCAAACTCGACTTCACCGATACCTTCAAGGTCTGGAACACGTCCGATTGATAGAAGAGCTTTGTTAGCAATGATATCATCTTTGCCTTCAACCTTGATACGGAGTTTTCCGTCTTCTTCAATGATTTCTTGCAGTTTTGTATCGGTCAAGATGGTCATCCCCTTGCGTTCAAGAATCAAACGAAGGTTCTTAGATACTTCCGCATCCATGGCTGGCACGATGCGATCCATCATTTCGATGACCGTAACCTTAGAACCAAAAGTCATGAAGGCTTGACCAAGTTCGATCCCGACAACCCCACCACCGATGATCACAAGGCTTTCTGGAACTTCATTCATTTCAAGAATATCGTCACTGGTCATGACAAGGGATGATTCCATACCTGGAACGTTAATCTTGCTAACTTTTGAACCACCGGCAAGGATGATTTTCTTCGTTTCAAGCAATTCAGAACCATTAACCAAGACATTCTTATCTTTCGTAATGGTACCGATACCCTTGTGAACATCCACTCCGTAGCTGCGAAGAAGTCCTGCAACACCACCGACGAGGGTATTTACGACCTTGTTCTTGGTTTCAAGAACCTTATCCATATCTACTGAGAAACTTGGATTTTCAATGATAATACCACGGTTTGCTGCATGACCAATATTTTCAATAATTTCAGCATTGTGGAGGTAAGTCTTAGTTGGGATACATCCGCGGTTCAAGCACGTTCCACCAAGTTCAGATTTCTCAACAAGAGCAACCTTACCACCTAATTGAGCTGCCTTAATGGCAGATACGTAACCAGCAGGGCCCCCACCGATCACTACGATATCATAAGCATCATCACTCTTATTGTCATCGTTTGAAGCACTTGCTGCAGCTGGTGCTGGGCTCGCTTCTGGTGCTGCTGCTCCAGCTGTAGGGATATTTTCCCCTTCTTCACCAAGGTAACCGATTACTTCTGTTACAGGAACAGTTTCTCCGTCCCCTTTCAAGATAGCGATCAAGTAACCGTCTTCTTCTGCTTCCAATTCCATGCTGACTTTGTCTGTCATGATTTCAAGGAGCACTTCTCCTTCTTTTACAAATTCGCCGACTTTTTTATTCCACTGAACGATTTGTCCTTCGGTCATATCTACGCCGGCTTTTGGCATAATTACTTCTAAGGCCATTTTATTTCCCTCTTTTTCTTGTCTCTATTCTCTCTCGTTGATTAGACCAACATTGAAATCGGGTCTTCAATCAAGGCTTTCAAGTCTTTCATGAATTTGGCACCAGCCATTCCATCGACAACGCGGTGGTCAATGGTCAAGCCCAAGCTCATGATTGGACGAATAACGATTTCACCATTCACAACCACTGGTTTTTCAACCGTTGCACTAACTCCAAGGATGGCAGAGTTTGGTTGGTTGATAATCGGTCCAAATGATTGAACGCCAAACATTCCTAAGTTACTGATGGTAAAAGTTGAGTTTTGCAATTCACTTGGCGCAAGCTTACCATCCAAAGTACGTCCGATAACGTCCTTGAAGGCTACCACCAACTCTGACAAGGTCATTTTTTCTGCATTGTAGACAACTGGAGTCATGAGACCATTGTCCATCCCAACTGCCATCGCCAAGTTGACATAGTTGTGAGTGATGATAGTTTTGCCATCTTCCGTCAATGACGCATTGATGTATGGGTGTTTCATCAAGGTCTTAACCACTGCTAAAGAAAGCAAATCTGTTACAGTGACTTTCTTGCCTGTGGCTTCCATGATTGGATCCAATACTTTCTTACGAAGGGCCAACATTTGAGACATATCAACGTCATAGTTCAAAGTAAAGGTTGGTGCTGTCAAGTAAGATTCCACCATCCGTTGAGCGATCACCTTCCGCATTGGTGTCATCGGAATCCGCTCGATCTCACCATAAGGTGTCACATTATCTGGAGCTTCCTCCACCTTCTCGATTTCAGCAGGTGACTTAATGGTCTCATTCTCAATATTTTCAGGAAGGAAAGCAAGGACGTCCTTCTTCATGATCTTACCACGATGACCAGTTCCTTGAATCTCTTGCCAAGCAATATTGTGTTCTAAAGCAATTCGTTTTGCAAGTGGTGAAATGCGAACCACATTTGTGTCTTTATATGTTTCCACGTCTTCTTTGTGGACACGACCGTTTGCGCCTGAACCAGAAACATCATAGAGGTTGATCCCAAGATCATCCGCTAATTTTCTAGCCGCAGGAGTCGCTCTTAGCTTATCATCAGCCATGACCTCTCCTATTCTATTTATGATGCAAAGGGCGTTTAAAAGCGACCGAAAAATAGGAAATCAACGCAGACTTCGATGAAGTCAAGGAGATTTATCTTTTTTCCGAGCTTTTAGCCCGTGCTCTAATCTAAGATATCAAGGACACAGAGAACTTTGTACCTAAAAAGATACAAAGTTTCCTCGTCTAATTTAAATGACATTACATAATTTATGTTATGTATTATTCTTTGTTATATGTTTTACGAATGGCATCTTTGATGCTTTCAACTGTTGGAATCATTGCATTCTCAAGGTTTTGTGCGTAAGGCATTGGCACATCTTCCCCCGCACAACGGCGGATTGGTGCATCCAAGTAATCAAATGCTTCTGATTCAGAGATAATAGCTGAAATTTCACCAATATAGCCACTTGTCTTGTGGGCATCATTGACAAGAACTACTTTTCCTGTTTTCTTGACAGAATTAATGATGATCTCTTTATCGAGTGGGAGCAAGGTCCGTGGGTCTACTACTTCTACTGAGATGCCTTCTTCTGCCAATTCTTCAGCTGCTTGCATCACACGACGAAGCATTTTCCCGTAGGTTACAACAGTAACGTCAGTTCCTTCGCGTTTGATTTCTCCGACACCAAGTGGAATCGTGTAATCTGGATCAACTGGCACTTCCCCTTTTTGGTTGAATTCTGATTTGTACTCAAGAATGATAACGGGGTTGTTATCACGGATAGATGACTTGAGAAGTCCCTTCATATCCGCTGGCGTACCAGGAGCAACAACTTTCAAACCAGGAATATGAGTAAACCATGATTCCAACGATTGGGAGTGTTGGGCTGCAGATCCAACTCCATTCCCAGCAGCACAGCGAATGGTCATCGGCACTTGCCCTTTCCCACCAAACATATAACGAGTCTTAGCAGCTTGGTTGACAATAGCATCCATGGCAATCACAGAGAAATCCATGAAGGTCATATCAACGATTGGGCGAAGTCCAGTCATGGCTGCACCTGCTGCTGCACCTGAAATCGCAGCCTCAGAAATCGGACAGTCACGGACACGTTCTGGACCGAATTCCTCAAGCATTCCTACTGAAGTTCCGAAGTCTCCACCGAAAACTCCGACATCTTCCCCCATCAACAATACATTTTCGTCGCGACGCATTTCCTCAGACATAGCAAGGATAATGGTATCGCGGAAAGACATTAATTTAGTTTCCATAATTCTCTACTCCCCCTTAGTCTGCGTAAATATCTTCGAAAGCTGATTCAAGTGGAGGGAATGGGCTTTCTTCCGCAAATTTCACTGAAGCTTCCACTGCTTCTTTTACTTCTTCTTGGATCTGATCCAATTCTTCTGCGCTCGCAATCTCATTTTCAAGGAGATACTTGCGAAGGTTTTCGATTGGATCTTTCTTCTTCCACTCTTCTACTTCTTCACGAGTCCGGTATTTACCAGGGTCAGATGAAGAGTGACCAAGCCAACGATAGGTGACACTTTCAATCAAGACAGGTCCTTTACCAGAGCGAACATGGTCGACTGCCTTCTTAAACCCTTCATAGACATCAATAACGTTGTTCCCATCAGGAATAAACATACCAGGAATGCCATAAGCAGCACAACGCTCATGGATATGCTGGATATTGGTCATTTTCTTGATATCGGCAGAGATTCCGTAACCGTTATTGATACAGTAGAAAATTACTGGCAGATTCCAGATGGAAGCCATATTGACTGCTTCGTGGAAGACACCTTCGTTGGTTGCGCCGTCCCCAAAGAAGCAGACGACAATCTTACCAGTCTTTTTCATTTGTTGTGTAAGGGCAGCACCTACTGCAATTCCCATACCGCCACCAACAATCCCGTTGGCACCAAGGTTTCCGGCATCCAAGTCAGCGATATGCATAGAGCCACCTTTCCCTTTACAAGTACCCGTATATTTCCCCAGGATTTCAGCCATCATGCCATTCAAATCGATTCCTTTAGCAATGGCTTGTCCGTGACCACGGTGGTTAGATGTCAGCAAATCATCGTCGTTTAAAGCCAACATCGCTCCAACGTTAGCCGCTTCTTCCCCAACAGAAAAGTGCGTCATTCCTGGCACTTTCCCTTTTTTTACTAACTGTGCAATTTTTAAGTCCATGCGACGGATTTCTTCCATTTTACGGAACATTTCCAATAAGAGACTTTTATCTAATGTTGCCATCATTTCGCCTTTCTTAGCATTTATTCATTCTCTTTTATTCTAGCCAAAAATGAAAGCACTGTCAAAAATAATGCTCAAATGATTTCACAAACTATATACCTTGGAGGAAGGTTTTATAAGCATTTTCAACTTAAAATAAACTATTTCACAAACTTTTCTTTCATGAGATTGCATTAAAATATAAAAAACCGATAGGATCCTATCCTACCGGTCGTTATCTTATGATTGGCGTTGACCAAAGTCATGAATCATTTGTTCTAATACTTCACGACTAGGCGTTGTTAACATGTAAAGGTAATCACCTTGAAGCTCAGCAAAGGCTGCAGGCATATCTTTCTTGACACGGAATTGATCATGGTATTTAGCCAAAACTTCTTCTTCTGACAGAGCATAGGCTGCATTGGCACGACGAGAAGTTGCCAAGCAATAAAGGGGTTCAAACTCAGAAGCCGGGAAGGGTTCCCCTGCTACGATGGCAGCATAGCCACGGTACAAATCAATCGAGTGAGCGTAGTTGTAGACGTCGATGGTAAAGCCACCTGCAGGGCGATTATTGTACTCGATCGCAATATAGTCATCCCCATCGCGGAAGAACTCAATGTGGAAGAAACGTTCCTTCATACCAAAGGCTTTGACAATCGCTTCCCCGTATTGACGCAATTTTGGATCCATCTCTTTAAGAACATAATAAGAGTTGTCCATCTTGTAGAGCATCAAATCGAGTGGCGTATAAGCATAGTCAAATGTAGTTGAAAAAACAATGTTGCCGTCACGATCCACTAGACCATCAAAGGTACAAATCTCACTAGAAGTGACGAATTTCTCAAAGAAATACTCAGTATTGCCATCCCATTCTGCCTTGAAATGGTCCACATCTTCTGGCGTTTCGATCTTGAAGGTTGCTGCTGCTCCTACCCCATTGTCAGGCTTAGCAATCAATGGTAACCCAATCTTCTTCACAGCCTTATCAATGTCTTTTTCTGTTTTAACTACTGCACCAGGTACGACTGGGACTCCAGCCTTCTTGAAGAGTTTCTTCATTTCTGATTTGAACTTGGTTTTCTTCAAATCTTTCGGCTTAGCTCCGAAGACATTGAATTGCTCCCGAAGCGCCGCATCCAATTCCAACCAGTATTCATTATGAGACTCAATGCGATCGATTGGTCCATGCTTGTAAAAGAGAAAGGCTACTGCACGCTTCACTTCGTCCAGATTTTCCAAATTTTCAACTCGGAAATACTCTGTTAAACTGTTGCGCAAAGGTTCGTCTAACTGTTCATATGGCTCTTGACCAATTCCCAAGACAGTAATCCCTTTATTAGCTAGTTCGATGGTAAATTGTTGGAAGTTTTGTGGGTAATATGGTGAAATAACGATATAATTCATTGAGGTCTCCTCCCTTTTTACTTATAGATGCATTTGGCCTAGGAAATATGGCATTTGTTTGCGCCACCATTCCCAATCGTGGGCGACATCATGTCCCCATTCAGCGAACCATGCAGGAATATTTTTGTGATCAAAGGCTTCTTTCAGTTTGTAGAAAGATGGAAGTCCATCTTGTTCCCAAGCTCCTAAACCAGTACAAACAACGATTTCGGCCTGACGGTAACGATCGATAAACCAGCCATCATTTTGGTTCCAAATATAATCAGATGGCGAGTTTTGATAAATGGCTTCATCGCCTCCAAAATCACCAACAAAGAAACGAGCGTCATAGACACCACTCAAGGCAATCACTTTGTTAAAGACATCTGGATGTTGCAAGAAGAAATTAAGCGCGTGGTAAGCTCCCATAGAACAACCAGTTGTCATCATCGGATCAAACCAGCCTGTTTTGTGTTTGATAAAAGGAATGGCTTCTTCAATCACATAGCGTTCATAAGCACGGTGCATTTCGGCACGATCGTGAGGATTCTTCCAATTACAAAGCCAGCTATCGCTGTCCACACTAGAAAGGGTGAAGAATTGAACCCGTCCTTCTTCGATAAACTGAGCACAAGCATCAATCATACCAAAGTCATAGTATTCGTTATGGCTTCCACCTGATGAAGCAAAGACCACAACAGGAATTCCTGCGTGTCCATAACGGTTCAAATACATTTCACGGTTGAGTTGGCCACTCCAGTGGCTTAAATGTTCAATATTCATAAGTTTCCTCTTTCCTTTATTTCTTTAATTTACAGTCTATTAATCCCATTTTTCTGCCAAAAAACGAAGGCATTCTGGTAAATGTTCGGCCCATGCTTCTTCGTGGTGAATAGCCCCAGATTGAATCCGAATGGCAATATTTTCCAAAGCCACCCCTTGTTGAATGACATCGTGATAGTAACGAAGGGATGAATCGATATAGGCTTGCTTGATGTTTCCTGCCATCAAAGTTTTATCCGTATCATCCGCCTCTTCAGTCCCCACATAGATGTAGATCCGTTGATCTGCATATAATTTTTTGCGTTCGATATAATGATTAAAGGCATCTTGGTGTAGCCAGTTAGCAGATGAAAAGACACCTAAACAACCAATTTGATCTTGGTACTCTAAGCCCAAGAATTGGGTAATATTCCCACCCAAGGAAGATCCAATCATGGACGTATGTTCTCGATCAGCAAGAGTCCGGTATTCTTGGTCGATAAAAGGTTTCACCACCTCCATGACAAATTCGCCGTACTCAACTCCCTTGCCACCAAATTGCATGCCAGGAATATTGGATTCCTTGTACTTCCAGGCAGAGTATTCATTCATGCGTTGGAAACCATCATTATCGATCGCAACAACAATCATGCGACTAATATCTGGATTCCGCTTAATGGCTGGAATGACTTTCCAGGAATGACCCGCATAAGCTTCCTTGCTGTACAAAACGTTTTGCCCATCGTGGAAATAAACCACAGGGTAACGTCTATCTGTATCCGTTTCATAATTCTTAGGTAATAAGACTCGCACACGACGGAGTTTTCCGGTATAAGGCACTTTCAACTCGTGTGTCTTCATATCTAAATAAAAATAGGATTTGTTCATTGTCAGAAAACTCTCTATATTCTAAATTTTATTCATTATACCATTTTTAGAAGAAAAAGTCTGGATTTTCTCCAAACTTTTTCCTTTATTGGGTTATTTTTCCATAAACTGAGCCAAATCTTGTAAAGAACGTTCGGCAATTTTCTCATACCGTTCCTTTTTATCCCGAATGCGTGGTCCTTCTAGCTCCTTGATAATCCCGAAGTTGACATTCATGGGTTGGAAATGTTTGCTATCGGCATGGGTGATATAGTGAGCCAAACTTCCGATAGCTGTTGTTTCTGGGAAAATCGCTGCTTCTTCTCCTTTGAAAAGGCGAGCGGCATTGATTCCAGCTACCAAACCTGAGGCAGCTGACTCAACATAGCCTTCTACCCCTGTCATTTGACCCGCAAAGAAGAGGTTTGATTGTTTCTTCGAACGGTAGGTTTGTTCAAGCAGATTTGGAGAATCCATGTAGGAATTGCGGTGCATGACACCATATCTCACAAATTCCGCGTTTTCCAAACCTGGAATCATTTGGAAGACCCGTTTTTGTTCGCCCCATTTAAGGTGAGTTTGGAAGCCAACGATATTGTAAAGGCTGGCAGCCGCATTGTCTTGGCGCAATTGGACTACCGCATAAGGGGTCTTAAACTCCCCATCACGTGGCCCTTTGTAATCATCAGGATACTCGAGCCCAACTGGTTTCATAGGGCCATAGAGCATGGTTTTGATGCCTCGTTTGGCCATGACTTCAATGGGCATACAACCTTCAAAATACTTTTCTTTTTCAAAAGAGTTGAGCGGGGCTTCTTCCGCATTGACCAAGGCCTCGTGGAAGTCCATAAACTCTTGCTTGGTCATCGGGCAGTTGAGATAAGCTGCTTCTCCCTTGTCATAGCGTGACTTGAGATAGACCTTGTTCATATCGACAGTATTGACATCGATGATTGGAGCTGCTGCATCATAGAAATAGAAACCATCGCCACCATTAAGGGCATGGATCTTTTCTGCCAAGGCATCACTGGTTAGAGGGCCTGTTGCGACCACTGTGATGGCATCTGTCGGCAATTCCGTAATTTCATCACGAATGACTTCAATGAGTGGGTGTTGGGAAACCTTTTCCGTCACTCGATTAGCAAAACCTTCTCGGTCCACTGCCAGTGCTCCACCAGCTGGTACACGAGTCGCTTCTGCTGCTTCAAGGATGACAGAACCCAGACGACGCATTTCTTCTTTGAGGAGCCCGACAGCATTGGTGAGAGAATCCCCACGAAGAGAGTTGGAACAAACTAGCTCCGCAAAGTTGTCTGTTTTATGTTGCGGAGTGGATTTGACTCCCCGCATTTCATAAAGCTTGACCGGAATTCCCTGTTGGGCAATCTGGTAAGCTGCTTCCGAGCCAGCAAGGCCTGCACCGATCACATTGATATAAGATTGAGACATGACACTAATACCTCTTTGGGTATCAAAACACCCCACTGGACTGTTAGACACCCACAAATCTTTCTAATTTTCTACTTGGTCCATTATACCAAAAAGCCAAGTAAAAAGACAGGGAGGCTTTTCCTTCCTGTCCAACGAATGTCTATTATAACAGACATTTATAAAAATTGCTGTTATAACAGACATTTAATAACTTATTTCACTTTTTCTTCTTCGTAGTCACCATTGCTACATACGACTTGTTTGCCACCGCCACGGACTTTCTTCTCAACTAAGTAATGACCACATTTTGGACAATCCCGGCCGATTGGCTTGTCCCAAGAAGTGAATTCACAGTCTGGGTAGCGATTACAGCCATAGAAAATACGATTTCGTTTGGTTTTACGTTCGATGATTTGTCCCTGATGACAGTCAGGACACTCCACACCGATTTCTTTGACAATCGCTTGGGTATGGCGACAATCTGGGAAATTACTACAAGCATAGAACTTACCAAAACGTCCTAATTTAATCACCATCGGGCTGCCACAGACTTCACAATCAAAACCAGCCGGTTCATCTTTGATTTGGATTTTTTCCATCTCTTCTTCAGCTTTTGCGACTTCTTTGGAGAATGGTTTGTAGAAGGCATCAATGACTTTTTGCCACTCTTCTTTTCCGAGTTCGACATCATCGAGTTTCCCTTCCATCTCCGCTGTGAAGGTCACATTGACAATATCTGGGAAAAACTCAACAATCAGTTTATTAACGATCTCCCCTAATTCCGTTGGTTCAAAACGTTTAGCTACCAGCTTCACATAATAACGTTTTTGAATGGTCTCAATCGTCGGAGCATAGGTTGAAGGACGACCAACACCGTTCTCTTCCAAGGTCTTAATCAAGGTTGCTTCAGAATAACGGGCCGGTGGTTGGGTAAAGTGTTGCTCCGGCTTGCTATTGACTTGCTTGACGATATCACCTTCTACCATGTCCGGCAACATCTTGTTCTTATCTGAATCATTATAAATCGCCAAATAACCATCAAACTTCACCTGGCTCCCATTTGCCGTATACTGAACCCCATTTTGACCTAAACGGACATTCATGGTATCAAAGACAGCTGCTGTCATTTGACTAGCCACAAAGCGGTTCCAAATCAAGGTGTAGAGTTTCAATTGGTCTTTGTCCAAGTATTTAGCAATGCTTTCAGGAGTATTGAAGACGCTGGATGGACGAATCGCTTCGTGGGCATCTTGGGCACCAGAGGCGTTTTTCACACGGCTTCCATGCTTAGAATATTTCTCACCGAAGCGATCCACGATAAAGTTAGCTGCCTCATTTTGCGCAACCGGACTAATCCGTGTGGAGTCGGTACGCATATAGGTAATCAAACCTTGAACACCAGAACCAATATTGATTCCTTCGTACAATTGCTGGGCGACCATCATGGTCTTACGTGTACGGAAGTTGATCTTATTGGCAGCATCCATCTGCATAGAAGAGGTGGTGTATGGAAGTGGCGCATTGCGACGACGTTCTTTCTTTTCAACTTTTTCAACGGTAAAATCTTTGCCATCTAAGCGTTCAAGAACAGCTTTCACCTCTTCATTGGTGTTGAGCTTCATCTTCTTGCCATCAATCCCATAGAAGCTAGCTTGGAATTGTTTGGTCCCTTTTTTGAAGACACCATCAATGGTCCAGTATTCTTCCGGCTTGAAATCATTAATTTCGTTTTCACGATCAATGATTAATTTGAGGGCAACAGATTGCACGCGCCCTGCAGAAAGTCCTTTTTTGACCTTTTTCCAAAGAATAGGCGAAATTGAATACCCTACAATCCGGTCCAAGACCCGACGTGCTTGTTGGGCATCAACCAAATCCATATCGATTTGACGCGGTTCTTTAAAGGCATTTTTTACGGCATCCTTGGTGATTTCATTAAAAACCACGCGGTTCTTTTCTTTGGCATCCAAGTTCAAAATATGAGCCAAATGCCAAGAAATAGCTTCTCCTTCTCGGTCCGGGTCACTTGCGAGAAAGACTTGTTTGGCTTTTTTAGCTTCTTTTTTCAAATCATTGATCAAGGGACCTTTTCCGCGAATATTGATATACTCCGGTTCATAGTTATTGTCGAAATCAATCGACATGGTTGATTTTTTCAGGTCCCGAATATGGCCAACACTGGCCATGACTTTGTAGTTACGACCAAGGTATTTCTCGATTGTTTTCGCCTTCGCAGGAGACTCCACAATCACCAAATTTTTCTTGGTTGTACTGCTTTTCTTTTTTGTTACCACGTTTTATCCCTCTGTATTGTATAAATCTCATTGAGTTTAATACATTTTAAGAAAGATGTCAACTAGGAACTTCTCCTATAGGAAAATCACAATTCGTATTTCAATTCATCAAGAATGTCCTGGCCTGAGGTGACAAGCTTTGCGCCTTCTTGAATCAGGTGATGGCAGCCTGCAGATTTACCATCTAAAATATTTCCTGGAATAGCAAAAACGTCTCGTCCTTCTTCCATAGCACGCTCACAAGTAATCAAACTGCCTGAACGGAGTCGCGCCTCTGCCACAATCACAGCCTGACAGAGACCTGCAATGATGCGATTTCTCTCAGGAAAATGAAACTTAAGAGGAGCCTGTCCTGGACCATACTCGCTCAAGATCAGATGGTGTTCTCCCATATGGGTCTGTAATCTCTGATTGTTCTTAGGATAAAAGACATCCAGTCCCGTTCCAATCACCCCGATGGTCTTGCCACCATTGCGGATACTGGCATAATGAGCTGTCGCATCAATTCCCTTAGCAAGTCCACTAACAATGACCAATTCATTACCAAGTTCCTTAATAATCTTCTCTACAGAACGAACCCCTTCTCGCGTGGTCTCCCGAGCTCCAACAACTGCAATCTTCGGTCTGGTTAACAGTTGCAAATCTCCCTGGTAAAAAAGGAGTACAGGAGGATTGTAGATCTGTAGCAATTCCTCAGGGTATTCAGGATCAAAAATGGATAGAGATGGGAACCGTTCAAACTCCTCGTGTAAATGGTCTTCATCTAGTTGTCGGTATTTGTCTACAAAATGAAGGATACTGCGACAGCGAGCGATCCTTGCTATCTCTTCTAAGCTTGGTAAGACTTGCTCTTTCCTACAGTAGTCCAAGACTCTCAAGACTTGCTCATTTGATAAACCGGCTTCTTTTAATTTAAAGATTTCAAATTTCTCCATGGTCACCTTCTACTTCCTCTCACTTATTTATTCGAAAAAGAAAAGGAAAAAGCTCTATTTCTAGAACTTTTTTTAATGTGTCGAAGAATAAAAGTAAGATGCAGCACCAATCAAGTTACTTTCATTGTGGAAGCGAGCCGCTTGAATGGGCAAAGCTTCAAATTGTTTATGCCCTTTTTGAGAGAGTAGGTCATGGTATTGTCGACTGATCTCATCGATCAGTAGTGGTTGACTACTAATGCCCCCTCCAATCGTCACTTTTTCAAGCAAGAGCAAAGATTGAAGATTAAAAATCAGAATAGCAATATCATGGCAATACTCCTGAAACAAGGATGTTAGCTCCTCATGGCCTCCTTGATCAAGAGCTTTGAAAACAGCTATACCGTCTGTCTTTTCTTGGTTCAAGATGTGACTAGCCTTCTCAACAAATTGAACAGCTGAACCGGTGTTTTCCAAAAGATTGGAAATGCCTTGCAAAAAGAGTTCGCGATGAAAGCGGCGATTTTCTGGTGTTCTTTCTGCCTTATCAATAGACCGAATGTATTCTGTCAGTTGCCATCCTCTCAATAGGTCACCATTAGAAAGAAGAGCGAGACCTACTCCTGTCCCCAAGACCAAGGTCGCACCACATGGACAATCTTTTAGATTACCAAGCCTTGCTTCCGCTAGACCAGCGGCTTCTCCATCATTAAGAACAGTGACTGGCACTTGAAATGTTTGTTGCAATCTACTAGCTAGAGGAATTCCGCGTAAATATGGGATGAGACCACCTCGAAAGACAAAGCCAAGGCTCTTTTGGATCTCACCAGGGCATGAAATGGCGATTCCCTCGATTTCTTCCCGTACAGGAGCAACGATTTCTTCTAATCCTTGCCAAAACTCCTCAATCGTAGATGGTGTTGGGATCTTGTCTGTACGGATCAATTGATAGTCTGCGTCCATCAGACCGTACTTTATAAAGGTCCCTCCGATATCGATGGTAAATAGCATAGCCTAATCCTCACACATTGATTTGACGGGTTCAAATGAACGTCGATGGATCGGAGTTACTCCCAACTTTTGGAGCCCAGCCAGATGCTTAGCTGTTCCGTAGCCAGCGTTCTGCGCAAAATCATACCCCGGATATTCTCGATCAAACTCTTCCATCATTTGATCCCGAGTCACCTTAGCTACAATAGAGGCAGCAGCAATGGATAAGGAATTAGCATCTCCTTTGATGATACTAGTTTGGGGAATAGAAAGATCCAACTTCATGGCATCAATCAAAAGATGCTGGGGTTGAGGATCTAGCTGACCAATGGCCTCCATCATGGCTAGTTTCGTAGCTTCATAGATATTGACCTGATCAATCACTTGGTTGTCCTTGACGCCGATGCCGATCGCAATAGCTTCTTGGAGCACAGCCTCATAGATTTCCTTGTGTTTGGATTTCGGAATCTTTTTACTATCGTTGAGCCCTGGAATCTTAGAGCCTTTGGGTAAGATCACAGCAGCTGCAACAACTGGTCCCGCTAATGGGCCACGTCCCACTTCATCCACTCCTGCAATGAGCTCAATTCCACGTGCATAGCATTCCTTTTCATAGGCCAGCATTCCTTCCAAGCGCTCATCTTCATCTAAACATTTTTGGATTTCTCTTTTTCGCTTTGCGATTGCTTGGATAACACCAGATCGGCTATCCTGTTCCAATTCAGCCAATAAAGGATCGTCTAACTGCTGAATGTCTGCTAATTGTTCTTTAATTTCCTTAATGGTTGCCATCAATTTCCCCTACGCGATCCAGCGTATACCGTCCTAATTTCCCATCGCGCACATCTTTAACAAAGAGTTGGTAAAAACGGTCGTAATCCTCGCGAAATCCCAATTTCTGAGTCATCTCCATAATAATTTCAGGAGCTTCATGCTCCAGGTCCATTTGTTTAAAACGCTCTTGTAAAACTGCTGGATAGTGCTCTTTAAAATAGTTAAGGCCAAAGATGGTCACTTCATCCATTGGAAGCAACTGATCCTTGATAGCTCCTGTTAAGGCCAGCTTTAAGGCCACTTCTTCATCTTCAAATTTGGGCCAAAGAATCCCAGGAGTGTCCAAGATTTCGAGATCCTTATTGGTTTTTAACCATTGTTGCCCCTTGGTCACCCCTGGTTTATTGCCAACAACAGCAATCTTTTTCCCTGCTAAGCGGTTCATAAGAGTGGACTTTCCAGCATTTGGAATCCCAATAATCATGGTTCGAAGGGTTTCAATCTGAATCCCACGTTCCTTTTGACGAGCAATTTTATCGGCCATCAAGCTCTTAGCAGCATCTGTGACCTTCTTAACCGTCGACTGCTCTTTGGAGTTGATCGCCAAGGTTTTGATGCCTTGCGATTCAAAATAGTCCTGCCACTCTTTTGTTGCCACAGGATCTGCTAGGTCTACCTTGTTCAGAATCATCAATTTAGGCTTTTCGCCAACAATTTTTGTTAACATGGGATTTTGGCTCGATAGGGGCAATCGAGCATCTACCAGAACCGTCACAAAATCCACGAATTTTAAATTTTCTTGTACTTGTCTTCTAGCTTTGGACATATGTCCAGGAAACCATTGAATAGTTGCCATAATCTCACTTCCTTTCCAGTTCAATCCCCTCTATTATACCATGTTTTCTTGAATTCTCAGTGATTAATAAAAACACTAAAAAGAAGCTACCGAAGTAACTTCTATTAGTATTCTAGCGAATTTGCTCAAAATGCAAATGCACGGCGATATGATCACCATAGCCACTCCGTTCCAAATCACGTTGCAAGCGATAAGAAATGTAGTGTTCTGCAATGGTAATATAACCAGCACCAAGTAAACGGTGCTCAACCATTGATTGGATCATGCTGATGGTTGCGCGTTCTACTTGTGCTTCATCCAAATCCATAGCAACTTTCTTGGTCACTTGAGCTAGGTTTTGTCGCAAATCATCTGTCAAAACATAGACAACTTGCGCAGCTTTCAAAATAGCTTGGTAAATTTTATCTGGGTTGAATTCAACCACTTCTCCACTACGTTTAATGACTTCCATCGGAGTCTCCTTTATGTTTAAATTTTCATGAATACTCCATTTCCCTTAGAAAGAAATGAAGACCTACTACTTTATTATATAATTTTTTTGCCAAGAATCAAAGCTCTTTTCAGGACTTAGAGTAGATGATTGGATGAAAAAATCTAACGATCACTTTTTTCCATGACCACATCTTCTTTTTTATAGCTGTAGGTCAATCTCCAAAGATTGTCAGAGACATGATCCAAACGGAAGGTCTTCAAAATCTTCTTCAGAGGTAACTTCTCCATCTCTACTTTTCTAATGAGTTCCACTAATAGTTCACCACCAGCATTGACAGCAATCAGCTGATCTTCGTCACTATCATATTGGAGAAGGATAGTTTTAGTCGGTTTATAGAGAACATTATAGAGATTATAGGCTCTATCAATTTCAAAATGTTTATCCTTATCAGCTTCTCTTGAGTAGCGGTGTATTGTAAGGGGACCAATTTGAAAAGCCCCTGCTAAACTAAAAATGAATCCTAAAGCTGCTATCGATTCCCAAAGAAGGTTGAGGAGCTTGGAATCGAAGTCAAATATGAAATGAAGGAGCAACAAAATAATTCCTGTACCAAATCCAATTAAAAGTAAGAGTGCACCGATGCATCCAGCTTTTTCGCCTGTTTTAATGGTCGGTTTATCATAGATTATCACACCATCTAACTTATCAAGGCTATGACGTTCTTTAAATTTTTCTAGTTCTGATTTTTCTGAATCCGTTTTTTCTAACTCTGACATACATTCCTCATGACAATTTTATTAATAATCCGGACGAAGAACTCCCGTAATGATCTCTTTGGTTGCATGGTAATCCCCATCTACTACAACCTTGATGATGCGCTTCGCTTCTTCTGCTGGTGCTGGCACCAATGGCAAACGAGTTGGTCCTGCTTCAAAGCCCATATAGTTTAAGACAGCTTTGACAGGAGCTGGACTCGGATATGAGAAGAGAGCATTGACTTTAGGGATAAACTGACGTTGGATAGCCGCAGCCTTTTTAATATCGTTGTGTTCAATAGCTTGGAACATCTCATGCATTTCATCTCCATTTGTATGAGAAGCCACTGAGATCACTCCATCTGCACCAAGATTCATCGCATGGAAAGCATCTCCATCTTCCCCTGTATAGACGAGAAATTCTTCTGGCTTGTGTTCAATCAAATAGGCCATATTAGCAAGGGTTGTACACTCTTTGACCCCAATAATATTTGGGTGTTCCGCCAAACGAAGCATGGTTTCAGGCGTCATTTCCACAACCACGCGTCCAGGAATATTGTAGATAATGATCGGAAGATTGGATGCATCCGCAATCGCTTTAAAGTGTTGATACATGCCTTCTTGAGATGGTTTGTTGTAGTAAGGGACGATAGCCAATCCTGCCGCAAAGCCACCAAAAGCATCCACTTCTTTCACGAACTCAATTGAGTCGCGGGTTTCATTGGTTCCGACACCAGCGATCAAAGGAACTCGGCCATTGACAATCTTTTGAACGGCCGCAAAGAGTTGCAATTCCTCATCGTGGGTCAGAGTTGGACTTTCTGCAGTCGTTCCAGCTAAGAGAATCCCGTCTGTATGATGTGCCAAGAGGTGCTCAATCAAGTCAGGAAGAGCGTCAAAATTAATGCTCCCATCTTCATGAAAGGGGGTGATAAATGCAGTGATGATTTTACAATCTTTTAAATCTTGATAAGACATAGGAAAACCTTTCTCTATATATAAGAAAGAGGCTGGGGCATACTTGCCTTTGCCTCCTGTTCTGTTTGTAAAATAAGTAAATTCGCTAGATAGCGAAGGAGAAATCAAACTCTTCGAGTTACTGATTTCTGTTTTACTCCCTATTTCAATTCGAATTTCAATTCAGCTGTCGGGCGTACGAGTCCACGTTCATGAAGTGTTTCAGCAATTTGAACTGAGTTCCATGCTGCACCTTTAAGAAGGTTATCTGAAACCACCCACATGTGGATTCCTTTTTCAGCATCTAAATCTTTACGGATACGACCAACAAAGGTATCGCGTGAACCTACAGCATTGACAGCTTGTGGATAGATTTGGTGAGCGACATCATCCTCCAAGACTGCACCAGGAAAGGCCGCAATCGCCGCTTTCACTTCGTCAATTGGTGCTACTTCTTTTGTTTCAATATAAACTGACTCTGAGTGAGCTGACAAGACAGGAATACGCACGCAGGTTGCTGAAACAGCGATACTTTCGTCTTCCATGATTTTCTTGGTTTCGTTTGTCATCTTCATTTCTTCATAAGTGTAGTCATTATCAGTGAAGACGTCAATTTGAGGAAGGGCGTTGAAGGCGATTGGGTAGTGTTTTTTATCACCACCACATGGCAAGATTTCTGCTTTGACATCGCGTGGGTTGATCCCATCGTTCAAGACTTCCTTCAACTCACGTTGGGTTTCAAGAATAGCTCCCATACCAGCCCCTGAAACAGCTTGGTAAGTAGACACGATGATCCGGTCCAAGCCCCATTTTTGACGGACTGGTTCAAGCGCTACCATCATTTGAATGGTTGAACAGTTTGGACAAGAGATAATTCCGTTATGAGCATCAAGCGCATGTGCATTCACTTCAGGAACAACCAGTGGAACATCCGGATTTTGACGGAAATAAGAAGTGTTATCAACCACTACTGCGCCTGCTTTTACCGCATAAGGTGCATATTTGGCAGATGTTGAACCACCAGCTGAGAAAAGAGCAATATCAACGCCTTCAAAAGCATCTTCAGTCGTTTCCTCAATGGTCACGTCTTGCCCTTTAAATTGCAAGACTTTTCCTGCAGAACGTGCAGACGCAAGGTAGCGAATCTTATCGATTGGAAGAGTAGATTCTTCCAACATTTTGATCATTTGAGCACCAACGGCACCTGTAGCACCGACAACAGCAACTGTGTATCCCATAGTAAATCCTCTTTCAAAATTTTCTAAAAATTGAGTATTTGTACTATTATACAATTTTTTGGCATAAATGAAAAGTACCAACAGTAGTAAAAAATCCTGATTCTAAGACCAGGATTTTTAATGGTTATTTATCATAAAAGCTCTTTAATTCAGGTCATAGTTCAAATCACTTAAATCTTTCTTACCTTGTGTTTCTTCAGCAAGAAATGGAACTTGATGGATCCCCTTTACACCTGCTACGATAGACGCTGGAAAGGAAACAATTTCTTGATTGATGTGGCTGACATTACTGTTAACAATTCGCTTCGCTGCAGCAAGATCTTCATTTTCGTCAGCAATTTCCTTTTGTAGGGCCAAGAATTGGTTAGAAGACAAGAGCTCTGGATAGTTTTCACCGACTGCACGAATTTGTGCCAAGACATCATTTTGATTGGTAATGACTTGATTGGATTCTTGAATAGTCGCTCCTTGGCGTAAAGAAACTAAATCAGTGAAAATCTGTTGCTCGTGCTTTGCATAGGCTTTGGCTACTTTTAGCATTTCCGAAATGGTATCATAGCGTTTTACGAGAACGATATCGACCGTTCTCTTTGATTCTTCAATGGTCACTAGATAGCGATTGAGACGATTTCCTACACTAATAAACCAAATAGCCAATAGGGCAACAAATATGATTAAGCCGATAATGAGATTCATGATGCTTCTCCTTCAAAAATTGCTGTTATTTCTTTAATTAAAGCTAGTTCTCTACATAATTTATGATATTCAGACACCAAAGATAGTTGATCAATATCTTCTGGTTTTTGGGGTGTCGGAAAGATATAGCGATCGGTATACAAAGAAATAAATAGTTTCTTGTCTTTCAAAAATACACACATGGCATTTTGAGAAATTTGTCGATCAAACCATTCCAACATCTTAGGGGTGAGAAATTTACGGGCAGACAGTTCATCCGTGCAGTAGATATTGTAATTTTCGTTATTGCGAATATCCTCGGTTTCAATCTGAACTTCATCTCCTCTGGCTCCAGGATAAACCCCATTCACCTCCCTCTTAAAAAGAAATGATTTCTTGGTCGGAACCACCCGAAGATGACCCGAGAAATTGATCGGTAGACATAAAGAGAACACTTGTCCAAGGAAATCTGTAACTTCCACATGTTCCGTCCTCGTATGACCATTAGATGTCCGGTAACGAGTCTCTGTATGATGGGCATAGAGATTTGACACCGTCAGCTCTTTGTCATCATGAAATGATAGCTCTTTGAAACACAGAAAATCAGTCGACCGAGGACATAAATGCGAGAGAGCTTCAGAAGGGATGGAACCGTCCTCTTTGATCGAAGCCTTAGGAAAAACTTCCTTTAATACAGGCGACAAGATATCATCAAGATAGATTTCATCGTTCGAACGAATTCGATCCCCAAACAAGGCTTTTCTTTTTTTATATTGTGGCCAATAATACAAACCAACAACTAAAAGGATCAAAGGAATAGCTGCAAAACGCAATAAAATGAGAGACAGTATGGCGCAAATAATACCAAAAGATCGCAAAACATTCCACTGAAGATTGTTCTTCATCTGTTCTCGGATCAATCCGATTGCATCCTGAAATTGTTTGGAGTTTTCAAGATCCTCAATTTTCTGCGAATAGTCTGTAGATGCTGAATCATTAGAATGATAGAAATCTCCCAATCAACTCCACTCCTTTCTGACACAAGGCACTTTACTATATTATAACACCAGCATAACTTTGTAGCAACTGTATTATAATAGTTTTCAGTTCTTTGAAGACACAAAAAAATCCTGATCCGAAGACCAGGATTTGAGGCACCTTTCGGTGAGAACAGCCGGTTCACACAACTGTTCAAGGTCCGCTCCTGCGTTACAATTGAATGTAGACCTCCTCAGCGCAAAAGGCTCCTAAGAGCCAATCGACTCATCGCATGAAACTAGTTTACCATGAACATCCACAAACTGTCAAGAAGGTAGGTACTTGCTTCCTTCCCGAATGCTTAAAGGTGACAATTGATCTCGATAGCGGTCGATAAAGGCCCCTACCCAATCCGGATTAACCTTGGAATAACTGCGTAAACTCCAGCCGATTGCCTTATTTATAAAGAACTCGCTTTGACCTAGATTATTGAGGATCACTTTTTCTAACAAATCCGTATCAGTTTTTTCTTTCCTCATAAGCTGGTGATCAATGGCAATCCGCCTCAACCAAAAGTCCTGATCCTTACTCCAATCCAGCATAACCTGCTTGGTTTCTGGATAGTGAAAAGTAATCTCTCCGATGATAAGGTCCAATTGATCTATACTGTCCCACCATGATTTGGTTTGAGCCAATTCCTTTAGCTTTGGAAAATCTTCAGGTATAAGCTCCTTCTTCTTTTTATCCAGATAATCCATAGCAATATATTGGAACTCACGGTAGGGTTGCTGCCAACACTCTTCCACAAAAGCCCAATCAATTGGATTCTTTATGAAAAGCTTAAAAAAATCTCTTTCAATCTTTTTGAGAATTGGTTTTTGAACGCCAAGAAAGCTGAATTTATTTTTCATATAAGCTTCCATTGCTGGGACTTTCGCTGGATCAACTTGGTCTTCTAACAATTTCAAAAGAATTTTTGTATCCATATGATGCCTCCTTTTTTACATCAAAGGTCCAATCAAAGAAAAGAGATAGCCACCCAGACGATGAGTTATAGGCATTTTAGACAAGCTATCCAGAGTAACTTCCTCTGAGAGAGCCTGGGTTTTCTCAAAATCTTCTTCAATCTTAAGCACTTCCAGATTTTTGTAGAGATAAACCCCATCTTCAAAATTTTGATAGAGACTTCGGTAGTCTGTATTAATGGTTCCTACCACCGCTTGTTGGCTATCAGAAACATAAACCTTAGCATGGACAAAGCCTGGGGTATAACGGAAAATACGGACGCCAGCATCCAAGAGGGCTTTAAAATAGGTCGTCGCAATATCAAAGGCATACTGTTTATCTGGAATCCCTGGCATAATGATACGAACATCCACACCTCGTCTGGCCGCAAATGTCATGGCTCGAACCAATTCATCATCCAAGATCAGATACGGCGTCATGATATAGACATAATTAGTAGATGTATTCAGAAGATGTAAATAAACATTTTCTGCAACCTTGTGGTAGGTCAACGGTGAATTGCCATAAGGAAGAACCAAGCCCTGGCTCTTTCTTTGTTGAGGTTTTTCTTGTAGATAGCGCTCCATATCCGCTTTGTCTTCTATTCCGGTCACTGTCCACATGGTCAAAAAGAGAGCTTTTAGCGTTTGAACTGCTGAACCATCTAATCGAAGGGCCGTATCCTTCCAATGACCAAAGCGTTCTAGTTTATTGACATACTCATCAGCGATATTAACGCCACCAGTGTAAGCAACTTGACCATCAATCACTGTAATCTTTCGATGGTCTCGGTAATTGTAATAGGTTGATAGAATAGGCTTGACTGGTGAGAAGGCCTGAGCTTTAATGCCAACCTTGTGCAATCGCTCGATATAATCGTAGGACAAGGTAGTCATCTCATTCATCCCATCAAACATGACACGAACATCCAGACCTGCCTTGGCCTTCTCCTCCAAAATGGCTAAAATCTCGCCCCACATGATCCCTTCGTCAATAATGAAATATTCCATGAAGATATAACGTTCCGCCTTTTTCAAATCCTCCAACAAGGCTGGAAGCATGTCATCTCCAAGTGGAAAATAGGTAACCTCTGTGTTGCTGTAGATAGGAAACTGGGCAGGACTATGCTCCAAAAAATAAGCTAATTTCTGTAATTGGCGATCACTTTGGGATAAATAATCAGCAACTTCTGGATCGGTGCTTAAATGGTCGGATGCCTGCACTGTAGCATCCTCAAGCCGTTTCTTCAAGCGTCTTACACCCAAATCAGCTAACGAAAAATAGAGCAGAGCCGTCCCAAAAATTGGAAAGAGGGCAATGATAATTATCCAGGACAGTTTGGAACGAGAATCCATGGAACGATTGAGCAAGTAAAAGAAGGTAAAGACACTCAACAAGTGTTCCCATAAGATAATGGATTGGAAATGCTCTTGTAGGCTGAGATATGAAAAGACAAGAAAGGCCAATTCCAGTAAGAAGAACAGGAAAATGGGAACCTTTCGGTTAAGTAGAATTTTGGCCCATCTGGAGGGTTTTTGAGGTAACAGCCTAGCACTTTGTTCTTGAGGCATATAGGCTCCTTTTATGTAGGAGAGACCATTACAACTTTCCGGTCTCTTTCAGTAATTTTATTAGTATCGTTTTAGCCTATGAAAAAGGCTGTGATAATTAGCCATTGTGGTTTACAAATGTCGTGATTTCTACTGTATTTTCCTAACAGGACCATCTATGGTCTTTTGCATCCAGATGATATCATGCCATTTGTTAAACTTATAGCCAATCTTTGGGAAATGAGCCACTTGGACATACCCTCGCTTTTCATGCATGGAAATGCTCGCTTCGTTCGGAACTGCGATACAAGCCAGAAAGCGTAAGTAGCCTCGTGCTTGCAATTCTTCTTCTAAGGCAGTATAGAGGGCCGATCCAATCCCTTGTCCACGCGCTTCTTTTGCGACATAAATAGACAATTCAGTGGTCCAATCATAGGCAGCTCGTGCATAATAGGTCGAGGCATAGGCATACCCCACAACTTTCCCATCCACTTCTGCGACCAAATAAGGGAATTGAGTCAACGTTTTTGTGATGCGGCTTTCAAACTCCTGGACAGTCGGCACATCAACCTCAAAGGTAATGGCTGTCTCTGTCACATAAGGTTGGTAAATCGCTCGGATAGCTGCTGCATCGCTAAGCTGAACGGGTCGAATCATCATGGTGGCCTCCTCATTAGATTATACCTAGTATACCGATATGCCTTCTCACTGTCAATGAAAGTCTAGCAGCAAGCAAAAAATCCTGGAAATGTATCCAGGATTTCCATCCTTCTTAAACCGTTTGAGTTAACCCCATCATCCGGTAAAGGAATAAAGCGCTCGGAGCTTTCAAAAAGCTCTTTTGCTTGGAATTTGTTGCCTTTAAGACATAGTTCGGTTTGACTGTTTTAGTGACTGTCTTTGCTTGTTTAAGATTCAGACCGGTTTGTTTTTTAGACGGTTGAACTTTCGATGGTTGAAGGGAAGCTTTCACTGCGCCTGTTTGAAGGGGTTTTTCTTTCACCTTCAAGGCTTGTACAACTGGTTTTGAAGCAGGAGCAGATAGTCCTGCTTGAGCTGAATGAGAGAGTTGACTCATGGTTTGATTGTTTCTGACTTCGACATGATTTAGGATACCTCCATTTGGATTGAGGTGATCGGTCATACCTGTATCAAATGGCGCTACAAATACATTGTCCTCAATGGTGACATTTTTAATATCTCCATAGCGCGTTTCAACATCAATCGATCCACGATGCTTGTTGTAGATATCGCTCTTCGTCCCTGTACGCTCCAAGAGATTGTGGTGAACCCGAATTCCTTCTTCATTCAGATCAAAGTTATGGCCCTTAAAGACAGTCGTCAAGCGAATTCCGGCATCACCGATATTGTCTTTAATCCGATTGTAGGCAATCTCATGGCCTTTTCCACCAAAGATCCCAACACCACCAGCACGCCAACCAAGTTCAATCGTATTGTGCAAGAATTTATTATTTTCTGCTACTGCTGATTCTGTTCCATCTGCAATACTTGACCAGCTGGCTAGTCCGTCATCTCCATTTCCACGAATACTAGAATTGCGGACAATCGAATTCTTAGTCCCTTGGGCAAAGTTGACTCCGTCAGCCAGGTTATTGCGCAAACGGACATTTCCTACTACTAGACCATCAGTGTACTTCATATCATTTTTTCCAGCATAATCGCCAATCCACATGCCGACTTCAAAATGTTCGGCCCAAATATCGTGAATATGAGAGTTCTTCCCTGGCGTTCCAGAAATGGCCTTGTACTGAGCATTTTCACCATAGCGTGAACGAAGGTTGGAGGACAGATAGACATCGCTAAATTCAACATGGTTGTCTTGGTGAAGGAAGTCAAATCCACCGCCACCAGCTTGGTCACTAGTAAAATGCAGTTGGGTATGCCAGATACCAGCCCCTGAAATCTTCATATCAGAAGCATCGATACCGACTTTTCGATTGAGATTAAATCGCCCAGCTGGGATATAGACATTCTTTCCGGTTTGTTTGGCCTCATAAATCGCATCATAGAGGGCCTGGCTGTCATCAGTATCGTCGTTTGGCGTAGCTCCTTTAGAAACAATATTGATAGCATTATCCCCTTGATCAATCGGGTCTGGAGCTTGCTCAAATTCCACAAAGTCAAGACCATAATGGACGTCATCTGACTTGTTTTTCACCAGTGAAACCACATCTCCTTTTTGAAGCTGAAGTCCTGGAAGGAGGCTATGCACTTCATCAAATTGGAACCGAGCGCGTGTATCTGCCTGGGCACTATCATAAACACCTTTGTCATTCAAGTACTGCCAGTTAGACGAGGACGAAAGATCCAATTGTTTTACACTGTGACCATTCACCTGTACATCAAGTTGTCCACTGGCACCATCTGGTACTGTATAGCGTACAGTTAAGGCATTGGCTGGTTCATTGACCTTAAAGGAAACACCATCTCCTTTTTCTTTTAAAGCGACATAAGTCTGATCAGAAGCTTCAATAGCTGTTGAGTGACTATCTTGAGACTGCTCTACCTCTGCCTTTCCAAGGAGGTTCCCTTTGTCTGCCTCATAACGGATGTAAGGCATAGATGCTCCATATTGGCTGGTATCTACTTGAGAGCTTGCGGGATCAGAGGTTGTCGCTTCTTGCCCTTGTGTTTGGACTTGGGCCTGCTCTCCAGCTTGATCAGCTGCCACAGATTGTCCAGTTAAAAAACAAGCCCCCATGATCGCAATCACGACAGAAAAGACTCCAAGCTTAGACTTACGAATGCCAAAAATGATATCTTTGTTTAAATGATTCATCACTCATTTCTCCTTTTATTTTTTACAACGATTCTATCCTAATAAAAATTATCATGACAAACAAGGTGAATTGTGTGAATATTCTGTATCAATTTGTTGCAGAAATGTTAACCTTTTTATGTAGTAATAAAAGTGAGTAAGAAAAAAGAGGCTGAGAATGCTTTCTCAAACCTCATTTGATGACACGAGCTTATTCCGCTTTTTTATTTGAAAATTGGCTATTGTAGAGCTCATAGTAGAATCCTTTATCTGCCAACAAGGATTGGTGATTTCCTTGCTCGATGATTTGGCCATCTTTGAGGACAAGGATTTTATCTGCTTCTTGAATGGTAGACAGGCGGTGAGCAATGACAAAGCTAGTCCGCCCTTTCATCAAATTCTTCATGGCTTTTTGAATCAAGAGTTCTAAACGCGTATCGACAGAAGACGTCGCTTCATCCAAAATCAAGATTTTAGGATCCGCTAGGAGCGCACGCGCAATAGTTAGAAGTTGCTTTTGCCCTAGAGAAATATTGCTAGACTCCTGGTTCATTTCCATATTGTAACCACCAGGAAGCGTCCGGATAAAGTGATCGACATTGGCTGCCTTTGCAGCTTCCACAATTTCTTCATCCGTTGCCTCGAGATTACCAAAGCGAAGGTTTTCTTTGATGGTTTCTTCATATAACCAAGCATCCTGCAATACCATTCCAAATTGCTTGCGGTAATCTTGGCGAGATAGATGACGAATATCATGACCATCCACCGTAATCGATCCTGCAGTCACATCGTAAAAGCGCATCAGCAGATTAATCAGAGTTGTTTTCCCTGCTCCAGTTGGTCCGACAATGGCCACCATTTCACCTGGTTTAACTTCTAGGTTGAAATCACGAATCAAGGGTTTGTCCGCTACATATTGGAAATCAACGTGTTTAAAGCTGACCTGACCTGTCAAATCTCCAGAAAGGGGTTCTGTCACATCTGCTACTTCATCTGGTTCATCCATGACTTGGAAAATCCGATCTAGAGACGACTTAGCACTTTGTAGCTGTCCTGCCAATTGGGTCAAGTTTTGAATCGGTTGGTTGATTTGCCAAACATATTGAACGAAGGCCTGCATGTTCCCGACAGTCAAACGACCTGCTATCACTTGCAAGCCACCAAACAAAGCGATAATGAGATAAGTCAAATCTGAAATCCCATTTAAAATCGGCATCATTAAGCCGGAAATGAAATTAGCCTTGAATCCTACCTTTTGAAGGTGATGGGTAATATCATGAAACTCTTCCTGAGAAGATTTTTCCCGGACGTAGAGCTTAAGGACATTAAAGCCTGTTAAATTTTCTTGCACAAAGCCGTTCATTGCCCCCAAAACATCTGCCTGCTCTTTAAAGTAAGGCTGAGATTTTTTCATGATAAATCGAGCACTGAAATAAGTGATCGGAATGGACAAGATGACCACTAGCCCCAGCTGGATGTTTAAGTATAAGACCATGCTGATGACAAAGAGCAAGGTAAAGATAGCATTAACGATTTGTAAGAAGGACTGTTGCAAGGCATTCGAGACGGTTTCGACATCGCTAGTAAAACGTCCTAGTAAATCTCCGAACTGATGCCGGTCAAAATAAGAAACAGGAATGTGATTGATTTTATGAGACAAATCATTTCGCATGTCCTGAACGGTCTTTTGAACAGCATTGGTCATGAAGTAGTTGGAATAATAAGACCCCAACTCATAGAGGACCCCACGGAATAGATAGAGCGTCATAATGATCGCGATATAGGAGGTATTAAGACCAGCCCCTGCAAGGCCTTTTGCCATATCCATAAGATTTTTTGTCAACTCAGTAATCGCAAGCCCCAAAACAAAGGGTTCGACAACACTCATGATGACACTTAGGATTTTTAAGAAAATGGACAAGCAAACTTCCAAGCGATAGGCTCTCAAATAAGTCCATAGTCTACTAAAACTGTTTTGTTCTTGTTTCATCTGCTTCTCCTTTCTATTCCTCTGTTAATGATGGACTATCGAGCTGCGAATTGGCAATTTCACGATAGATCTCATTGCTTTCCATCAATTCATCGTGGGTTCCTCGACCAACGATTTCCCCTTGGTCCAAGACAATAATTTGATCCGCATCCATAATGGTTCCCACACGTTGCGCTACGATCAAGACGGTCGCATCTCCTGTAACTTCTTTGAGACGCTTCCGCAAAGTGGCATCCGTCTTGTAGTCCAAGGCAGAGAAGGAATCATCAAAAATAAAGACATCTGGATCTTTGACAACAGCACGTGCGATGGACAAGCGTTGTTTTTGACCACCTGAAAGATTGCTACCACCTTCTGCTAAATGCGTATCAAAGCGCTCCTCACGACTGTCGATAAATTCCTTGGCTTGGGAAATATCAGCCGCTTGTTCTAGCTCTTGTACAGAAGCATCTTCTTTCCCATAACGAAGGTTCTCAGCAATGGTTCCTGTAAAGAGCAAGGCCTTTTGTGGAATAAAACCAATCTTTTGGCGAAGGGCTTTCAGATTGTAGTCACGGACATCCACACCATCGACCAAAATCTTCCCAAGCGTTACATCATAGAATCGAGGAATCAACTGCACAAGTGAAGATTTCCCAGAACCGGTCGAACCGATAAAGGCAATCGTTTCGCCAGGTTTGGCCTGAAAGGAAATGTTGTGAAGAACTGGACTCTCTGTCTCACCTGGATAAGCAAAGGTAACATTGTCAAATTCCAAATAGCCACGAGATGCTGTTTCTGTTACACCATTCTCATTTGGATCGATCGAAATGGGCATGTCCATGATTTCCTTGAGCCGACGACTAGAAACCGCAGTCCGAGGATACATGGTAAAGAGATTGGCTAAAAAGAGGAAAGATAAAAGCGCGTGGAAGCTATACTCAATAAAGGCAACCAAGTCCCCAATTTTCAAACTACCGTCATGAAGAGGATCCAAAGCAAACCAGACAATCGCCACAATCATAGCAATGATGATCTGCACAAATAGGGGTTCTGTCAAACCAGTTAGTTTGAACAATTTATTCGAGTTCTCTGCGTAGACTTCATTTTCAGCCGCAAATTTCTCTTCCTGGAATTCTTCACGGGCAAAGGCACGAATCACACGAAGTCCTGTCAAATTTTCACGGGCAAACTGGTTGAGATGGTCGAGGGTCTTTTGTTGCTTCTCGGAAAGTGGACGTGTCTTAACTGCTACATACCAGACGACGACAGCAAGAAATGGTACAGATACCGCTACAATCCACGCTAAAGAAGGACTGGTCGTCAGAATCAAGAGAACACTAGAAACCATCATCAAGGGTGTGATGACCCCCATCTTCAACATAGAATCCGCAAACTGCATCAAAACAAAGGCATCAGAAGTCAAGCGAGTGACCAATGACGATACCCCGATTTGCTCATACTCGTGATGCGAGTACTCCTGTAACTTAGCATAGAGGTCATTACGCATATCGCGAACCATGGTGGTCGTTAGCTGGCCAACCGCGTAAGACAAGATAATCCGTCCCACAATCCCGAGCAAAATGATCGCAAACATGACCCAGCCCCAGAAATACAGCCGATCCACATCACGCGGGTTAATTCCTTCATCAATCATGCGAGCTAGAATCGTTGGCAAGCCCAAATTGACAATAACAAACAGGACCGCTGAAAATAGATTCAGGGCTAGCCACTTGGGATACTTTTTCAAGTAAGACCAAATATAAAGCATAGATGATTCTCCTTTTCCATAAATAATAACCTTGATCACACAGAAAAGAGGGAGCGAGACGAAATCATTTTCAAAGAAAATCATTCCTGCCCCAGTCCCATCTGTAGTCTCATTCATTATACCAAACTAGTCATAAAAGTAAAGCAAAAGAGCAGGTTTCCCCACTCTTCATATGCATTATTTCGTGCGTTTGAATTTAGCGTTTTTAAGAATCATAAGATCCCCTTGGTTGCTATTACTTAACTTAGAAAGATCAAATGTCAAATAATCACCATCGACCTTGTATGTAATCTTTTCTCCTTTACCATCATTTGACGAGATTGTTTTCTCTTTTTGATTGATTTTGACATCATAAGATCGCTCATTCTTTTGACCAGCGACTTCACCCGCGATGCTGAGGGTTCCTTTAGAATCTTTGATCTTAATAGAAACTTCAAAATTAATAACGTTTCCAATAGACTCTAATTGACTACCTGATAAGCCTTGCTCCTCAAGAATTTTCTTGAGTTCAGTTTTTGATGGTTTGTAGACATAAGTCCCATTATCACTTTTTGCACCACATGCCACCAAGAGGACTGCTGCAAAAACTGCAACGAAAGCTAAAAGAATACGTTTAATATTTTTCATAATCAATCTCCTAATGTATTTTATAATCAGATTTTACCACTATTTTAATACCGATTCAAGATGTTTTAAAGAAGAAAAAGAGCAGATACTCTCTGCCCTTCTCTTGTATTATTTTGTACGTTTGAATTTAGCGTTTTTGAACATTTCCAAAGCAGCTTCATGACCTGAACTCTTCTCACCAGATAAATCAAAAGTGAACACATCGCCTGAAACTTTGTATTTAACCTTCTCACCTTCACCTGTTTTAGATTGAAGAGTTTTCTTTTGTTGGTCAACTTTCATATCAAATGATTGGTCAGTCTTTTGTCCCATCATTTCACCTTTAATTTTAAGGCTACCTGTTTTATCTTTAATGGTCACTGAAACTTCCAATTTAACATTGTCGATCAATGCATCTACACTTGAACTTGGAGCACCTTGTTCTTCAAGGATTTCCTTCACTTCAGTTTTTGATGGTTTGTAGACATAAGTCCCGTTATCACTTTTGGCACCACATGCCACCAAGAGGACTGCTGCAAAAACAGCTACTACAGCCAAAAGAATACGTTTAAAGTTTTTCATAACTTCTCCTTTTTAGTTAGATTAACACTATTATATCAACAATTCAGGTACACGGCAATGAAAGTTTATAAATGTCATATTCTTGTAATATTTCTTGTATCAACAAAGAAATAGAATAAGGCGGAATTTAAATCCCGCCATGATTGCTTATTTAACTTTTTTGAACTTAGCAATTTTCATGTAGTTATTAAACATGTCTGTGTCACCCATCAAAGAATTCTTCACATCCTTAATCGTTAACACATTTCCTGAAACTTGATAAGTAATTTCCGCTTTCCCATACTCATTTTCTGAGACAAGAGTTTTAGCTTTTTGGTCTACTTCCAAATCAATCACTTGATTTACATTTTGACCACCTGCATTGGTGTCTACTTTCATCTCACCTTTCTTATCATTGATTGTAATCGAAATAGTGAATGAGTAATTATCACCTATCAAAGATTGAAATTCACTTGGCATAATATCTTTGATCTCATCCTTAGTAGGCTCAAACACGTAAGTCCCATTATCGCTTTTAGCGCCACAAGCTACCAAAAGGACGGCTGCAAAGACAGCTACAACAGCTAACAAAAGACGTTTAAAATTTTTCATCATCTTCTCCTTTATGATATGATTTATAGCCATTATAGCAACAAATTAGCAACATCTCAAGGGAATATAGCAAATGTAACATCATTAAAACTGCACTATTTAGTAGGTTTAGAGAAAATAAAGAGAGCTACACATGTTAGCTTTATAAAAGTCCTCTATTCACATTCTATCATCATTTTTTTCAACGACAAAAAAACCGAGGCCTAAACCTCGGTTTTCATTTTGATTGGAAACTCTATTATTTAAGAGTAACTGAAGCGTCGTTGCTTTAGTTGTTCTCACACAGCTATTTTTTACTTGGTTTCTTTACTTGGCGGGATTGTGGCGGGATTTGCAGTTAATCCCAGCTCTCCTAAAACCTCTGTTATCTCAGCACCACCAGAGACAACTTGTCTATCATAGAAATGAGAATAGGTGTTTAGAGTTGTAGCTTTGTCCGTTCTTCCTGAACGAGCCGAGACATACAAAACATCTTTTTTTAGAACGTTTATCATAAATGAATCATGACTATGACGTAGACCTTTCCCAGTAATAACCGGAACCTTAGCCGCTAGTGCATGCCTTTTTAACATTCGATTTAAGGTAGATTTGTTCATGGGAGAGTTAAACCGTGCTAATACAAAATTATCTTCTCTATTATACACTTGTACAGTTCTCCAATTTTGCAACACTTTAACAGTTTCGTCATCTATTTCTAAGAAACGCATGCCTGCCCTAGTTTTTGTCTGCTCTTTTCGAACGTATTTCCCATTCCCTTGATATTCAAGGGTAGACTGAATATGAATAACCTTATTTTTAAGATCTATGTCTGACCACTTTAAACTAAGACCCTCAGAGACTCGCATCCCCGTCATAAAATAAAGCCAGATAGCCGTATAAAACTGCCTCTCTTCATAAACTGTCTGATCAAAAGTTTTTAATACCTTATCAAGTTCCTCCACAGTCCAAAATTCAGTTTTCGATTTTTCTCCTTTAGGATTGTCTAACTTTCGACAAGGATTATTCTCGATGTATTCCAAGCGTTCTGCATAATTTAAACACTTCTTCAGTTTACACCAAAGTCCTTTTGCGTAGTTTGGAGAGTAGTCTTCCATTAAAGATAATCTAAAATCTTCACATTCCCGAACATTGATTTCAGACAATTTCTTGTCAGCAAAAACTTCAATAAAAGTCTTATACTGAGGATAAGCAGTTTGATAGGTTACGGGCTGAACAGTTTTCTTATAATAAGGCAAATAGACATCTTCCATAAATTTTGAAAATGGAATATCTAATTGTGGTCTTTTTGTACTAGCACTAGCTATTTTAGCATTGTATTCAGTTCTTATCCTACAGACTTCGTCAAAGGCTTGCTTTTCTGTTTTAAAATCAATCCCGAATTGATCTTTATAAGATTTAACCCTAAACCTCTTTCGGTCACCCGTAGATGGATCTACACTGAATTCAACCTCATAGTAAATTTTTCCTTTCTTATTTCGACTTACGCATTTATATTTTTTACTCATTTTGTTCCTTTCTTTCAGAAAGCAACTTAAAACCGAGTAATTCTTCTACAATATAAGTAGGAGCTAAATTAAGACGAGAATTGTCAAAAGGTGATTTACTTAATTCTACCATATTATTTGATAAAGCTCTAGATTCTTCAAATTGTCGGACAGCAATTAACTTGGCTTGTCTTATAATATCCCGTGCCGTATGTTCAGGAAAACCTAATTTCATTAATTCTGTATGATTTATTGTTTGCATTATCTCTTCCTTCTAATTCTTAATTACAGAGATTTCCATCTTTTGATAAGGCTTAGAGTAATTCAACAAATTAGATCATTAACCAAAAGCCTTATACTACTTTTCTTTAAAATAATTGTACATCGCATAATAGTCAAATTCCATCTTAATGCCAGTTCTTCCATTACGATTTTTTAAAACCACTAGCTCAATTTCTCTAGGATTTCTCGACTTAGCTTCATTAACATCAAAATTTGCTGGTCCAGTCCCCTTAAGTTGTAGTCCAATCAAAACATCGCTAGAATACTCGATTGCTCCGCTCTCCTTGAAAGACTGCATACTTACAACAGATTTGTAGTTTTCTCTATTAAAAGAAGAAATAGCAATTACTGGTGTTTTAAAGTCTCGGCTAATCCTTTTCAATTCTATTACCGATCTATCTGTGTTTTGTTTTTCAGTTAATCGTTCATTCACCGGGTATAGAATCTGTAAGTAATCAATAATAACGACAGGTACTTTTCCAGTATATTTGAGATGATTTTCAACAGTTTTCCGAATTAGCTCCACACCAATAGGTCCAGTACCTTCGACAATGTAAATATTTTTGCAGTATTGAGAGTAATTTTCTCCAGCTTTTTTAATCAAATCAATCTCTGGGGTGCTGTAACCTGCATATCTACTTCCCTCAGTAATTCCTCGTGCTGTTTTTGCATTTCTGATATCACTATTAGAGGCAATAGATTCGATAACAGTGTGACGACTAAGACTTTTACTAATTATTTCCCATCTCGACATTTCAATACTAAAAATCAAAACATCTGTTCCCTGTGCTGCAATTTGATCAGCAATCTGAGTTACAAATGTTGTCTTTCCAAGGGAGGAAATTGCACCAACACAATACAAGCCTTCGTAAAGACCACCTTCCAATAGATCATCTAAACCTTCAAAATTTGTTTTAACACATGAAGTATTTGAACCATTCGTAATATCATTAAAAAACTTCGGAAGATGATTAGCTGTTGAATATTCAAGATACCGCTCTTTTTCACTTTTTGTTTGATTGATTGCATATTCTACCATTTTGTTAAATACTCCTTTATTTTTCACTAACATATCGTTAGGATCTTTTACATCATCAATAGTTAATTTGAAAGAAATAAATTTAATTTTCTTATTTCTAAATTGCTCTGCTAATTTTAGTTCAGCCTCTCTCCCCTTTTCGTCTTGGTCCAATGAGAGAATGAATGTACGATCAATTTTAAGATCAGAAACAAGATTAATTAATTTATTTATATTTCCAATACTGCCAAGTGCTACTGCCTTTCCACCAACTTCAACGATGCTCATGGCATCTATTTCGCCTTCTACAATAAAAATGGGATCCGTAGATTTTTTGAAGAGTTCGCTTTTATTAAAAATATCGCTCCCTCCCACCTTCTGCTTAATATAGTTCAATTGAGGTTCGGGTACAATATCTCTTGTATCACGAGCAAAATAACAACTACCGCTTAAAGGGATAATTAATCTTGGTGTTTCAGGGACATTTGGATTAGTCACCTTGGGATGCTTCCATTTTTTTACGTAGCCAACTTTAAACCGTTGGACTGTTGAAAAACTCAACCCTCGTTTAAGAAAATAGTCAGTTTCACAAAGATGCTTTGTTGCCTCATTATAAAAGCTTGAATAATTATCTTTTTTCTCTTCTTCCTTTAAAGGAAAAACAGCATTGGAATTCAAATATTCACTCTTCTGGTAATTGAATCCATCACATTCAGTTGATAGATTAAACAACTCTCTGACACGCTTCAATTGATCCTTAAATTTAACAAGTCCTTCTACATAGCCGATAAGATCAAAGATATCTCCACCTCTATCGCAAGAGAAACATTTCCACTGGATTTCATCGTAAATGTGAAAAGCACCAGTTCTGTTTCTTCCTTCACCACTGTGGCAAAGAGGGCAAATATATGCTCCCTTACCACCTTTACGACTTTGTTCAGAGATTTGTTCAATGAATGCTTTCAAATAAGATTTTTCTTCTTCAAACATATTTGTACTCCTTTTTTCATTTCCTGTAAAAAAATAAAATCCGGATTTTTTTCTTTACAGGAAAAATTATAGCATTGCCTTCAATACGAAAATTGAAGGCATATGCTGCTTATTAATATTATTAGTATTGAAAATCAGAGATGCTAAAATATCAGTTATACCAAGGGTGAAAATTTTTTTTACAAAATCAACATACCCCCTATTCTAATTCAACATACCCCCAATTCTAATTCAACATACCCTATCCATAAATCCTGATTTAATCGAAGCAAATCAATAAATCAGTGAATTTAAATCCCTGAAACCTTAAAATGAACCCTATATTTTTGAAAATCAAAAAAAGAATCCATCTTTATCTGTTTTTTTGATAAAGGTTCACAATTTGGATTACAGTATTCCCAACAAACTAGGATTTTATCATCGGCTAGTTTATCAAGTGAATTAGTTAAGCTCTCCTCAATTCTTGAACGCCAACCACCTTTTTTCAATCTAACTTCTTCTATTGCTGGAATTTTAGGACATACATTTAACAGAGCTTCAACTGATATGACTTCATGAATTTTTTTCTTTCTATTATTATTGAGACTTTGATGATAGACTAGTTTCTTTGCGATAGAATAAACATTTTTACTACGTTCATCAATTTTAAAAAGTCTGAGAGGGAAATTTGTCACATAAGAAGTAATTAAATATCTAACGAATTTTTCAGTCAATTGAACTGTATAAACTCCTTTTTTGCATTTGAATTCCTCAATCAGTTTCATATCTTTGAATTCTTTGATTTCCGATTTTCTCTTTTCTGCGGTACTAATAGAAAGATCGTTTAGCAAACTTAATGCCTCTTCAATGATACGACGTACATTTTTCTTCGTTGAAGTACTTTTTAGATTATTTTTCCCCATCAGTTCTGCATACTGTTTAATTGAAAATTCAACCAAGCAATTAACAGCCTCTTCTTCACTTAGTCTATATTGGTTCTTCTTCCCTACAAGCAAAATTAATAAATCTAACATCTTCAAAACTCGGAGTTTGAAATAATCTTTGTTAGCATCAAAATTTTCAATATGAATCGTACCAGGCCCTAAATGAATCGATGTTCGATTAGTGATTCGATCCCTTACTTTGTCATCTGTTTTCAAATTAACAGAAGGTAGCAAATTCAAAGTCGGTGTATTTAAAATCTTCTCGATTTTCTTGTTTTTATCAACAGGCATTATATAACCTCTTTTTTTATTTATTTGAAAAGATTATTGAGGGCACAAAAAAAGAGCTGTTAGCTTGGCTTGTTTGCTAACAACTCTCTTGCTCTCAATAAATTTTTTTCTTTCCATACTAATAGTCTGCCATTTTTTGATGAAAGTAAAAAAAAAGAAAAATCAAAAAAAGTCGCTTTTTCTACCAAAAATTGCTCAATTTTCTACTAAAATTTAAAAAGGACACTTTACAAAGTGCCCTTTAAAATAGCGGAAATAGTGATATTTTAAGGATTTTAATACACATTATAAGATCTTCCATATAGGATTAAAATTTTTTTGAGCAAATTAAAAAAATTTTTATTAATTTTTTCTAATAACCTTAGACAGGTTATAACCCTAAACGGTCAGAATCCCAATTTCCATAATCATCGTATCCAAAACCATCGGGATCCATTGCATCAATTCCAGCCTGCTCAAGTGAATTACTGCAGAAATTACAATAATAGAAACCAGTTTCTGGATCGCTAAATTCCCAATCAATATCATCTTCATCAAAGTCGTTTCCACATTCAGTACAAACATATTGTCCTACAAATCGATGCATCTCTCTAAATTGCTGCTTTTGTTCATCCGTTCCTCCTCGAACGAAGATTTTACCATTTTTACTATGGCAAAAATGACAGTCTGGAGATTTTCTGTTTTGAGGATAATTTTTATTATTTTTAATTTGTGGTTCCTTCAACACAACCTGCTCATCATTTATAGTACTTATATAGCTTGACTCATTTATATTAGATTCAAAACTCTCATTATAATCATACTCATTCTCATATATTTCTTTCCTATTCCTATCTTCATTTAAAACTTAAACAACACTTTTTAAGATAGTAATAGCTGCATATTCTATAATTTCTACACGATTATCTTTAACCCACTTAAAACTTTTTTGACTCACATCAACCGTTTTGTCTACTATCGCTTGTGATAAATCCTTCATCCCATTTATAAATTTCATCTTTCTCCAAACCCTTCTAAATATAAAATTTTAACGAAATAGTATATTCCTTAAGATTTTTCATTTTATCATGCTTTTGTCTCTTAATAATTGTTGGATTTTCAATTTGCTTTTTCCACATCGCAATTCCCTTTCAGTTCGATATATAAATTATAACTCACTTTTACATATTAAGTAATCACTTTTGGGATATTTAGGTCCCGAAAATAGAACTGACATATAATAACTAATCTACATCAAATATAAAATAACACAATTTTAGATTTAACTAAAGTATATTAAAATAAAAATGACATTCAAGAAAGTCATCTTGAATGTCTATATAAGTTAGTATTAGCTTATTTATTAACGTTTTGAGAATTGTGAAGCTTTACGAGCTTTCTTAAGACCTGGTTGGAAACACTTTTATTTGAATAAGTTTCAATATCCGCTTAAAATCAATGTTTTCCCACGTTTTCAGAAAGAACAATTTCATCTAATTTGAATATATTTCATTTGAATGGTGTGAATTTTACCCTAAAAATACACGAATTGAGCTAGATTTTACCAAAAAGTTCACACCATTTTTGTTATTGTTTTGTAAATTTTGTATTTATATTTTTTCAAAATCAGTTTTATAATATAATGGTATCTAGGAATCAACTAGAATTACTTTACAAGTATAGTCCAACATAAATTTTCTAATTACAAAAAATGAAAGAGTAAAACTTCATAAATATATGTCTAATATGAATTTAAATTGTGAATTTCTTGAAAAATATCCTTTATATTCGCTAATAAATTTTCTGGAGTATTATTTTTATAAATTACATAAAGATTTTTCTTGGCTCTTGAAAAAGCAACATATAAAAGATTGCGAACTTCTTGAAATTGTGGATCAGAATCAATTGAAGTATTATATTTTTCAAAAAAATACTTACAATAATTTTCTTTTTTTGCAAATTTATCTTGTAGTACAACAACTACATTATCAAATTCTAGCCCCTTTGAACCATGCAATGTGTAATAGCTAATTCCTTCATTTTTTAAATCATCAAAAATATAATTATACCACTTGATAAATTGAGAAATATCTAGATTAAAAAATTCATCAACAACTGTCATTTCTCTTTCTGATTCCTCCGAATCTTGAGAATAGTAAAAATAATCATAAGCGCGATTCTTTATATTCAACAAAATGTTCTCAGTGGTATCATCTATCAAGAATATTTTTTTTAGAATATCATTACCTGAGATTGGTTCCTGGATATTAGCAATTTCATCAATACATTTATCAATTTTCAATGTTGATAAATTAAGGTCTCTCAAACTATTGATAAATTGTTTCATCTCTGCAAATGTTAGTGTTGATTTATACGGAATTGCGAACTGGACAATCTCCCTGACAGTTGAATTATCATCCCCTGCCCTTTGAATAAAGTCTATGAAAGTTAAAATCTCTCTCAAAAACCATCCCATATGCTGTAAATTTTTCTGCAAAAATTCATTAGACACATTATCAAAGTTCGCACCACTAAATCGAGGGAACTTTTTCAACACTGATAATATTTCATCAAATCCTCTTGCTTTGGAAATATCATCATTTTTCATAAGAAGACAAGCCGTTTTATTAATCAGGTGATTTTCCTGTAAAAAAGTATCTATATTAAAATCATCACCTGAGATATAAAAATTATAAGATCCATTATCAAAATCAGTATATATGGACTGCTGACCAAAATCGTCATTCCTAATTTTTTCAATTAACTCTACTATTTGCTTAGATGAACGGCGATTAAAAACTTTTTCAATACTCTTATATTTTTCTTTATTTGGCAGGACACCTATACCTGAACCATAAATATTTTGTAAGGAATCACCAAAAAAACCTACTACTAACTTTTTCCTAGAATTTGAATATTCCCTTATACTATCAATAATAGCAACAACTTTTTCATCTGTATCTTGGTACTCATCAATTAAGATATATGGATATCTATCTGAAAATAATCTCTTTAATATATCTTGATTAGTAATTATATTTTTACAATAAAGTAATAATGTATCATGACTAATGACATAATTTTCAAGTTTATCACGGTTTTGAACTGGATTATAAATGATTTTTTTAGATTCTTTGTCTTCAATTTTCTTTAATGATATTTCAAGTTTATACTTTTTATTAATATCCTTAACTAAACTGCTAAACTTATTAACATTACTTAAATATGATTTAAAGTTTTTATTATAGCCTATAATCTTCTCTTTGAAATCTTTTGCTGGACTACTAGGTGTATTGTAGAAAATTTTCATAAATTTGTCATCATTAATCATATTCTGGAAATCAACCAGATTAACACTATTAGAAAGAGAATTTTCATTTATTTTATGATCAATAGTATCAAGTTCATCAATTATTTTATTCCTATGTTCTATAGTCAGTAACTCTTGCTGAATAGAAATAAATTCCCATAAAAATTCATGGATTGTAGAGACCAGTATAGCAGAATTTTTACCAAGCCGACTAAGAATCTCATCTTTTGCGGCATTAGTGTATGTGATACATAAGATTTTTTGATTCCGTAATTTTAAATTTTCTCCCTCCATCTTCAAAATATGTTCAATTGATTTTTGTAATGCATAGGTTTTCCCTGCACCAGCACCAGCGTCGAAACAAAAGCTCTCAAAATTATCTAAACAATCATTAATTTTTTGCTGAATATCTAACTCTAATTGTTTATTTTCTGGATTAATTGTATATATCATTATTTACTCCTCAAAATAATCACAAAGTAATTTCAAACCTGATTCAATATACTTAGGTTGTTTAAGGTTAAAGTCATCATCGGTTACAGATAAATATACAATTCCAGTAGAAAACTTTGATTTCCCATCAGATAATTTAGCTTGATACATATAAGACTTATCTGCTATTTCTGAAGATTCATCAATATCTCTAAAATATTTCTTCTTTGGATGAACAAATTGTAGAAGTTTAATAAGTGATTGTTTATTTTTATGGCTACCTTCACTGTTTTTAGCATTCGTTAAAACAATTGCTTCCTCAAAGCTAGTAGCATAGTACTCATTTATTTTACCTTGAGAGAACAGAGTGATGTTATTGTAATCAATAATTAATTCTTCATTGTTATTAAGCTTTTCGATTATCTTGTTATTAATCTCACCATATTTAGCTTCTTCATCTTTTAGCTCCTTTTTTATAAAATATTGCAGAGTACCGTTCGTACTCAAAGAGCTTACCGCAGTTGCAAATTTTTCTAAATCTGATATGTTTTGTGGAATCACATCAGGTTCATCATTATCTTTTATATCAACTTTCTTTTCATCTTCAGATCTTTTTAAATCCAAATCTGTAAAAATAACCGTTTTGATTTCTAACAAATCTAATAAACTAATAAACTGGTGAGCATAAGCTCCATCAATTCTATAAACTTTAATATGATGATTTTTCAATATTGGATGTTTATCAATTTCATATCTTAAATAGTTTTCTTCTGAAACACCCTCAACTAGAATGACTGCATCAGCAAAGAAAACATCTGATACCTCTAGCCTTAAGTATTTCTTGATATATTCATAAGCTTTTTTGTCAATATCTCTACCAGATACTATTGCGTCATCACTTATGTTTTTTATAATATTATTTGTACCTGCTTGACCTAGATAACTAATATTATTTAGAGTGTTTCCTGATTGAATCTTACTGTTTAAAATATGGGTTGAGTGAGTTGTGATGATAATTTGAAAGGTATCTAGTTGTTGTTTTTTACCTAGTAATGTCGCAATTGCTTTTGAAATATTTTTTATAAATAATTCTTGCATCTGTGGATGCATAAATGACTCTGGTTCTTCAATACAAAGAATATTTACTGAACCATTAATATCTTTCTCACTGTATAGCTCAATATAATCAACAATTTTTGCGATAATTACCATCAAATTTGTATACCCCATGCCAAACTGGCTCTCAGGTATGTTGTTATTTCCCTCTTGGTACTCATAAATAATGCTATTTGCAAAAATTTTCTCTAAATTTACATCTGGATGTAAATTCATCTTTAGATTCTTAGTTGATTCAATACTAGACACGGCACTTTGAAGAATATCCTTTATATTGGCATCAACCATCCCCTTTACTTGATAATTAATACCACCAACCAAACTATTAATCTCTTCAATATCATTATTTTTTATATAAGTTGAAACTATTCTATTGTAAGCTTGCGAAAGTGTCTTGTCATTTTTAACCGTATTCGCTTCTATTGTATCCACCTTTAACAATGAGGATAGAGAAAACTCTTTAGCTGGCTCCTCTCTTCCTATAGGGTAAAAATTTAATACAAAGTAATTACTGCTAAATAAAGCTAAAAATTGTCGATATTGAAGTTCTTTTTTATATGGTTCATCGTACTGTTGACTATCATTAAAATGGCTAGTCTTAATTTTAACCAGATCTTCTAAAAAAGCCACTTCATCCGCAACTTCATACTTAACATCGATAGTCACTTCAGCGATCTCTTGATTCTCTTGAGTTTCTACTGTTTTTATACCACTTACAACTAATATATCTTCGAAACTTGAAATCAAATCATTTCCATCATCAATTCCTAATATCAACCGAAACTCTAGTTTAGGAAAATGAGATCTATCAATACTTTTTATCTCTTCTTCAGATTTATTGTCAATATTTTCATGATACCAATCTGATAATATTTTTAAATTAAAATCGGTATGTTTAAAAACACTACGGCTGCCTGATTTACTATTTTGTAGTGTATTCAATAATTTAACAATTGTACTTTTACCAGAATTATTTTTACCTACAATTAATGACGAACTTTTTGATATATACTCTTCTGTTATATTTATTTTCTCTGTTTCATCTTCATCTCCTGGAATTTCTGGCCATTTGCTATGAGCGAAGTTAATTACCTGAACCTCTTCGCCATATTTTCTATAATTTTTTATTGATAAACTTTTTAAATACATAAAAATTCTCTCCTATTTTGGAGTTCTCATACTTAACTCCCTCAACCGTTCCTGCCCTATCTTCAACATCTCCTCCTCTACCTTACTCCATTTTCCGAAGAGGCATTCTTGTAAAACTTCTGCTGCTGAAATTTGATCTACTTGCGAATTATAAACGCACGATTGATCTCTTTGATAAATTTGAATTTGTCTAAAAAGCTGATCCTTTTCCAACTCCCGTAAATTATCAACCAAATGTTCTACAATTCCATCATGGTGTGCTTTAGGAGTTGCTCTGGCTTGACTAGGATTTATAGCATAGAGCTCTTCATAACGTATCAAAGTGCTGAGATAGGACAATTCAGGCTTGGTCGCAATCAGTGCTAGTGAGACTTGGTAACCTCTAGTTGTCAATAATTGTGCCGTTTTTCGAGGAACTTCTGTTGTTCTCAAGGTGCCCTCGATTAACAAATGATAACCTTGTTTACTCAATTCATCTACGAGATATTCAACCATCCGACCCGCAAATACTTTAGTATAATCCACACTATCTTTTCCATACTTTTCCTGTAGGCCAAGGTAGTTCGGATGAAAAGAGCGATAACTATCTCCATCAATGATAATGAGATTCCCTTGAAATTCCCTTTGTTTCACACGATGAATCGTTGTTTTCCCAGCACCACTCTGTCCACCTAGCAAGATAGCCTTGGGCTGAGACGAAGTTGTTTTACCACGAGTTAAAGAACGAACGAGTCGTTTGGAGGCTCGTTCAAAATCACCTTGACTAAATTCTTCTAGTTTCATTAAGCCACCACCAGATGAGTAGCTTGTTCTAGCATACGTTCAATGCCATCCAAATAGCCATTAAACCGCTCTATATCCTCAAAACTTGCAACAAGATAAATCCTCGTGTTCAGCAAATCAGACAAATCATCGCTCATTAGAACCCAAGGATTAGAAGTATCATCAAATGCAATTCCTTGTTCATCTTGAAAACGATAAAGTTGTGCTAAGATATTCGCCCCTCGTTCTTTAATCACTTCAATTTTCAGAGTTAACTGATAATCTTCTACTGGTGTGAGCAGCTTTTCCTCTCCTACGATATCGATATAGGAAACATTAAATTTCTGGCAGATACGGTCTATTAATTCTGTCGAAACTGAACTTGTTCCATTTTCATAACGACTCAAGCTATTTCGAGAGATACCAACAATCTTTGCGAACTCAGGCTGGGTTAGATCATGTGTTTTACGTAACGCTTTAATATTTTCTCCGATCATGAGAGCCCTCCTTTTATTTATTTCTATTATAGCACAAAAAAGATGAACGCACCATTTTTGGTGCGTTGTTGCTAATGGATAGAATACCACATATTTAGTTATTGAAGAAAAAGTACTATGAGGCTGTTCAAAAAGTCTTTAAGAATATAAAAAAGTAAAAAAACTACAATCGAAAACATATTGGAGATATGAATCTATGGTATACTAGTGATAATAAATAGTTATCGCTAGGAGAACATTGTATGAAAATTCTATTCTTAGCCCAATTTGCACCTAATCATGATTTTTATATCGAACCACAGAATGATATGGAAGTTTTCTATGCTGAAACTTACCATCATAAGATTTATGAAGTATTATCCAAAACAGGCCATAAGATAATCACATCAAATAATGTTGACTATCTAATTAAAAACTATGAAGAAATTGATTTGGTATGGTCATTTTACAATAGGATTGGATTCAGAAATTCAGAGATTTTTGTACAATCATTGTGTGAATATTTAAAAATACCATATATTGGAGCAGCACCTAATGTCAGAGCTTTGGTAGAAGACAAGAATTTATCAAAAAATCTGGCTGAGCATTTGGGAATAAATACTGCAAATTGGCAAATTGGTAACATAGAGTTTCCATTGGTAGAACATCCACCATTTTCTGGCCCTTATTTCATAAAACCACGATTTGGTAGTGGTTCAGAAGGTATTGATGAATCATGCTATTGTGAAACATGGAAAGAAGTTAAAGAAAAAGAGAAAGAATTTTATCTCAAGCAAACTGAAATAATTGTTGAAGAATTTATTGATGGAAGATTGTATGGTGTTCCATTCATTAAGGGGGTCAATGGTGAAATTATTATAGGAACTCCGCATTTTTCAACTTCAGATAAAAAAGGAAACATTATCAGTACAAGTCAAAAACGAAGAACTGAAGCAGGTCTGAAAACAGAAATAAGTAAGGATGAAGAATTAAACAAGGAATTGTTTACTTTATCAATGAAATATTTCCAAAGTATGCAACCATCTGACTATGGAAGAATAGACTTTATTATAGGGACAGATAGAAAACCATACTTTTTAGAAGTAAATACTATGATGAACCTTGGTATTCATAGTGGCTCTGTGCTAAGCTTCTTAAACAGTGGTTTTGAGACTTATGAAGATATTATTCTCACTCTATTACAAATTGGTATAGAACGAGTAAAACATCCAATAAAGTAAAAAAATACCAGTTTACCCCCACAGTTGATTTGGTTGTAAACTGGTTATCTTTATTTAATAGCATAATTTTTCAGGAAACAACAGTTTTACATCATAATATCTATAAAAAAGATAACCTGGGCAAAATAATTTTTTCCAGTCCGAATCAGTATATTTTTGACCATCCTCAATTTTTTGTAAATAGTGAAAGGCTAGCTCCTCAACATAATGATCATCGTTTCTAAATGGACTTGTATCTAGAGTATCCAGATATTCAGAAATATCTACATCGTTCATATAGAAGTAGAGAAGTTGATTAATCTCAAAAAATCGCTTGGTTTGATAAACAGGAGAATTATCTACCAGAGATTTAACTTGAGAAAATAATTTATTTGCTTCTAAAGATGAAACTTTAGCTAAGTAGAGTGTTAGATTGATCCTAGAGTAAATAAAGGGAGTCTCCGAACCAGTTTCATCTTCTGATATCATATTGAAGTATAGTGTAGGATTTTGATTTGTAAAATTCATTAAATATAAGGAAAAGTTATTATATAAATATTCATATCTACTATCCTTTAGCAATAGTATTTGCTGTATTTCAGTTTCTAAATTTTGCAACTCTTCTCTAGCATTTTCTATTGTACTAAATTTCATTAAGAAGCAAATATAATTCGATAATGTTCGATTATAATTAATATCGTCTGTTCCTTTGAAAATCTCTAAAATATTCTTATAGGCTATCATCCCCTCTTCAAAAGGAAGATAAAATGCAATATTTCGTAATAAGTAAGGATAATATTTAGAACCGACAAAGTTTTTATAGAAAAATTTTCCTGTTCCATTAAGTATTTCTCGATACCCAGTGGAATTATTCCTGTTAATATAAGCAACGAATAAGTTTGACAATACTAAGCATTGCTCATCTTTGTCTACTGAAGTCTCTAATAGATGTTGTAAAAGGTCAAGGTGGTCTGACGACCGCAATCGCTCTTTGACTAAAGCTTGTAGTAGCAGATAACTTCTTTCATTACTATATTGCGGATATTTTTGAAGTAGGTGAAAAACTTCATTGAAATAGAAACGATTATACAGTAGTCGACCAATTGTTAAGAGCTCAGTTAAATTATCTAATTCACAAGAAACTAATTGTAACAAATAATCAGTATCTATTTCATCTCTCTGAAGTTTTAGGAGACCTAATAGAAAATATTTTTTCTTTGATAATTGCTTATTGGTATAACTAATTCCATATTTACAAAGTTCTACAGATAACTCTTCTGTTTCGGAGATTACATCAACAAGCGTATTTATAAGCAATGTTTCTTCAATTTTGTTTTGTGTATAGGAAAAACCGGTATTAGCTAAAATTATCCTCCCTGAATCTAAATATTCTATAAATCCATCCTGTGATAGTTTACGAATTAATTCCGAAACGTCAGAGTTCTCTTCATTTAGAGTTAATGTTTTTTGGAGATAAGTCCGATAAACTTTATCTAAGAATTTTAATGACAAGGGACACCTTAATTGTGTTAGAGAACCTAAAACGATTTGTTCAAAGATAGTCAATTCACGCTCGAAATCATATTTCTTTATGCATGACATAATAGCATGTATGCTAAAATTTGAAGCTGATATTTTAGACAAACTCTTTTCATCTAATTCGGCTTGATAGCTCTCGAAAAAATGGTATGTTTCTTGATTATCTGGGCGTAAAAATTTCTGTTTCCACGTATATGGATTAGTAATTTCAGATTTTGAAAGGAACTTAATAACTTCATTTTTGTCTTTATTTGGTACCGCGACTATTAAGTCAACTTTATGCTGTATAAGTATTTTTAGGAAATCAATATTTCTCTCATCTAATTCTTCTATGATAAGAGCAACTCTTGGATTAATCTTATTTAGGTATTCAATAAGAGCTCGTTCGAGCTTATAGTCTTCATAATGTATCGCATCTACGCTAAGTGTACTATCAATACAATCAATAATATTTACAATTGTAGAACCTATATTGGGAATAAAAGGGATGCAATCAAGTGGATATACCATTGTCTTGAGTATCGTCAAAATAACTTCTCGTTTAGGATACTTTGATATTTTTTTCTCAACTTCTTCAATAGTGATAGCATTAAAAATCTGTCTGAAAATTTGTTTTGCAATATTTTCACTACCACTAATATAAAAACTTGTTAATTCCTGGCTATTAAAAAACTCGGTTGTATATTTTAAAAAGTAACTTAGTCCGCTCTCATCATCAGACTGGAGTAAAATAATTCTCTTATCTACATTATTTAGAAGGTCTTCCGGAGTAATTTTTCGATTTACGTAGACTTCATTCATATGCAAATTCTCCTTCTCCTAGCGATAACTATTTATTATCACTATACAAAGCATTCAAATAAGTATATAATAGCATGATTATTGATAAAGGAGTTATTCATGGATTATAAACATATTTCTACTTTCTTAGACTACTGCAAAACCCATAGACGCTTGAGTTCACATACGATTCGAGCTTACAAAAATGATCTTTTGCAATTTTACAATTCAAATTACAGCAGTGTGGAAACCTATGTTGAACATTTGACGAAATCCAATATTAAATCTAATACATTACGTCGCAAAATTGCTAGTTTGAAGGTGTTTTACAGCTACTTAAAATATCATAATTTAGTTGATGAGAATCCTTTTAATCAATTACGTTATCAATTTAGAACGGAAAAAATATTACCTAAAACGATTCCTTATGATATTTTGAAAAGTATTTTTTTACATCTAGAACAGAAAATTACCTATTCAAAAACTAAATATCAAAAACAAAAAGCTGAAAGAAATTTGCTAATCATTTCCCTATTGCTTTCAACTGGTATTAGGATTTCCGAACTTTGTCATATTCATCTTAAAAATATTAATCTTTCAAATAGGACTCTCCATATTATGGGAAAAGGTAAGAAAGAACGTATCCTATTTTTAGGAGATCAAATAACATTTAGCTTACTAGAAACATATATAAATAACTACTGTTTTCAACCCAGTAACTACCTATTCTCTGGAAAATATTCTTTCAAACCATTGTCAGAGCAAAGTGTACGTTTAATTCTAAATACCCTTATTAAACAACATAACTTAACTACACCTATTACCCCCCATATGTTTAGACATAGTTTCGCAACAATGCTTCTAGATAGTGATGTAGATATTCGATACATTCAACAAATTCTTGGACATAGTTCTATCTCAGTCACACAAATCTATACTCATGTATCTCAGTCAAAGCAAAAAGAAATTCTAACTCTGTGTAATCCCATTGCTTCGATTCATTCACAGTCAAAAAAATAGGGCTACCTTCATAGAGGTAACCCTATCCTGAATAGTCAAGTCCAGTATCGTCACGGGCTTTGCCGTTATAGACAAAGGGATTCCCTGTTGTGTCTGTACTTGCCTTGCTTGCCCCATAGAGATGATATCGACTGATCCTTGGCTCATTGTCAACTGTAGTGGGTTGATATAAAGTTACAATCTGGAGAGGACTAAATCGGTTCTCTCCTTTTTAATGTTCAAAGTGATGAGAATTATTCCTATAACCGTCAATTTCTTGTAAACCTTTTCATTTTTTTGTATAATATATTTGAAAAAGGGTGACATAAAGTAGTAATACCCAATTTGTAAAATTAATAAGATGCGCAAGTTTTAATTAATTTGGGCATTTTTGATTACTCCAAAGGGCTGCCATCCGATATTGACTTCATTGACATGAAGGTGTTCATTATACTAAAAAAGCAAAGACGAGGTAATTACTTCGTCTTTGCTTTTTTACGATTTTCCACTATACATATAGTAGAATACTTTTCCTGATAAAATTCTTTTTCTTATATTTTAGTGAACTCCATGCTGAATCACTGAGTCAAACAAGTTCTAAAATCTTGAAATTCTAACAAATGCCACGTAACCTCATCGTCATCTAAGACTGTCACAGTCTCGCCTTTAAAACAATGTGGGATAGGGACAGTTTTCTTTTGAAATGGATGTAAAACAACCATATCTTCTAATTTATTGTTGAAAATTATATGCAGACAAAGGATGTCATCAATATGATTTTCAACCACTAGATAAGTTTATAACTCTAGATGATTGTACAAACTTGGCGGTTGTGTCATATAGTATTCAAAATTTTTCATCCTTAAACTTCCACTTCCTTCATTGTTCTATAGACTAAAATGATTATCTCAGTTGTAAGTGAGTAGACTAATTTACAAAAGCTGATTTCAACGAGACAATTCGATCACATTGTTTCGCATGGTCTAAATTATGTGTGACGATTAGAATTGTTTTTCCAAACTGATCTCTCAACGACCGAATTAAGTCAAATGATTTTTGAGCCATATCAGGATCCAATGAACCTGTTGGTTCATCTGCCAAGATGATATCACCTGGTTTTAGAATAGCTCTCACGATGGCGATTCTCTGCTGCTCACCTCCAGATAATTCATTGACCTTGCTATCTAGTCTATTTTCCAAACCAACAAACCGCAAGGTTTCTTTAATCTTTTTCTCCTTCTCTTCCTTAGAGAAATTAGTAAAATTCATAGCAAGCATGAGATTATCTTTTACACTGGATGTAGAGATGAGTGCATTTGATTGAAATAGATAGTTGATAACATTCTTTCGATAGTTAACCGCAGAACGCGAATTCACTTTTGGTAAGATCTTCCCGTTGATTAAAATCTTACCACTATCAATATTATCCAAAAGGCCAATCATATTAAGTAACGTAGATTTTCCAGAACCAGATGGCCCTACTAAAGCTACAAATTCATTTTCCTCAACATCAAAACTTAAGTCTTTTAAAATCTCACGTGACCCAAATTTTTTTGACACATTTTGTACGGAAATCATAGACATTAAATCACCCCTTAAACGATTGTATGAGACTTTCTACTTCTTTACGGAATAGATTGAAGTAAAGAAGTAATAATTGGAAAGCAAATGTAACTAGTGTTAAAACTATTCCCAACTTAGAACCTAGTAAGATAGAAACAAGTAGTTCTATCGCAGAAACACCAACGACAAGAGAAAGAACACCGCTATACCTCTTCCAAGGAGAAAAGCCCATGAAGTATTGTACATACAGTTTTTCTTCGAAAAGCAAGCGATAAATCAAGACAAAACTCCAAAAGATAGCCATCATAGTAAAGACAATAATAGCAATGATACTTCCAAATAGGTAGAAAGTATAGCCGAGATCTTTCTGAAGTCCATTGATATAATTCTTAACCGTTGTAAATTTCAGTGCATTGTCTGATAAATCAGGGAACTCATTTTCTAAAATTGATTTTACCTGATTCATTGTTTCCTTATCACGAACTTTCAAAATTCCGTCATATCCACTCACAGATAGGTTTGCTGATTCCATGAAGTACAAGTTTTCAGGAGCTGCTACAAAAATAACAGGTTCTTCACTAGTTACACCTCGATCGATTGATCTTGACCAAGTAAAAATGGACTTAGATGGCTGATAGGTTCTAAATAAAAATCTTGGATTTTCTGTAAACTTAGTCCCTATATCCCCTGGTTTTACTCGAACAACTTCTTGTAAATAAGCCTTCATGGTTTCAACATCCGCTGAACCTAGAGTATCAGGAATAAGGTACAATCTGGCACCATTACGTATTTCGGATAATTCTTCATTACTTAACTCAACTCCTAGTTCAGATAAGTAATTATAAGAATAGGTTAAATACCAAAATGGTTTTTTAGGAACATTTTGATACGTACCATAGATTGTATCAAGGTATTCTTGCCCGAGATATTCTCCCTGAGCAATATAAACACCTGGAATCTCTGAAATTCGTTGGTAAAAGTGATACATGCTGCTTTCTAATGAATTTGTATTACCAGAGTAGGTTCCTATATCATCCCCTTCTACAAAATCCGAAATAACATACATATTTTCGACACTTTTCCACTCCCTAGCTACTTTGACATTATCAATGAACTGATTCATTGGCGCATCTAAGGAATGACTAACTGCTATTAATAAACCAGCTACTAAAGTATAGAATAACAAACTGGTTGCCATTAATGGTTTCATTGGTAACCGTTTATGAATTGCAGCTAATGGAGAAACCAAATAAACAACAATACTTGGAATAATTAATGTTAGCAATAGTAACAAGATTGAAAGACTTGTACCCGCAAAGACTAACACAAATGATGATAATCCAAAACTAGCCCAACCTGACAAAAACCAAGTTGCTAGTGCGGAAACAGGTGCAATATAAATAGAAAACAGAAGAGAATCCTTGAAGAGGGCAGACCACAACTCCTTCCTATCCCATCCAAGTAGTATCAATGTCCCAAAATGTTTAAAGGATTGTAAAACACATATTAGGAAAAGAACAAGAAGAACCATAGCATTTACTGCAATACTAGCAGCTAAAACGATTGGCACAATTCCCTCAACAGTATTACTGCCAAAACTCTCTCTAATCAAGTCTTCAACAGAAATCCCAGTAATGGATGAGAGATTTGATAAAAACGTTTCTCTTGAGAGGTTGTCCTGAAGACCATTGATATGATATATCCCGTTTATTGTATTTGTTTCTTGAAAAATATGGTCTAACCGATTAATAACAACAGGGGTTGTAAATAACAAGCTCGGTAATTCATAGAGCATATTATCAGTTCCCTTATCAAGTCCAATAGTCAAGTTATTGTCACTATGGGATAATAAATCTGAAATTTGTTGGCGTGATAAAATTATTTTACCACCGTTTGTAAAATCTGAAAAACCTTCAGGATTGCCAAGAACATCTAAATATATTCTATTTATTGAACCATCCCTACTACTATTTGTAGTACGTTTCGTCCAAATAGACAAGTCACTTTGTTCCAAAAAGTATTGGTATACACTTTGCGACTGTTCTTCAGATAATCTTTGAAGATAAACTGTAACTGTCCTAGAATTACGGTTATAACTTTGCCATGCCTCCTCATACTGAACACCTGTAAAAAAAATTGCCATCAGAGCAAGTAGTACGCTCTGAATGGCAATCAAAAACAGGATTAAGTACTTCATTTTACCTAATAACATGTTTTTGTATGTCATAGGCGCTTACCTACAATTCCAGTAACATTGTGCTGTACCACTTCCAATATATCTAGATGCACGTGCTTCAATTCCTGGCCGTTTCCAACCTGAGAAACCTCCGTTAGCACTTGCTGCGTGTTCATACACACCAGATTGAACGTGTGAGTAACTCCAAAGTCCTACTGTACGACCATAGTTCCAATAAACGGCAGAACCTTTATAATAAACTGTTGCGGCAGAAGCGATTGAACCACCTGCACCAGCTAGGGTAAGAGCAAGTAACGATGTTGAAATAATCTTCTTAATTCTTTTCTTCATAACATAGTCTCCATTTCATTTTTGACTAAAACTAACAATTACAACTCTTTTTTAGTAACTTATGACAACTTAGTACATTGGCAACTATCCTTTCTTTGAACTGGTAATACTACCAGCTTATTCATAAAATTTTACAATTCATATTTTAAAATTTTACAGAATATAATTCTCCAGGATCAAAGCCTAAAGGGGCGGGAGCGGGATTTATCGATGGTTTACCAACAATAACTAATAAACCCGCTAATAAAACTGCGACAACAAACTTTTTAGTTGCTTTCTTCATATCTTGCAACCCCTTTCATATTCCTTGATTGTATTCTATCACGCAGAAAATTATTTGTCAATTGTATTTATAAAGATTTTTTTATTTTATTTTTTTATTATGAATATGTTTATTTTAACCGTAGAAATAACTCGTTTCATGAGAGATGTTATAATAAATGCATATAAAAAACAACACAGTAAAGACTGAGTTGTCTATAACAATTATGCTGGGAATGTTTCATTGATAAAACGCTCAAGGTCTAAAGCCATCTTATCATTTCCCTCTAGCAGGTATGCACGCTGCGCTGTTACAAAGTACTGTTTAACGGCATCTTTATGGGCAAAACCTTCACTAACATTCCCAAGTAAACAGTAAAGATTAGCTAAACAGTAGAAACTATTATTTTTGAGACAAATACCAATCGTTTCAAAAGTCTCACTTATCGCTCTCTCTGTTTGCTGGTTTAACCATAGATACCGACAAAAGTTATACCGACATTTAATCAGAATTTCAAGTTCATCAATTGTCCGAACCTTAACACTCTTAAAAAGATTGGTCATGCGATTATAGACTTCTTCAAATTTTGAGAGTTCATCCGTCTGAAAGTAAAAGTGTAATAAACTATTTGAGATATTCAAATATTCCCAATCATATTCGCTATATTTTGACAAAATAGCTTCTAATTTTTTGATCGCTTCATTCTGTTTAAGGTCATGGTTAAACAACACAATAGCCTCTATCCACTGAAGGTATAACTGATCGGAGAGAGGGAGTTTTACTGTCTTCGCAGCTTCTAACTCATAGATATATTTTAGTGAATCATAATCTCGTAAGTCTAAGAATTTCTTAGATACAGCACGAAATTGAGTCAAAAACTCCGATTCGACATGGATATCCTCGTCAAAAAAGTAGTCCATTGATACATTTAGCTTTTTTGCAAGGGCATATATTAAGTCTGAGCCAGGACTATAGTCTGCATCTCGCTCAATTTTACTGATTTGGGCCTGTTCACAGATACCAGCAGCCAATTCAACCTGAGACAAATTCAGTTCTTTTCTCCGACTACGCATTCGGCTCGCCAATAGTTTCCCCATATGGCCACCTCTATTCTATGTAATATTTATCTTTATATCACAAATTATAACATTATGACTTTTATTTTTCAATTATTCATACTCACCTAAAATCAAAAACTAATCCAACTTCTATGAACAATAGTACTGTCCAATGCAAGCTCCTAATCACTTCTTGCAACTTATCAATGACTTCATTGAGAGTTTTAAACATCTTGTTCTTGAACCCTCGCTTCCGAATCTCTGCCCAGACTTGCTCAAGAGGTAAATTCTTATCCCCAAATTCATGGAATTTCATATTTCAACTCCTTACTGTAGGACTTTCACTAGCTACATCCCTAGTTTGATGTTATTGTACTGATATTTTTAGACAGAGTTTTTATTATCCAACCTACAAAAAAGAGAGAACTTGCCACTCCTTTCTGAAACCTATACCTCCACCTATTTCTCCAGTTTTATCACCTTATCATAGCGCTTCAAGTCCTCTTCACTATAGTGATGAATCACTTCTACGAGTGTTTGAGGGAGCGAGAAGAGAAGTTGACTGATTTTCTCTTGATTTTTAAGGTCCAGATTGGCTTTGACTTCATCAGCTAGGATAAATTGGCGATTGTGATAGAGAGCACGTGCAATTTCTAACCGCTGCTTCTCACCGCCCGACAGAGTCTGGTTACTAGGGGTTTTGCTTTGAAGAGCTTTCAAACCAGTTTGTCGCAGGATTTCATCCATCTTTACGGAATCCAGTTCTTGTCCCAAAGCAATATTTTCCTCTAGGC
>NZ_KV818853.1:2926-12076 GCF_001815045.1 Streptococcus sp. HMSC065E03 | reverse complement strand
AACCATCAAAGATATGACTAGACTGGAGAATGTAGGCTCCTGCCTGATAAAGTTCATCCGAGGTTAGCTCTTGCCCATGGTAGCGAATCCGACCATGACTGGGCTTAATTTCACCATAAATTAGGTTCAGTAAGGTGGTTTTCCCAGACCCACTTTCTCCGATAATAGCAATCTTTTCGCCTTCCTCAATAGTTAGGTCACAAGGGGCTAGAATTTCTTGACCATCACGCACTACACTTACTTGCTTTAACTGGATAGGAAAGACAGAACCTTCGAGAACAGAAGGCATTTCAAAGCCCACTCCCAGCAATTTTTGATATTTATCACAGAGAGACTTAGCTGATTTTCTAGTATTGATAAAATAAGACAACTCCTGAAATTGATAGCCAATATTATACGATACGAGGTAAATCCCTACAAAGCTGGCTGCAGATAGGTAGTTATAATAGGTCATGAAACCACCAATGACAATAGGCGCGACCGAGCAAAAAGCATCAATTCCATTGATAAAGAGACTATTTATTGTCCGTTGCTTCTCATAGGCGATTTCTTCCTTTAGAGTCTTATGCAAATCTTTAGAAAACAATTTGAAAAACAAACTTTGTCCCCGATAATACCGTATGGAACGAGCACCTGCGATCATATTGGTTGCTTGAGAGACATAGACTTGGTTCGCTAGGGACTTCTCCTTCGTAATTTCATCCAAACGTTTAGAGCCAATTCCACTACAAAGAGTAGGTATCGAATAAAAAACGATAAAGAGCAAGCCAAGATAAAAATTAGTCCAAAGAGCATAACAGATAGAAACTGTTGTAAATCCCAAAGAAGAAATGATAATAACAGTCGGCTCAATATAATTATCTTCTAGCTGTTTTACATCATTTTCCAAGTCTGACAAAACTTCCTCATCCGCAATCCGACGACTATATAAGAAAGTCTGAAAGATATCCTTCTTAATACCCAACTTGAAGTCTGTCAGTACTCGTGCATAGTAATAACGTTTCCCCGCCAAACCCAGCAAGAGAATCAAATTTCCAATAATCCCCCAAACCAAGACTTGCCATAGCAAATGCAACTGGTGATTGGTAAAACTAGAGACAATATACTGAATCAAAGCTGGTGTAATGATAGCCTCCAGCCAAGTAATCATAATCGCCACAAAATAGAAGAATAAGTGCTTCTTGGTTACATAAGATCTAAGCATAACGTATAAACCTCCTGAAATTATTTACCAACTTAGATAGTCGCTCTTTATCTCTAGAAAGGTATATAATTTGTTGTATGCAGTATTCCATAAGTTCTGGCTTGTGGCATTCTATGAATTCTCCATTCTCGTTAATGACAGTGGAATAACCATCAATTACATTGGCAACACATTCTATACACATACCTCTACACCAGCAATCTTTACACTTAGAAAAATTATCCTTATTATTAAATGTTTCAACATTTGGACTATTATGACTCCCCCAGAATCTAAAGCACAACTTCTTACTTCCATCTACGTCAAAAGTAATTGTATTGGAAGGATCAATATCATCGCAGAAAGTATGGTTTGTACTCTTGTAAATCATAGATATTAAAACATCGTATAAGATTGGGCTAATAAATGCTTTCTCATTACAATCAATTACATTCTGAATAGATGTATCTATAAAAGTTTTTCTTTCCGATAAACTTTTTTCCATTTCTTTAACAATAAGTACTTTATTTTTACTGAAGACATCATTAACATTAAAATGAACATCCATCTCAGTAAAATATTTGAAAATAGCTTCTCTACTAATACCATTTTTTTGATGAATACGAGTATACGTTGATGCAATTTCGAAATTATCATAATCAATACTTTTTAAATACTTAATGAATCTCAGAGTCTTTCTGTGACTTCCTTTTCCCCTTAACCTATCATGAACAACCTCTGGTCCATCTAAACTAATTGTTAAAAATGGATGAAATTTATTTAACATATGCTTTACTCGATGATTCAAAACAGTACCATTAGTAACAGTCTCAACTTTTAATATATTTAAAAATTTAGATAATTTCTCAATAAAATATACAAACAACTCAATATTTAAAAAAGGCTCTCCTCCAAAAAGTATTAATCGATTAATTTGTTTTATTCCCTTACTTACAATTTCCTGAATTATCTTATCAGCAGTATCAAAATCCATTACTCGATTGTCCATGCCATAGTTTCCACCATCAGCATAACAGTACGAACACGATAGATTACAGCTATTTGAAATATTTATTACAACTTTCTTCAAGATTCCATCATCAAGATTATCCAAAGTATTAGACGTATTTTTATATTCAGGTGAAGAAGACAAAGTAAAAGAAATGGAATCAAAATAATATGTACCAAAATCAGTATCAATTTTTTTAATCATAGCAATCCTCATTAATGAAAACAGAGATGGGGAAATTTTTCCCCACCTCGGAAGAAACTATCGACCGCCACCACAAGAATGACTTGGTCCACAGTTATTATTAACAACATAACCTTGATCAAACTCTAAAAGATCTTCAAGGTTAATAACTTGTAGTTCTTCCATTATTTTCACCTCCTATGTTTTATATAGATATCATATTACCATTTTAGGAGCGCTATAAAAAATTCCCTTATACACAATTTATTCTAAATCGTTCAACACTTGTTCTAAATGATGTTCAAACGTACATGCTAACTGTTGACTATTTACTAATTTCATTGTTGCGATACATTTTCTCATCTCAATTAAAGCATATTGATTATGAGTTTTCTTTAAATCGTACAAATTTTTCGCATAATGAAACACTAGTTTTTCATAAATTTCAGTTTCTGAGAAGTTACAAAATTTTAGTTGTTTTTCAAAATAAAGAGCATCTATTAGCTCGTTTCGTTCAATACATGTTATATAGGCATTTAACAACATGGTCGATAGTAAACGACGATTATTTGGAATATCTCTATAAAATTCAGAGCGATGGCACATTTCTTTTGATAAAACCATCATAGTTTCATGATTTAAAACATCTAATGTATTCATAAACAACAACAATTCATAACACCCCCAGTATTCTACAGAAAATAAGTACTCACTGATAAAACTAATATCTTGATCTGTCACATAGATCTTTCCTGATAAGTCCTGTAAACGAATCTTAACCAAAATCGTATTTAGCTCATAAAAAGGGCCTTTCTTCTTTTTATTTTCCAACAAACTAATCAGTAAATTTTCCATACCAACGATATCTCGCTTTGCTACTAATAAACGAATTTTCTCTAACAATTCATTAAAGTCATCTCTATGAAAATCGCGCGCTGCGTATATAAATTCTTCAATTGGCATATTAATTGCTTCAAGTGCTAAAATGAATTTTGTAATAGTTAAGTCAGCTTCTTCATGCTCAAACCTTGACAGGTGAGAACTTGATACTCCACATTTAGAAACATCTTTTAGTGACAGTCCTCTTGATTCTCTAAATTTTTTAAAAATTTTTCCGTATTTCATTTAAAGTACCTCTTAAATTGTGTATAAGGGAATTTATTACAATATCTTGAATAACATTATATCATAGGAGAAAAAGAAAAGAGGTTGCTATTATGAATAAAAAATTATTTTTTTACTTATCTTTAGTAATACTTGGAGGAATCATAGTTATAGGAGTTGGATAATTTCACTCTCTTATAAAAAGGGGCTGGGACAAAAGTCCTAGCCTCTCAATTGTTTTTGGATGTCGAGCAAGATGCAGTGGTTGAGTGGGCTCTAATACGCTGATTTCATCAGCTTTTACAGCCCTACTCAACTGTGCGGAGGTGGGACGATGAAATCGAATTCTAACGAATTACCGATTTCTGTCCCACTCTCTTTTTATAGTGTTTGACGTGCAAATAAATTAACCTAACGAAAACTATCTTTTTAAAATCAATTATTTTAAGGGTCTTTTTTATATCATTCGTAAAGTCAGGTAATGTAAAATAAGTTGTGTAACTGTTACATATTATCTATATATTCTATCTACTTCTAGTCCACAAACATATAAAAAAGAGGCATTTATGTACTGACCCCAAAAAGTTAGACAATTAATTTAAGCAAAGGATTTAGTTCTGTATTGTACAGGACTAAGTCCTTTTAGTTTTACCTTAATTCGTTTGTTGTTGTAGTAATCAATATAGTCGACAATAGCTTGTTCCAATTGCTCAAGTGACTGAAACGTATTCTCATAACCATAAAACATTTCAGACTTAAGAATACCAAAGAAAGATTCCATCATACCGTTATCTGGGCTATTTCCCTTACGTGACATAGATGGTTGGATTCCCTTATTCTTTAAAAAATGATGATAGAAATCATGTTGGTATTGCCATCCTTGGTCACTATGGAGAATTGTATTTTCGTAATGGTTCGCTGTAAAGGCTTGTTCTAGCATAGCTTTCATTTGTACTAAGTTCGGCGAAGTAGAAAGATTGTAGGAGATAACTTCGCTGTTAAAGCCATCTAAAACTGGTGATAAATAAAGCTTTTGGCTGCTTGCTGGAATGGCAAATTCTGTCACATCTGTGTAGCACTTTTGCATTGGTTTGGTTGCTTCAAATTGACGTTGAATAAGGTTATCTGCTTTCTTGCCAACCTCTCCTTGGTATGAAGAATACTTCCGTTTACGACGAATTCGAGCCTTTAAACCAAGTACTTTCATAAGACGCTGCACCTTCTTATGGTTCACTACGAAGCCACGATTTCGTAATTCTAGAGTCATGCGACGATAGCCGTAATTTCCTTTATGCTCAGTATAAATTGACTGAATTTCAGCTTTAACTTGATCATCCTTATCGCTTTGATCCAGCTGTTTTAAGTGATAATAATAAGTTGAACGGGCAAGCTTAATAATCTTTAGAAGGATATCTAAAGAAAACTCTGTTACCAATCCTTGAACAATTTCCGTTTTTCTTCTTGCTCTTTTTCCTCCTTCAATCGGAGTTCTCTCAACTTTTTTAGAACAGCATTCTCCGCTCTCAGGTATTCATTTTCTGCTTGAAGACGTTCTAACTCTGTCATTTCTTCAGGTTTCTTCTTTGGCTTGCGTCCCATTTTAGGTGCTCTCCCTCTTGTTTTCTCAACAATAGTATACCCATTTTTCTTGTATTGTGCCAGCCAATTTGGAAGCATTCCTTGGTTTGGGAGAGCATAATCTAGAGACACCCTTATTTGTGAATGACCTTCAAGCAGAACTTTATCAATAATTTCTCGTTTTAATTTAGGAGAATAATAACGATTCTTCCCCTTTTTGACGAACTCTATACCGTAACGATCAATCAATTTAATCATGTACCTAAGATTAGGAATATTTATCCCGAATATATTTGAAAGCTCTTTGAAGCTTCGCCCTTGTTTTCTAAGTTCATATATCTGAACCTTATCCTTATATGTCAATTTCATAATAAAAACACCCCAAAAGTTAGATTTTTTCTGTCTAACTTTTGGGGTGCGGTTCAGTATTAGATAGAGTAGGACTATCTTATATTCAACTAGATCAAAAAGTATATGAGCTTTCTGGAGGAGAAGCACAACGTGTAGCCTTGGCAAAGATCATTTTAAAAGATCCTCCTCTAATTTTGGCAGATGAATTAACTGCCGCTCTTGATCCTGAGACCTCACAGGAGATTATGGACTTACTCCTAACATTAAAAAATAAGGAACGTCTGATCATTATTGCAACACATAATCCAACCATTTGGAAACAAGCTGATCAAGTGGTAAGCCTAAAAATTAGTCAATGAAGAATAGGGTAATAGCACAGATTTTCATTACGTTACATATTCATTTCCTGACAAAACATCCCGAAAGTTAAGTGCACCGAAATAGATAGATTAATAATTTATCCAAAGGATTTAGTTCTGTATTGCACAGGACTGAGTCCTTTTCTACTATTTGTATAGAAATGTATACATTTTTAATCTATAGTCGTAGAGATTTAGTAAAACTACAGCGCAAACTTCCTCTTGACTAATATGTTTTGATTTCCGTATTTTTTTATAGATCGTACCGTAATCCCAACGCATAACAGCTCCACCTCTAATTATGTGTATATATGTGACATTTTTACATTTCGATATATGTTTAGTATATAATATATATTAAAGAAAGATGTGATAAACGTGAAAAAAATCACTATTTATTCTTTATAGCATCACTCCCACTCTTCAACTTGTTAGATAGTTGGCGATGGTGGGGATTCCATTCATTGAAGGGATGTGTCCATAGATGAACAAAAGAAGCTTCAAAAAAATGTCTCTAATATTTATTTTAGGTATCATTGTAGGTCTATTCTTAATCCCATTACTTAGACCACTTATAGTTGATTGGCTAAAAACTATATTTGGTTAATAGTAACGATAACCTTATTTAACAAAAAAGTTTTCCCTTATATTTTTTAACAGCATTGTTTTGACAAATTAACTTCCACATTTATTGGCGGTAGAAGTTGGTTTGAGAATTTAGCACTTTGATGACTTTAGATCATTATAATCCTACAAGTACAGGTATGACTTTTAGTTTTAGATATTCTCATTAGTTTAATTAAAGGAGATCCGTGTTATGGTAACGAAGTATTACAAGTACATTCCTTGGTTGATCTTAGGAGCTATTGGATCTTATGAATCCGCAACTTATTTTGGACATAGTACATTTGATATACTGTATTTATCTATTGTTTTTATGATTGTTTACGTAGCTTTGTTCATTCTACACGAAAAATATCTGAAATATAAATATAAAGAAATATTTACACAGATTATGAGCAATCCTGAAAAAGATCATCATCATTAGTAAGATATAGCATACTAAAGCACTTCGAGAAATGACCTATTTTTGTCAAAATTCATTTAAGCTCTATTTTCTTTGAGCTTGTAGTTTTATTAGTGAGGGGGGACAAATGGTTAAAGTTAGCGAATATAAAACTTACCTTGTATTGTATGTTAAAAGTATACTCTATCTGTGGAAAACATCGCCATTCAATATTTTAATTTTGATTATCACGATACCGATCCAGGCATTATTGCCTTCGTTATCATTGTATATTGCGAATATACTCATTAATAGAATGAACAACCTGTCACAACAATTATTATTCTTATTGCTTGGAGTATGGGGTGTTGCTTTCCTTTTAAATAATATATTTACGCCGTTAACAACAATGATTCAAGGCAAGTTAACAGATGATCTTACCTATACATTGAACTGTGATATTATGAAAAAGTCTGAGGAAATTCAGACGATTGACTATTTTGAAGACAATAATTTTTATAATGATATTCAATTATTAAGTTCAGAAGCCAGTTGGAGACCTGTGAATTTATTGGTCTTTGGGACTAGTATTATTTCAAATGCAATACTGTTTATTTCAATGCTGGTTATATTTGCATCATTTCATCCAGTCATTGCCTTGCTCATGTTGCTGGTTTTAGTTCCACAAGGGTTGATTTCTTATTCCCTTCAACAGCAAGCTTTTGAAGTCCTTGTTTCCAACAGTGAAGAATCAAGAAAACTGGAATATTACAGTCAAGTTTTGCTATCATCAGAGGCAATCAAAGATGTGAGACTATACAACCTCTACAACTTCTTTATGAAGAAGTATACTCAATCTTTCTCCAGTATAAAAAGAAATATTCAAAAGACAAGGTTAAAAAAATTTAACAGTTCTGTCATTTTTTTGATTTTAACTGCTCTATTAAGTGTAGGAAGTTTTATCTATATCATCTATTCTATCAAAGTAGGACAATTGGGAATTGGAGCTGTAATGCTTTTTTCTTCAAGTATTGTGTATGCAATTAATAGTATGTCAAGATTGATTGAAGATTCTAGTTTGCTGTACGACACCTTGCTTTATATGGAAAAATTTTTCAAGTTTATTGCACTGCCATCAGACTCTAAGAGTGCTACAGTTGCTGTGCCATCAAGTATTGAAAAAATAGATTTCGTAGACGTATCATTTAAGTATCCAACTAGTGAAAACTATGCCTTAAAAAATATCAGCTTCAGTGTCAATAAGGGAGAAAAGATTGCTATTGTTGGAGAAAACGGCGCAGGAAAAACCACATTGATTAAGTTACTTACCCGATTTTACAATATTGAAGAAGGTGAATTATTGATCAATAACATCTCGATTAGCAACTTTGACCCAGAGAAATTTAGGGAAAATGTCTCCGCTATTTTTCAGGATTTTTCTAAATTTGATCTTACCCTTAGAGAGAATGTGGGCATTTCGAATATACAGGAGATCAATGCAGATGATCAAATCCTAAAGGCATTAGAGGACAGTGGGTTTGAAAGTAGTCTATCAGATCTAAATACTATTCTTGGAAAAAAATTTGATCATAGTCATGACCTTTCAGGAGGTCAATGGCAAAAAGTTGCACTGGCAAGAGCTTTCTTCTCTCATTCACCTATACTGATTCTAGACGAGCCTACAGCTGCACTCGATGCCCGAACCGAATATGAATTATTTGAGAAATTCTTAAAATTAACGGAAGGAAAAACCGTATTTTTCATTACACATCGATTATCAAGCGTCCGACAAGCAGATAAAATTTTGTTATTAAGAAATGGAAGGATTGAAGGATTTGATAAACATGACGCTTTAATGAAAACCAACAAATACTATGAAGAGCTTTATACCATGCAATCTTCTTTATATTACAAAGAATTAAACTAACTTTCAATTGCTATCGGTATAAGAGCGTATTCTTATGAAAACAAGCAAAAACAACCGGAAAAGAAACAGTTCACGACTGCTTCTTCTCTGGTTGTTTTTTATACTAACAATTTTTCCGACTTAATTGATAAGAATATAGGATCGGAACGAGAACAATGATGAGGATGACGATCCCCATTACATAAGGGACAGCGAATTGAGGGCCTGCTTCAAGAAGAAGGATCAAACCTCCGAGGACCCACAATTTCCCTGCCAAGCGATGGGTTTTGTGCCAGTTATCTTCACTCTGCAGGGTCCAAGGTAGGCGGATTCCAACCGTGTGATTCACTTTCAACTTAGGCATGTAATTGCCCATGACCACAAAGATGAGCCCTAGCAACACCGAAACAAAAACTGATGGATTGGTAGTAGATCCTAGCGCCTTGCTATAGATGAGATAGGAGATACTTA
>NZ_KV818853.1:0-2826 GCF_001815045.1 Streptococcus sp. HMSC065E03 | reverse complement strand
GCGCCTTGCTATAGATGAGATAGGAGATACTTAAAGAAACGATTGGAGTCAACCAGTGGTTTACTTTGACCATTTTCTCATTCATCATGCGATTCTTAGGATCACGTCCGATCATAAAGATCACAAACAGATGCACCAAGAGAAGGAGAATAGGAAGGCCAAACACAACCAGGGGTTTTGGTTGGAAGTTATCGGCCTGATCAGCAATATTAAAGTGAATCGGGATTTGGTTAGGCAATTGTGACCAAATCATCAACCCTCAAAGTATGAAGTGAAATAGGGGTTCACTACACGTCAATAGATGTGAGAAACCTTGATTTTAAGCGATTTTTGAAATTCTAAATTTCACTACATTGCAATATAAATCAACCGAATCACTACCTTTTTCACTATCTTTTTTGAAATAAAAATAATGATTCGGATATATATAAAGAAGAGGAACTTTAGTATGAAGCTCCTCTTTTTGTTATTTGTTCTTTTACTTACAAATCGTACTATAAATAAAAGATCGCTTTTAAAACGATCTTCACTCTCACATAATATACATCTAACTTTTACTCCGCCTTTTCCTATTTGGCTACCCCACCGTTAACGCTAGATGTAATTAGGAGAATTCCTGAAAAAATTAACATAAAAATCACTCTCCTACTGTTAGTTTTATTTTCCCAAAAAATGAGTTCAATAAATTTTTCAAATAGAACAGAAGTAATTATGCCAAAGCAGTTAGTAATTAGAGCGAATGATGGGGGTAGGATTCGAACCTACAATACTAATTACTCTATTCAGGTAAATATATTATACTACTTTTTTTAAAATTAATAAAGATATTTCTTTCACAGGACTAAGCCTAGTGAATGTCTGTTATAATAGACAATATCTGATTTTTCTATTATAACAGACATTAATTGTATTAATTCTGTAATGATATTTTGGTATACTATATTGAAAAAGGAGGCAAAGATTATGAGAAAAATAATAGGTATACTACTACTTTCGTTATCAATAATCACGTTAATTGCTTGCTCAAAAAACAACTACCAATCTTTAGATGGGGAGTATTATTGGATCTCAAGTGAAAGAAACGAGTTGGTATTTACTATTAAAGGAGATAGTGCTTCCATTGAGCATGGAGAAGCCGATAGTTTTATCATTAACAAAAAAAAGAATACGATCGAATTAACTGGACAAAATATTGCAAGTCGAACAGAAGAATATTCATTTAAAGATGGGGTCTTTTCTGTTGATATTAGTGGAGTTAAGCACGACTACTATCTTAAAGATAGCGAAGCATATAATAACGCACTAAAACAATATGGATATAAATAACATCATTCACACCTATTTTCCCGAATAGGTGTTTTTTTGTGCTAAATAGATTCCTTCAAAAAACTTTTAAGCTTATTATTAACCGAAAGTCAAATCTATTTTTTGTTCAAATTTTGGTCATAGTTTGGTCAAAGAAACAAAATATACCATCCTATTTTAAAAAACCGAATTGTGATGATTGCCGATAAACAAACACTTTGATTTTTCTTTTTATTTCTTTATTCTTCTTATCATGCAAGATTCAGAGAATAAAGCTAGTTGCAGCCACTGCTCCAACACTAATTAAGGCTTTAGTTTTGACTTTATTTAACATCTTAGACCTTCTTTCTAAAAAACTAGGTCAAGAATAACAAAAAAGATTTGTAAGTTTTATCACATCACAACGAAAGGTAATTCCTACATTTCTGGCGCAAAATCGTACAGTTCAGAGAAAAAATTAAAACCAGCTGTCCTTGGGGTATAATAGACTTATTGGAAAAAATAAAGTGCAATACTGTACTATGCTATACTATAGTTAAGAAAACTATTTACGAAAAACCATGCAACTAACTCCTGAGAACTTTAAATTATTTATTAGTGTCAAAAAGGATACCTTCCCAACAAAGATATCCTGTCTAGATACAACTTATAAATCCAAACACTGTAAAGGAGGAGGCACAAAAACTTTAAGTCTAGAAAAACAGTTAATTCTGAACTTGCATTATTTATGCTATTAATCAACTCAACATCTTCTAGTTTTTTGATTTTGGTCTTGGACTAGTGAACATTAACATTCGTAGAATACACTCTTCATTCCTCAAGTCTATTTGACTTAGAAAACTTAAAATTAACAAGTGTCACTATAGCTATTGATGTCACAGAAAGTCCTATTTCAATGTCCTAAAAGAAACCAAAGTAAGAATTATCCTGGAAAAAGATATACACCATAAAGACACAATCATAATCGATTTAACGACACTTCGTGCCTGTCAATTAGTTTTTTGAGACGGTCATACACATGATTTTACTCTTTTTAAAGAAAGTATAGGTCAAGTTTGTCAGAGCAATTACTTGTTTTTGTTATTTAGATACTATGAATATTCATGAGATATCTTTTTTCCTTTAAAAAGTTCTAAAAAGCATGTATCGACTGTAGAGGATAAGAAGTTTAATAGAGATAGTTGTAATACGTATTAAAATTGAGCGTTTAAATGCTAAGTTTAAAACTTTTCAATTTGTGGAATCATCAACTGTGAGTTAAAATAATTTACAAACAGAGGCTTTCCAAAAAACTTGATATCATACTTTTTATTGTGGAAATATTTATTTCATTTTCTCCTAGTATTGAATTTTCACACACTCATTAATTTTATTGATATAATCCAATAATAATGATAATATCAAATAATAATAATAAAAAGATTTGATAGTATTTTTTCATAATCTGTCACGCTTTCTAATGATTTTTTATGGTAAATGGAGATAAATATGATTTTAGGTGAAACTTATAGGAAAATAAGA
>NZ_KV818852.1:376574-436445 GCF_001815045.1 Streptococcus sp. HMSC065E03 | reverse complement strand
TGGTTCAAGAATCTGTTTCAGCAAGTCAATCTGACTCGTTGGTACAAGCCTCGGTTTCGGCAAGTGAATCAAATTCATTGGTTCAAGAATCAGTTTCAGCTAGTCAATCAGACTCGCAGGTTCAGGCATCTGTATCTGCCAGTCAATCAGAGTCGTTGGTACAAGCATCCGTTTCAGTGAGTCAATCACAATCTACTTCTGATGTCGAATCTAAGTCTCAAAATACAGAATCTATGTCCTTTTCTCGTTCTGATTCAATGAGTCAGTCGGAATCGCAAGTATCGACTGATTTGCGATCAACATCATTGAGTCAATCGGACTCGTTAGTGCGAGAGTCTGTTTCAGCTAGTGAATCCGACTCGCAGGTTCAAGCCTCAGTTTCAGTGAGTCAGTCAGAGTCGTTGCTTCAGGAATCAGTTTCTGCAAGCCAGTCTGAATTGTTGATTAAAGAATCTGTTTCTGTCAGTCAATCAGACTCGTTGGTACAAGCGTCCGTTTCTGCCAGCCAATCGGATTCGTTGGTTCAAGCATCTGTATTGACCAGCCAATCAGAATCGCTAGTTCAAGAGTCGATTTCAGCTAGTCAATCAGACTCGTTAGTACAAGAATCCGTTTCGGCAATTCAATCCGACTCCTTGGCCCAAGCATCCGTTTCAGCAAGTGAATCAGAATCGCTAATCCAAGAGTCGATCTCAACTAGTCAATCCGAGTCTTTGGTTCAAGCGTCCGTTTCTACTAGTCAATCAGACTCGTTAGTCCAAGCATCCGTTTCAGCAAGTCAATCTGAATCCTTGGTTCAAGAGTCCGTTTCGACTAGCCAATCCGAGTCATTGGTTCAGGAATCCGTATCTGCCAGCCAGTCCGATTCACTGGTACAAGAATCAGTTTCTTCAAGTCAATCTGACTCCTTGGCCCAGGCATCCGTTTCGGCAAGTGAATCAAATTCATTGGCTCAAGAATCTATCTCTGCCAGTCAATCAGATTCATTAGTTCAAGCTTCTGCTTCGACAAGCGAATCAGCTTCAACTTCTCATGTTGTAGCTGCATCGCAGGTTTCAGAGTCTGGATCGTTCTCTCGATCAGTTTCGGAGAGTCTATCTGCTTCACAATGGACATCCTATTCAGAATCTCTAGCGTCAGCCTCACTATCGAAGTCTGACTCCTATAGCCAATCAACTTCGCTCCTTTCAGCAAGCGAATCGGCTTCAACGTCCATGCCAGTATCTGAATTTCCTTTGACGAGTGTTTCAGATTCTAGAAGTGCATCATCAACAGAGAGTCAATCCTTATCGCAGGAAATTTCTGAATGGATCAGTGTGTCTTATGCGTCAAGTTTCTCTGCTGTGACAAGTTCTTCGGAGTCTGTCGTGTCTTCGTTTGGCACCTCTTACTCAGAATCTCCATCAGATGCAAGCTCACTAACTGCGACGCATTCTTCAGGATCTGCTCTTCCAGAGACAGGTTCTCGTCCTTCATCTAATATCCTTGCTACAGGAGCTTCCATTCTTCTGTCTGGATTAGCCCTTTTAGGAATTCGGAAAAAAGATGGCAAATAAAACCTTAAAAGACCGGAATGAACCGGTCTTTTATTGATCTAGAATGTCTAAGAAGTTGGGAAATATGTTATAATGAATGAGGAAGTTTTCGTTGAGGGATATGAAAAAGGTTACTTTGTAAAAAGCTCTGTTTGCCTTCATATCTTCAGAAAATATGGGATTAAAAAAGAAGAGTCAGAGGAAAGAGATGAAAATCCATTTTACAAATTTATTTGGGCAATCTTCGAAAAGTGTTGCCCTGATGGCACAAAACGATATTATGAATGTCGTTCGTGAACTTGGGGTCAATGAATTAGGGATCTACTTTTATGATCATAGCAATGAACCAGCTAGCGAATTGAATTCGCGGATGGATGGGATTTTAGCAGGCGTTGCTTTTGGGGATATTGTCTTCGTTCAATCTCCTTCTTGGAATGGAATTGAGTGGGACCGCCGTTTGGTTGATAAGTTAAAACTCCTTCAAACCAAGCTGGTCATGTTTATCCATGATGTTCCACCACTCATGTTTGAGAGCAATTATTACCTAATGCCTAACTATATCGACATGTACAATCAGAGTGATTTGGTCGTTGTTCCGTCAGAGCAAATGTACCATCGTCTAGTATCAGAAGGACTCACAGTGAAAAAATATGTGGTCCAAAAGTTGTGGGATTTGACCCACAGTTTGGATCTCTATACTCCGCAATTTGAGAAAAAACTGATCTTCTCAGGAAATCCTTCGCGTTTCCCACATATCATCGATTGGAAATATGAGACACCCCTTCATGTCTATACTGAACCAGTTGAAGGAGTCGATTATTCTAAGATCCATATGGAAGGCTGGCGGACTAAGCAAGAGTTGCTTCTCGAACTTTCCAAGGGTGGTTTTGGGCTTGTCTGGGGAAATTCAGAGAATCCTGAGGATGAGCGGGATTACTACAAAGAAAATATTTCTTACAAACTATCAACTTATCTATCTGCTGGTCTTCCAGTAGTAGTGCCAGACTATTTGTCAAATGCAGACTATATTCGAGAAAAAGGGCTCGGCTTTGTAGCTTCCAGTCTTGAAGAAGCCAATCGTTTGGTCCAAGACTGTACAGAAGAAGAGTATGCTCAAATGGTCCGAAAGGCTCAATATACTTCTTATTTGATCCGCAATGGCTATTTTACAAAGAAATTATTTGTCGATACCATCATGGCTTTAGGAGAATAATATCCAAGTAAACAAGATTCTTCAGATAAACATCTGAAGGATTTTTTGTTGAATACGGTACCAAATGGGGAAATTGAAATATTATCAAATATTAGTGACAAATGAGTTTGGAAAAGTCGCAAATTATGGTAAAATAAGTTGAGATAAAATGCTCTAAAGGCACATATTTTAAGGCTGTTTCCCAGGTGGAAGAGTCAAAATGAGTAAGAGAAAGTTTAAAAGAAATGTTAAAACGATCTGAAGTAGGAAAGAGATTTTGTTGGACGATATTTTTCGTCTTTATTTATGTTTTGGGAAGTAAAATTTCCCTGCCTTTTGTTGACTTATCAAAGGCCCTGAGACTCAATGAGGGAACGACAACGGGTTTGCAGCTCTCAAGCGCTGTGATGGGGGGAAACCTCCGCGGAATGTCTATCTTTTCGATCGGTCTATCGCCATGGATGTCTTCCATGATTTTGTGGCGGATGTTTACCGTTTCAAAACGCTTTAACCTTGAAAAAACCAGCACGGAGATAGTGGAGCGGCGAAAGATGTACGTGACCTTGGCGCTCGCCATCGTCCAGTCTTTGGCAGTGGCCATGTATCTCCCCTTGAAGACAGGGTTGAACTCCGGACTTGTCATTGCGGTCAATACCATGATTATGGTAGCCGGAGCCTTCTTTTTAGTTTGGCTCTCCGATCTAAATGCCGCTTTGGGGCTTGGAAGTTCTGTTGTGATCATGATGGCTGGGATGGTTATGTACCTGCCAGAAGACGTGATGCAGACCCTTTCAAATGTCAATAATATCCCAGAAATCGCTTATGTTCTGGGCGTGATTTTCATCTTGATTTTTGTCTATGTGGCAGTCTTGGTGGAATATTCCAAGTACCAGATTCCTGTCAATAAATTAGGGATCCACAACAACTTGAAAAGTTATACTTTTTTGGATATCAAGCTCAACCCGGCAGGAGGGATGCCCTTCATGTACGCCATGACCTTGGTGTCCATTCCTCAGTATGCTATGCTCTTGATCTTGTCAATGGATTCCAATGCCAAGTGGGCTGCTCGTTTAGCCAAACACTTGGTGATGGGAGATCCGATTTGGATTCTTCTTTACATTCTGATGATCGCCCTTCTCTCTTTTGCTTTCGCCTTTGTCAATGTGAATGGAGAAGAAATTGCAGATAAGATGATGAAGGCTTCCGAGTATATCGATCATGTTTATCCTGGAGCAGATACACGTCGCTATATCAATAAAATTGTGCTACGCTTGACGGTTTTTGGGACCTTGTATCTGATCCTCTTCACGGCGCTTCCTTTTTCTCTCTTGTTATGGGATAAAGATCTCTTGCGCTTGACTATGATTCCAGGAACCTTCCTCATGTTTGTCGGGATGATTTACAATATCCGAGAAGAAATTCGTGCCCTTCGTGTGAATCAACGTTATACAAGAATATTCTAGGAGTAACCATGTATTATTTTGTACCAGCCTGGTATGGAACGGACCGCATCTGGCAGCAAACAGCTACCCCTTGGTACTGGATGCGAGAGTCCATTGAATTTGACGATACCATTAATCAAGTTCGTATTTTTCAAGAAGCAGAAATGGATCGGATCTTATTGTTGCCTCAATATAGTCCACAACTGCGCTATTTTTTACACCGCCAAGATTTGTTAGAGACAGATGTCTTTTCGATTTTTGATAAGATCCAACAGGTTCCGTCTGATTTGGCTATGCGCCCAGTTCAGCTTCAGGACATCGAATGGCCGAGTGAGACCACTTTTTCCTATACTCCCTTTTTGGTAATGGCATTTCGTAAGGGCCACCACCTAGCGAAAATTGATATGGGAGTGGATGGAAACCTTCTCTCTTTGACCCGTTATAAGAATGACGAGATCAGCTACATCGAGTACATAGATGATCGTGGCTTTATCTCTAGTCGAATCTACTACAATGAGGGGAAACCTTATTTCCAAGAGTATCTGAGTTTTGATGGGCAATGGGTTTTGAGAGAGATGTTGATCGAAGAGAACCACTCCGTTATGGTCAATGAAGCTTTCTCTCATGCCTTCAAAAAAGAAAGCTATGCCAATATGGGAGACGTTGTCGCTGAAAAAATGAAGGAACAGCTAGCAACCTTGGTTCCAGGAAGAGATCAGTTGGTTTTGGCAGCTCATCCAGCAAATTTGGCTTTTTTACAAGATACAGCAAGTAGTGTCAAGAAAGTCTTGTCTTTTTATGGGGATCGTCAGCCCTTGTCTGCCGAAAACTTTGCCCTTTATTTTGATATGATTGATGCCCAGCTCTTGATCACAGATAGTGAAAAAACCAAAGAAGCGATTGGGGTCTTTTCTCCTAGCTTGGCTCAGAAGACACACCGGATTACCTCTTTTGACTCCCGCCTTCGTTTGGGATCTAGTCAGGAGCGCAAGGAATCAAAGATTTACTTTTATGTCAATGAAGCTGAGCTTCCAAGTAAGAGCCAGCTCAAAAAGGTTCTGGAGGTCTTGGGGCAACATCCTTTATTTGAAGTTGTTTTTGCATTTTACAATGGATCACCGGAGCGTGTTAAGGAATTAGAAGGGCAACTCGAGGAATTGATCGCTAGCGAGCAGGACTTGCATCTGGTTCAATCACCAGCCCAAATGGAAGGGCTTGGGGAAAACCAGATTATCGATGAAGAGTCCCTACAAGACGCACCGGACTATCGCTTTGTAGTTAAGAATTTTTCAAATGAAAATGACATTATTCAAGAGTTGGAAAAAACACGCTTGATCGTAGATTTAAGCGAGGAACCCAACCTCTACACGCAAATCGCGGGGATCTCTGCTGGGATTCCACAGGTCAACCGCGTCCAGACAGAATATGTTGATCATTTGAAAAATGGCTATGTCTTATCAAAGGGAGACAAGGAATTAGAAAAGGCAATCACGCACTTCTTATTGGAATTGAAGCCTTGGAACGAAGCCTTGGTCTACTCGATCGAAAAAATTCAAGAATACACCGGTCAACGCTTGATCGAGAAATGGGAAGGATGGATGAAAGAACGTCATGGATAAAAAACAACAAATACCCCATATTCTCCAAATTGGCTCAAGCAGTTGGCAGGATCAGGTGGAGCTTCCTGCTGGACTAGGCTGGCACTTTTTTCAAGCTAACGCTCTTCCATCACTCAAAGAATATATGGAAGAAGAGGAAATCTCCAAATTCAAAGCCTTGATTCTGGAAAAGCCAGAAGATTTATTAGCTTTAGGAGAAGACCTGGCTTATTTCCAACCGTATACCGTTTTTTATGATAAAAGCTATGAACTAGAGGCGCCTTCTGAAGAATTGGCCCACCTCTTAAGACTCAAGCAAGCAAGACCCTGGGATTTCTCAAACAAGCATCAATTTCTCTATGTCTTAGAGCGTTTTTTATACGACAATCAATATGGAGATGCCTTTACGGTTCGTGACCTGCGAGTGAGACCTGATTTTGCTGGCCAGCAAACGGTGCTGGGGCAACATTTTCTGAAGCTAGATGGATCATACGGTGAAGAGTTTACACCGATTGCTCAGTGGGTCTACAACTACGTGTATGATGCTAGCCGTCCCATCAATTTTTGGTTGGAATATGAAAAAGATCCAAGCTGTCAGCTGCAATTGCGGATTCAATTTTACCGCTTTGGTGCTCTGGGAGAGTGGGTCGAAGATGCAGTCTTTTCAGAAGAAGAGATGGAGCAACCACTAGAATTGGATGGAGCAGAGCCTTATTACCTAGCCTTTTCGCTGGAAGCAAAAGGAGAAGGGACACTTACGATCGGAGCCCTACATAAGCGCTTGTCACATGGTCCTTTAGGAGAGATGACCGTAGGAGCTAAGACGCTACGGGACCACAAACGCCAAGAAATTTTTGCTTATTTCCATCCTGGCGATATGAAACCACCTTTAAACATTTACTTTTCTGGGTATCGTCCGGCTGAAGGTTTTGAAGGGTTTGGGATGATGCGTGCGATGGGGAGTCCCTTTATTCTCTTTTCTGACCCAAGACTGGAAGGTGGATCCTTCTATATGGGCTCAGAAGAATTGGAAAGTCAAATCACTGCCTTTATTGATCAGCACTTGGACTTGCTCGGCTTTGAGCCAAAAGATATGAATTTTTCAGGCTTGTCCATGGGGACCTTTGGTGCCCTTTACTATGGTGCTCTTTATTCTCCTCATGCGATCTTGGTCGGAAAACCTATTGTCAACCTGGGGGATGTCGCTGCCAATCTGAAATTTAAACGTCCAGATGAGTTTGGAACATCTCTAGACATGATGCAGTTGATCGTTGGGCAAGTGTCACAAGAAGGGATCGGTCAGCTCAATCAACGTTTCTGGGACCGGTTTGAAAAAGCGGACTTTAAGGATACCATTCTAGCCCTTGCCTATATGCGGGATGATGACTACGACCAGCAGGCCTATCCAGATATTTTAGAAGCCTTGTATGAATTACCGGTTCGTATTATCAGTACCAGTCGCGCTGGCCGACACAATGATGCGAGTGGTCCGATCATTGAGTGGTTTGTGACCCAGTACAAAGAAATCATGGAAAGAGACTTTGGAAGAAGCCAATGATAAAAATAAAAGAAAATGAAAGCAGACGAATCTACTGGGGCGATACCGTTCTTGCAGATTATCTTTGGGGGTCAACGATTCAAGCAACTGCCCAAGGAAGCGTTCAATTTCAGAACCCCCTCATGCCATCTGGTCAAGTACTGAAAACCTGGCATTCGCAGACGAATTTTGGGGCAACTCGTCAAATTCCTAGCCTGCCCCTGCTCAAAAGAGAGCAAGATTATGAATTGGTTATCACGATGGAAGCGACCCCCACTCATACCGTTATGGTAGAAATTATCTTTAGAGATCGCTTTGGAGACCTTGTTGGCCGTCGAGTAACCGCAGAAGGTCGCTTGCAGTTCACCTATCCAGATCAAGCTTACGCCTACGAAGTACGCTTGCTCAGTGCAGGTTTGCAAGAGTTCACCTTCCACTATTTCACTATTTACCCAATATCGTCTGAGGGAGCAGAAGTTCTCGAATAGACGAACATCACTGCAAAAAAGAGGATCACATTGGATTACGTTAAATTAAGAAACATCAAAAAAATCTTAAAAGAAGTCAATAGCTGGAGGGATGACATGGCCTGTTTGACGGATCGTCAGCTGCAGGAGAAGACTGCAGAATTTCGGGAACGTCTAGCAGAGGGTGAGACCTTGGATGATCTCTTGCCAGAAGCATTTGCGGTTGCGCGGGAAGCTGATAAACGGGTCTTAGGTATGTTTCCTTATGACGTGCAAGTCATGGGAGGGATTGTTCTGCATCAGGGAAATGTCGCTGAAATGAATACCGGTGAAGGAAAAACCTTAACAGCGACCATGCCGGTTTATCTCAATGCCCTAGAAGGAAAAGGGGTTATGGTCATTACGACCAATACCTATCTGGCAACTCGGGATGCAGAAGAGATGGGACAGGTCTACCGCTTTTTAGGTTTGACCGTCGGCGTTCCTTTGAAACAGTCAGAGGACGAAGAATTAGATCCAGAAGTCAAACGCGAAATTTACCAATCAGACGTCATCTATACGACCAATACCAGTCTGGGCTTTGACTATCTAACAGAGAACTTGACGGCTTCAGCAGATGGCCAATTTTTGGCAGACTTCAATTACGCCATTGTTGATGAGATTGATTCGGTGCTCCTAGATAGTGCGCAGACTCCCTTGATTATTTCTGGTTCTCCTCGGGTCCAGTCCAACCTTTATGGGATTATTGACACCCTGATCCAAACCTTCAAAGAGGGGGAAGACTTCAAGTTTGACGAAGAAAAGAAACGGGTTTGGTTGACTCGAAAAGGAGCTCATGCAGCAGAAGCTTTTCTTGCTATTCCCAATCTCTATGATCCCCAATACCGTGACTTGGTCCGCCATATCAGTCTAGCCCTGCAGGCCAATAAAAACTTTATTAAGGATAAGGACTATGTCATCCATCCTAATGTCGAAGGACAACCTGAGATTGTTTTGCTAGACCAGGCGACGGGTCGCTTGATGGAAATGACCCGCTTGCAAGGAGGACTCCACCAGGCGATTGAAGCCAAAGAAGGTCTCAAACTCACCCAAGAAACACGGGCTATGGCTTCTATTACTTACCAAAACCTCTTTAAGATGTTTCGGAAGTTGGGTGGCATGACCGGGACTGGGAAGGTCGCTGAGGCAGAGTTTCTTGATACCTATGCCATGTCAGTGATCAAGATCCCAACCAATCGTAAGAAGATCCGCAAGGATTTGCCGGATGAAATCTATCAGACCTTGCCGGAAAAAATCGTGGCTTCCCTGGATTATGTGAAGAAGGTCCACGAAAAGGGCAATCCGATCCTGGTCTTTGCCGGATCCGTTGAGATGTCGATTCTTTATTCGAATCTTCTTTTGCGGGAAGGGATTCCTCACAATCTTCTCAATGCTAACAATGCTCCTCGAGAGGCCCAGATCATTAAGGAGTCTGGTCGAAAAGGTGCTGTGACGGTTGCGACCTCAATGGCCGGTCGGGGAACCGATATCAAGTTGGGACCAGGAGTCGCTGAGTTAGGTGGCTTGGTGGTTGTTGGGACTGAGCGGATGATGAACCAGCGGATTGACCTTCAAATTCGTGGACGTTCAGGTCGTCAAGGAGATCCCGGTTTGACCAAGTTCTTCGTCTCTTTGGAAGACGATTTGATGAAAAACTGGGGGCCAGACTGGATCCAGGATACCTATCAAGACTATGATGTGGATGAGCGGATTGGTTCAGCTAAAGCTCTGACCAAGCGCAAGTATAGAAACTTGGTGGAACGGGCTCAAAATGCTAGTGAAAGTTCTGGTCAGGCCAGTCGTCGGATGACGCTAGAATTTGCGGAAAGCATGAACATTCAGCGTGCCATCGTCTACGAAGAGCGCGACCGCTTGATCAAACAAGAAGGTCGCTTGGACGACATCGTTGAAAAAGTTCTTCGTTCCGTCTTTTCAAGCGTAGCCCATAAAAAAGAATACAAGGAACCGGTAGCTTTTTATCGCTATATGTTAGACAATGTGAGCTACCAAGTAGATCCGGAAAAGGCCCACCAAACCTTCCGTAGCAAAAAAACCAAAGAGAATTTCTTATGGGAGATTGCTAAAAGTGAGTTAGAGGCTAAGTATGAGGTCCTAGGCACCGATGAGGTGATCGCCCAATTCCAGCGCATGGCCATTCTAAAAGCTATCGATGAAAACTGGGTCGAGCAGGTCGACTATCTGCAACAATTGCGGATGGCTCTCTCTGGTCAATACACCAGTCAGAAAAATCCTTTGGTGGAATTTTTCCAAGAAGCCTACCAATCCTTTGATCGAATGAAAGGGGCGGCCAAAGAACAAATGGTCCGCAATCTCTTGCTGAGTCGAGTAGAAATCAATAAAAAAGGGGAAATTGTCTTGCATTTCCCATAAAAGAGGACATTATGACAGTATACAATATCAACCTTGGAATCGGTTGGGCCAGCAGTGGTGTTGAGTACGCCCAGGCCTACCGGGCCCAGTTGTTACGCAATATCCATCAACCAGCTAAATTTGTTTTTATGGATATGATTCTAGCCGATAATATCCAACATTTAACAGAAAATATCGGTTTTAAAAATGATGAAATCATCTGGCTCTACAGCCATTTTACAGATATAAAAATTGCACCAACGACCTATACCATTGACCAGGTCTTAGCAGGTTTTGCCGGGAAACCGACGCGCGAAGAAGTCGATGGCAAGATCAAGCGCTTCTTTTATGAAGACCAGGACAATTTTTTGACCTGCTACCTGCGCTCAGAAAATAGTCCTTATGTGGAACGCTGTGAGTATGTGTCTAGAGGGATCTTGGTGAGAAAGGATTATTTCTCCTATGCCCGCTATTGTACGGAGTACTTCATTCCCAAGAACAACCAAGCCAACTTGATTGAGCGCCGTTTTTACAATGAAGACGGGACGGTTGCCTACAGCATGCAGATGGCGGATGGCCGCGAAATCTATCGTTTCCCAGATCGCTATCTAGTTGGTCGCCAAGAATTGATCCGCTACTTCATGCAAACCCTTCAATTGACCAAACAAGATCTGGTGATTTTGGATCGGGAAACCAATATCGGTCAGCCTATCTTTGAAGAAGCGCAAAAAGCCCGCCTGGGTGTGGTCGTCCATGCAGAGCACTTCAGTGCCAATAATGTTGACGATCAGTATATCCTGTGGAACAACTACTACGAGTACCAATTTACCAATGCTGACAAGGTGGACTTCTTTATTGTTGCGACCGACCGTCAAAAAGAAATCTTAGCCGAGCAGTTTGCCAAATACACCAACCATCAGCCAGCCATCTATACCATTCCAGTTGGGAGTCTTGCAAGCTTGCCACAAAACGAAAATCGCACCCCATTTTCTATGATTACTGCCTCTCGTTTGGCGACAGAAAAGCATATTGACTGGTTAGTGCGAGCAGTGGTTCGCGCCAAAAAAGAATTGCCAGAACTGTCTTTTGATATCTATGGAAAAGGTGGAGAAGAAGGCAAGCTGCGTTCTCTGATTGATGAATTGGGGGCGGCAGACTATATCCATCTCAAAGGGCATGCCAATCTAGAGGAAATTTATAAGAATTATGAGGTTTACCTGTCAGCGTCGACCAGCGAAGGCTTTGGGTTGACCTTGATGGAGGCGATCGGTTCTGGTCTTCCGATAATCGGTTTTGACGTTCCTTATGGCAACCAGACCTTTGTTACAGAAGGTAAAAATGGCTATCTCATTCCGCCTTCAGCAGATCAAGTGGTCGACCAGATCGCTTCTGCCTTTGCGGAAAAAATGATCCAGCTATACAAAAAAAATGATCTAGCCAGCATGCGTCAAGCATCTTATGCGCGTGCAGAAGACTTTTTGACCAGCCGAGTAGAAGAAGCTTGGGCACAATTGATAGAAGAGGTGACACATGCTGAACGTATTTGATAGTTATTCTCGTGAAAGCCAAGACTTGCTCCACTCTATGAAAGAGTCTGGCTTTGACCACCCGACCGTTGTTTTGGAGCCAAATGGTTTCTTACCAGACGGTGTCGAGTCTCCATTTATCTATTTCTTAGGACAAGCAAAAGGAGAGAAGCGGGGACGCTACTTTAATGAAGTTCCAGTTCCTGATTTCTGGGAAGTTTCTGGGGATAATAGTTCGGGAAAAGTGACCTACTATGGTCAAGAAAAGGCTCGAATTGTGTACCACGCTGCTTCCTACAAACGCATCGTCGAGCGCTTAGAGTGGTTAGATGACAAGGGACAAGTGGTCATGATTGAGCACTACGACCAATACGGTCGTAAGATTGCCGTAACGACTTGTGGCGATCAGGGACAGTATTTGGTGACTACTTATTTTGAAGGGGATACCGAGCGCTTGACAGAAAATCACCAAACAGGGGATTTGATCTTGACCTTGGACCATCAACCCATGCGAATTTTCAAGAATCGCTTAGATTACTTTGTCTTTTATCTAGAGTATCGTGGTTTTGATCTAGATGGTTTGGTCTACAATACGCTGGCTACCTCCTTTAGCATTAGTCTCCAGCTGGGCAATAAAGGCATCAAAGGACGCGACGTCCTGGTGTGGCAAGAGCCTCTTCACGACAGCCTTCCGGGCAACATGCAGTTGATTCTAAAGAGCCCAGAAATCCGGACCAAGAAGATCTTGATTCCGCAAAACGCGACCTATCATCGTGCTTTGCAGTTGACCTCGCAAGATCAGCATAGCTATTTTGGTCCCCTTGGCTACCTGTATGATTTCAAGGTGAAAGACGATATCCGTAAAGACGCCTTTGTCTTGACCAATTCGGATCAGATCGAAGCCTTGACCTACCTAGTAGAGAACTTGCCAAATGTGACCTTCCGTGTAGCAGCTTTGACGGAGATGTCTGCGAGCCTCTTGTCTATGGTCCGCTACCCAAATGTGGTCTTGTACCAAAATATCAGTCAAGAGCGGATCAAAGAGTTGCTTAAGGTCTCTAGTATTTATCTGGATATCAACCACTATGCAGAGGTACAAGGCATTGTTCGCAAGGCCTTCGAACACCAGCAAGTCATCCTTGCCTTTAGCCATACCCTGCATGACCGCCACTTCCTCGCACAAGCCAATATCTTTGATCAAGGAAAAGAAGCAGATATGGTGTCCCGTATCCAGGAAATCTACCAATCTGTGGATAACTACAGAGAAGCCGTTGCGCAACAAATTGCCCAATCAAGTAGCGTTGAGCCAGCTGTTTTCAAAGCTCGCTTGCAAGAAGGGATAGGTGGATACAGTGAGTGATCGTAAGAAAGATTTATTTTACAAAGAAGTAGAAGGACGGATGGAGTCTCTCAAACGCCGTCCTGCCGAAAAAGAAAAGACGACACGTTCTGAAAAGATCAATGTTACTTTTAATGTGATCATTGGTTTGGTGATTCTGCTGGGAGTTATTTTTACCCTCTTCAGAGTGTTAGGAGGATCCTAAGATGGAAATGGTATTTGCAATCGGGATCTCGATCTTATCCCTCGCTCTTGTGGTTCTGATCACCCTGCAGCCTCGCCAACAACAATCGCTCTCAACAGATGCGACCAGTAACCTAGGAAAACCAAGTTACTGGCGGTCTCACCGTGGACTCAAGCTAGCGACCCTCGTTGTTAGTATCGTCTTTCTCGTATCCTTATTTCTTTATATGATGGTCGTACAGGCCTAGTCTTTAATAGAATGGATAAAAAGAAGTTAGAATGTAGACAAACTATTTTAAATTAAAATAAGTTAAGCGATTCTGCAAAAAAACAAAAATGAGTTCCATTTTTAAAATCGATTCAAGAAAATACCGAAACTTTCCGCTGTGAGAAAAGTGCCTGAAACAATAACGTTTCAGGCACTCGGAATTATTGAGACCTTAGGCTCAATAATTAGTCATGGAACTTCTTCGAAGTTCGCTGACGTCCGTACTCACCTAAGGAAAGTTTTTATATGACTTTATCTTCAATCTGAACGAAGTTGGTATTCTCCAACTTCGTTTTTTGATGATGTTGCCTTTGTTTTTATGGTATACTGAAAGCGATAAAATGATTGGAGCTTCCGATGAAAAAGATCCCCTTAGTATTTTCAGGCTGTCTGTTAGGACTGGTTGGCGCTGGAAACCTTCTTGCAGACTCGCTACCCTTCCTTGCTCACGCCTTTAGTCTGACAGGTTTGTTCTTCTGGTTTTTCTTTGTCGTTTATCATGCAATTCGCTGGCAAGAAACCAAGATAGAACTCCAACAACCAGCCCTTTTATCTGGGATGGCAACTTTTCCCATGGCAGGGATGATTCTATCCACCTATCTTTTGCGCCTCTTTCCCGCCTTTGGAGGTCTATCACAGTTGGTCTGGTGGTCTGCCTTTCTCTTAGATCTGGGCTTGATTCTCTATTTTACCAAGACCCATGTCCTAGCGCGACCAAGAGCCAATGCCACTCCCAGTTGGACCGTTCTCTATGTGGGCATTGCAGTAGCGGCCTTGACTTATCCAGTTGTGGGAATAAGAGAGATTGCTTATCTCGCTTTAGTGATTGGTTTTGGTTTGACCTTTCTTCTTTATCCCCTTATCTATCATGATTTGAAGCAGTCACCCTTACCCAGTCATCTGTTGGGCCAAGAAGGCATCTATTGCGCTCCCTTTTCCCTTCTTTTAGCGGCTCTGGTTCGTGTGGGTGGAGCAAGCCTGCCTACCTGGTTCTTACTGATCATGGTGGTGGCCTCGCAAGGTTTTTATTTCTTTGTTTTGACGCGCCTACCGAGAATGATCACAGAAGGTTTTCAACCTGCTTTTTCAGCCCTGACCTTTCCAACAGTTATCACAGCGACCTCTTTGAAAATGGCTCAAGGCTTGTTGCAACTGCCTTTCTTGACAGTTCTTGTATGGATGGAAACTTTTCTTTGTCTCTTGATTCTAGTCGCTGTCTTAGGTGGTTATGTGGCCTATCTCAGAGAGTAGAAAAGCATCCTTTTTCATTGAAACCTTGTCACGATTATGGTAAGATGCACTATACGATTTGTCAGATTTTATAGGAAAGGTATCTATGAAATTCATCAAAGGAAAGCTCTCACTGCTGTATCCCCTCTTTCTGCTCTTGTTTTATTTTTATGTTCGGCCTCAATTTCGCCCCTTGGCCCAGTATGTCTCCAATAGTGTAGCAAGTGCCAATAGCTATTATTGGACCTTATTTGGCCTAGAAGGCCTCTATGCAGTCTTTACAGGATTTTTGGTCTATCGTTTTTCTAAAAAAGCGCAGTTTAAACTGGGGAAGAACCCTCTTCAAGCTCTGATAGAAGCCGTTTTTGCGGCCTGCTTGGTTTACTGGTTGGACTACTTCATCAGTGGTTTTGTTCAAGGACGGGCAGCCGTTTTGAGTCTCTTTCCACGGGAAATTAGTCCCACAGGGGTGCTAATCTTAGTGATCGCAATGGTCGTCATCCGGCCAGTGACAGAAGAGCTGATTTTTCGTGGAGCCTTGGTGAATGCCTACTTCAAAGGCTGGAAACTCTATGCTGAGATTTGGCTTCCAGCCCTCATCTATAGTGGCCTGCATTTTCTCCACACTCCCTTTTCGCTGGGAGCTTCTATCATCTATCTCCTGCCGAGTGTGATTTTTGGGATCCTGTATTATCGGAGTAAGACGCTCCTTTCTCCTATTTTGGCTCATATCCTGCTCAATCTTTACTATACCTTGCCTTTACTTTTATCTGTATTTAAGTAGCAACCGATTTCCTGAGTGAGATTGGTTTTTTTTGAAAATATGGTATAATAGAATAAATTTAAAAGAAGGAGTTGAGGTTTGAAAAAAAGCTACCGCGTCAAACGTGACAAAGATTTTAATGCTATCTTTAAAAGTGGTCAAAATGTTGCCAATCGGAAATTCGTTGTTTACCGCTTGCGCAAAGACCAACCGCATTTTCGAGTCGGCCTGTCTGTTAGTAAGAAACTGGGAAATGCTGTGACCAGAAATCGCATCAAACGTTTGATTCGCCATGTTTTGATCAAACACCAAGCCTTCCTTACGACCGATGATTTTGTTGTCATTGCTCGTAAAGGAGTGGAGGAGCTCGACTTTCATCAAGTAGAGAAAAATCTTGTACATGTCTTAAAATTATCGCATGTCTACCAAGAAAGGGAATAATGTGAAAAAGAAACTGAAGTTAACTGGATTATTAGGTGCGGCCTTATTGGTCTTGACAGCTTGTGGAACCTCTCAAGTGACAGCTCAGTCGACAGGTGGTTGGGAACGCTTCGTCTACTTCTTTGCAGAAGCCATCCGCTTCTTGTCCTTTGGCGGAAGTATCGGTGTAGGGATTATCGTCTTTACCATTGTCATACGGACGGTCCTCTTGCCTCTCTTCCAATATCAAATGAATTCAACCCGCAAAATGCAGGAAATTCAACCCCTCCTCAAGGAATTGCAAGCTAAGTATCCTGGGAAGGATCTTGATAGTCGGACCAAGCTTTCTGAAGAGATGCAGGCCCTATACAAGGAAAAAGGTGTCAAAACGTCTTCAGCCTTCCTTCCTCTCTTAATCCAGATGCCGGTCTTGATGGCCTTGTTCCAAGCACTGAGCCGTGTTGAATTCCTTAAAGTCGGTCACTTCCTCTGGTTGGACCTTGGCGCGATCGACCCGACTTATATCTTGCCGGTTCTTGCAGCACTCTTCACATTTTTCAGCAGTTGGTTGACCAATAAAGCCATGCCAGAGCGCAATGGTAGTGCGACAACCATGATGTATGTGATGCCTGTGATGATCTTCTTCTTTGCCTTGTTCTCAGCCAGCGGGGTCGCACTATACTGGGTGACTTCCAATGCTTACCAAGTCGGGCAAACCTATCTCTTGAACAACCCCTTCAAGATTATCGCAGAGCGTGAAGCAAAAGAGCAAGCTTCACGCGACATGGAAAAACAAAAACGCCGTGCCCTAAACAAAGCACAGAAAAAGAAAAAATAAGAAAGAGGTGGACATATGGTCCTATATACTGGAGCAACTGTTGAAGAAGCGATTCAAAAAGGTCTGAACGATTTAGATATTCCTCGTATGAAGGCACATATTACGGTTGTAGCGCGTGAAAAGAAAGGTTTTCTTGGCTTGTTTGGGAAAAAACCAGCCCAAGTAGAGATTGAGCCCATTGCAGAAACAACTGTTGTAAAAGCCAATCAAAAAGCTGTCAAAGGTGTCCCAGATGAGATCAATGCGCAAAATGAACCGGTTAAGACTGTGAGCGAAGCAACGGTCGATCTCGGACGTGTCGTTGCAGCGATCAAAAAGGTCGAAGAAGAAGGAGAAGTTGTCTCTGAAGAAATCAAGACAGAAATCCTGAAACATGACAAAGAAGCAGATACCGTTCTTGAAGAAAAAGGGCATGAACATATCCTTGAAAAAGTCAAAGAACCAGCGGCAAAAGAATCAAGCGAGTCTGATTTCTCAAACCTTGGTATCGAGGTAGAGGAAAACTACAACATCGAAGAAGTCGTAGATGATGTGACAGCCTATGTTCAAACAGTGGTCGATGAAATGGATGTGGATGCGACCATCTCAAGCAGTCACAACCGCCGTACGGTCAATATGCAAATTGATACCAATGAGCCAGGACGTGTCATTGGTTACCACGGAAAAGTCTTGAAGGCTCTTCAACTATTGGCACAAAATTACCTCTATAATCGCTACTCAAAGAATTTTTACATTACCATTAATGTCAATGACTATGTAGAACACCGGGCAGAAGTTCTTCAAAGCTATGCTCAGAAGTTGGCAACACGTGCCCTCGAAGATGGGCAAGCCCAACAGACAGATCCGATGTCAAACAGTGAACGCAAAATCATTCACCGGATCGTCTCTAAGATGGAAGGAGTCACTAGCTACTCTGAAGGGGAAGAACCAAACCGTTATGTAGTTGTCGACATCGAAGGATAATCTAGCTATTATTTCCCATAAGGGAGAGACGGGATTGAGCCGATCTCTCCTTTTTTAGGTTTAGAAAGGAAGCAGATGGCATTTACAGCGATTCGAGAGTTTTTAAAGTTTCAAGGAATCCACTACCAGGCCCCAGCAAAGGCAGGGGTGCTAGCCTCGGAGATGGAGCAGTATCGTGCCCTAGCTCAGGCGGCTCGTAAGGAATTCACTGATTTAGTCTCAGCCTTTCAGAAGCGTCACCCCTATTTGGAGCAAGATCGGACTAGCCAATGGATGAACCAGGCTCAGGTCTTGCGGCCTCATTTTTGGGCCTATCTAAAAGGAGAAGGGACGATGGCAGAGCCCATGTTTGCCTTGAGACTTTATGGGGATGCAGTTGATTTTGGAGTTTCCTTAGAGGTGAGTTTTATCGAGCGAAAAAAAGATGAGCAGAGCCTTCAAAAGCAACACATGGTTCTCACCCTTCCTATCTCTCAGCCAGTTTATTATTTCGCCCAGAAAAATGGGGAGAGTCAAAGGGTAGAAGGAACAGAAAAGAATCGCCATGATCTGTTACAAGCAGTAGCAGAAGGGGCGGTTCGTAAGGTCCTCGTCAAATACGATGTTTCTCTAGTTGAGGAAGGTTCTCTTGAGGATATCCTGGATCAGTTGCAAGAGGCGCTGGTGGCGCTGGAACCCTATTACTTGGCAACCCGTCAGGTGTAGAAAAGTTTTCTCCGACCTGTATTTGCAACAATTTTGCCATAGCTATTGACAAATAGAGTCGAATCCGATAGAATAGTAAAGTATGTTTAGTAACTGATCACAACTAGCCGGCTAAACGAATACAAAATCTATGAGGAGGTATTCATCGTGAAACGTACTTATCAACCAAGTAAACTTCGTCGTGCGCGCAAACATGGTTTCCGTCACCGTATGGCAACTAAAAACGGTCGTCGCGTATTGGCAGCTCGTCGTCGTAAAGGACGCAAAGTTTTGGCTGCCTAATTCAGATAAAAACCTAAAAACCAGTAGAAACTCGAGACTACTGGTTTTTGTTTTGTCCGAAAGTGAATTTAGAGTCGCTTTCTGCTATAATAGAAAGAAGAAAAACTCGGAAGAAAAGGAAGATCATGCAGATTTTTGATACCCACACCCATCTCAATGTGGAAGAATTCGCAGGAAAAGAACAAGAAGAGCTCGACTTGGCCAAGGAAATGGGTGTTGTAGCCCACAATATCGTTGGTTTTGACAAACCGACGATTGAGCGAGGAATAGCCTTGGCAGACCAGTACCCAGAACTCTATCTCACGCTTGGTTGGCACCCCACTGAGGCAGGCGATTATACTCCTGAAGTGGAGGCCTATTTACTTGAACAGCTAAAACATCCCAAAGTCGTCGCACTCGGAGAAATCGGTCTCGATTACCACTGGATGACGGCACCGAAAGACGTCCAAGAAAAGGTTTTTCGTCGTCAGATTCAATTGTCTAAAGACTTGGACCTCCCCTTTGTGGTGCACACACGCGATGCTTTAGAAGATACTTATGCCATCATCAAGAGTGAAGGAGTCGGTTCTCGCGGTGGGATCATGCATTCTTTCTCAGGAAGTTTAGAAGAAGCGAAACGCTTCATGGATCTGGGGATGATGATTTCCTTTTCTGGAGTGGTCACTTTTAAGAAAGCCACAGATGTCCAAGAAGCGGCAGCTGGCCTTCCGTTAGACAAGATCTTGGTTGAAACAGATGCTCCTTACCTGGCACCAGTTCCCAAACGTGGTCGAGAAAATAAAACAGCCTACACTCGTTATGTGGTAGATTTTATTGCAGAACTACGTGGCTTAACAACAGAAGAAGTGGCTCAGGCAACCTATGACAATGCAAGAAAGGTATTTGGCCTTGACTGAGAAAAGAAAAATACCGGAAGTGATTATCGTGGAGGGCAAGGATGACACAGCCAATCTCCGTCGTTTTTATGAGGTGGATACCTATGAAACGCGAGGCTCTGCGATCGATCAAGATGACTTGGAACGAATTGCTACCTTGCAAGAGTTGCGTGGGGTCATTGTCTTTACCGATCCAGACTATAATGGTGAGCGAATTCGCAAGATCATTATGCAAGAGGTGCCCCAGGCCAAACATGCCTTTTTAAATCGTGGTGAAGCAGTCCCCAAATCCAAGACCAAGGGGCGTTCTCTTGGAGTAGAACATGCCAGCTTTGAAGACTTAGAAAAAGCCCTAGCTGGACTGGTCGGGTCTTACGAAGATGATAATTTCTTTGATATCACAAAGACTGACTTGATGCGGCTTGGACTTTTGATGGGAAGCGATAGTCGCAAACGGCGGGAATATCTAGGAGAAGCCTTGCGCATCGGCTACTGCAATGGCAAGCAATTGATCAAACGCTTGGAATTGTTTGGAATTAGTTTGGCCCAAGTCGAAGAGGCGATGGCTAGTTATTAAGACGGAAGTAGAGGGGATTCTTTACCTCTAAACTGATTAGAAAAGAGAAAAAATGAGAATTGCAGATTATAGCGTGACCAAGGCAGTGCTGGAGCGTCACGGTTTTACCTTTAAAAAATCCTTCGGTCAGAACTTCTTGACCGATACCAACATCCTTCAAAAAATTGTGGATACGGCTGAGATTGATAAGCAGGTCAATGTCATCGAAATCGGTCCAGGAATTGGAGCTCTCACTGAGTTTTTGGCGGAAAATGCGGCAGAAGTCATGGCCTTTGAGATCGATGACCGCTTGGTTCCTATTTTGGCGGATACCTTACGGGATTTTGACAATGTAACGGTTGTCAACCAAGACATCCTCAAGGTAGACCTCAACCAGTACATCGCAGAGTTTAAAAACCCAGACCTTCCGATTAAGGTAGTGGCTAACCTTCCTTACTACATTACGACTCCCATCCTCATGCACTTGATCGAATCCAAGATTCCTTTCCAAGAATTTGTGGTCATGATGCAAAAAGAGGTGGCAGACCGCATCTCAGCTGAGCCCAACACCAAAGCTTATGGTTCGTTATCCATTGCTGTCCAATACTATATGACTGCTAAGGTAGCCTTTATTGTACCTCGCACCGTCTTTGTGCCAGCACCAAACGTCGACTCTGCCATCCTCAAGATGGTCCGTCGCGAAGAGCCAGCAGTAACCGTCAAGGATGAAGATTTCTTCTTCTCTGTCAGCAAGGCTAGCTTTGTCCACCGCCGCAAAACACTTTGGAACAACTTGACTAGTCGCTTCGGCAAGACCGAAGAAATCAAAGCCAAGCTGGAAGCAGGAATCCAAACTGCAGGCCTGCAACCTTCTGTACGAGGAGAAGCTCTGAGCTTAGAAGACTTCGCCCGCCTAGCAGATGGCCTTCTAGATGCGGGAATAAAATAACAGAAAAGACATGAGCTTCATAGCTCATGTCTTGTTTGTTGTAGAAGGAAAGGACGGGATTTGAACCCGCGCGTGAATAAAAATCCACTTGCCGGATTTCGAGTCCGGTGCCGTACCGAGCTGGGCCACCTTTCCAAGATGCGGAGAAAGGGATTTGAACCCTCACGCCCGAAGGGGCACATGCGCCTGAAGCATGCGTGTCTGCCGTTCCACCACCTCCGCATAGTTCTATTATACACTTTTTAGGAAAAATGCCAAGGAAAAAAAGGAAGGTGCCCTTTCCCGAATTCTGCTAAAAGACAAGTCATAACAGATACTCCGTCTTCTGTTTCTATCCATTTAAAAAACGAACCTATTCGTTTCTAAAAGCGTCCGGAGAGGTTCACTTTTCGTTTTTTCTTATTGAGCAATCCAGCCTTATTTCTCATTTTTTGGTATAATAGGAGTATTAATCTCAAAGGAGTGCGATTTGCAAGGAACAATCGTCAAGGCCTTGGCTGGCTTCTACTACGTGGAGTCAGATGGTCACATTTACCAGACACGGGCTCGTGGAAATTTTAGAAAAAAAGGACAGACTCCTTATGTGGGGGATCAGGTGGAGTTTTCTGCTGAAGAGAATTCAGAAGGCTACATCTTGAGCATTGCCCCTCGTAAAAATAGCCTCGTACGCCCTCCTATTGTCAATATTGATCAGGCAGTAGTGATTATGTCAGCTAAGGAGCCAGATTTCAACGCCAATCTTTTAGACCGTTTTCTGGTTCTTTTGGAGCATAAGGGGATTCATCCCATTGTCTATATTTCAAAACTGGACTTGTTAGAAGATATGGAAGACATCCACTACTACCAAGGAATCTACCAGGTTATTGGCTATGATTTTGTCTTGTCGATTGAGGAACTCTTGCCCCTTTTGACCAATCAAACCACGGTCTTTATGGGGCAGACTGGTGTAGGAAAATCGACCTTGCTCAATAAAATCGCTCCGGATCTGGAGCTTGAAACGGGTGAGATTTCAGATAGTCTGGGGCGCGGTCGACACACGACCCGAGCTGTCAGCTTTTACCATTTAAATGGAGGAAAGATCGCAGATACGCCTGGCTTCTCCTCCCTTGATTATGAAGTGACAACCAGTGAAGATTTAAATCAAGCCTTCCCAGAGATCGCCGATGTGAGCCACTCTTGTAAATTTCGTACCTGTACCCACACGCATGAGCCAGCTTGTGCGGTGAAACCAGCCGTTGAAAGAGAGGAAATTGCACCTTTCCGTTATGAGGATTACTTGCAATTTCTAAGTGAGATTGAAAACCGTCGCGAAACCTATAAAAAAGTTTCGAAAAAAATGCCAAAATAGGAGACACTACAACGATGAAAACAATGAAAATTGCACCCTCAATTTTGAGTGCCGATTATGCCAATTTTGAAAGTGAATTGAAACACTTAGAAGCAGCAGGAGCTGACTATGCCCATATCGATGTCATGGATGGCCATTTTGTGCCCAATATCAGCTTTGGAGCTGGTGTCGTAGAGAGCATGCGTCCACATAGCAAGTTGGTCTTTGATTGCCACTTGATGGTCACCAATCCTGAACACCATATCGAAGAATTTGCCCGTGCAGGTGCTGACATCATCAGCATCCATGTGGAAGCTACTCCCCATATTCACGGAGCTCTTCAAAAAATTCGTCAAGCGGGTGTGAAGGCGAGTGTTGTGATCAATCCAGGGACTCCAGTAGACAGTATCAAACATGTCTTGAACTTGGTGGATCAAGTCTTGGTTATGACCGTTAATCCAGGATTCGGTGGCCAAGCCTTCTTGCCTGAAACCATGGACAAGGTGCGCGAATTAGCCGCTCTTCGTGAAGAAAAAGGCTTAGACTTTGATATCGAAGTGGATGGTGGAATTGATGACCAAAGTATTTCCCAAGCCAAAGAAGCCGGGGCCAATGTCTTTGTAGCAGGCTCTTATGTCTTTAATGGAGATGTCAATGAGCGCGTTCAAACGCTCCGAGATGCTGTAAATGGGTAACATCGCAATACTGGCAGGAGGTGACAGCACGCTCTTGCCAAGAGATCATGATGTTTATGTAGGCGTTGATGGTGGCTGTTTGAAGTTACTGGAACAAGGTCTGCCTTTAGATATAGCTGTGGGGGATTTCGATTCTGTCTCTGAGACTGATTTGAATAAGATCCAAACCCAAGCCAAGCAGGTTGTTCAATCCATCCCTGAAAAGAACGATACGGATTTGGAATTGGCCTTGAAAGCGGTCTTTGAGGCCTATCCAGATGCTGCTGTCACCGTTTATGGTGCCTTTGGCGGTCGCTTGGATCACTTTTTGTCCAATATCTTTTTGCCGACCGATCCAGACCTAGCTCCCTACATGGAGCAAATCCAATTAGTCGATGGTCAAAATCGCTTGATCTACAGACCAGCTGGTTGCCATGAGATTCAGCCAGATCCTGCCATGTCCTATGTTGGTTTTATGCCTGTCGGACAAGGCCACTTAGAGATCACAGGGGCCAAGTATCCGCTCCATCAGGAGAATTATTTTTTGAAGGCCATGTATGGCTCCAACGAATTTTTGGATCAACCGATTCAAGTGAGTCTTAACCGTGGCTATCTTGTCATTGTTTATAGTAAAGACAGAGGTTAATATGAATATCATTCTGCTTCTGATTGGCCTGCTCAATCTGGGCCTCCTCATCTATTTCTTGCAACGGTCAGATGATACAAGACCGGCTTTACGAGAGATGCTGGAAGACCATGAGGATCATTTGACAGACCAGTTGGACTATCGTTTTGAAAAAGAAAGACAAGCAAACCAGATTGCCAATCAGCAGTTAGAGATCGCCCTGACAGATCGCTTAACCGAGATGCGAGTGGAGATCCACCAGCAGACGACGGCTCTGCGCGCTGAGATGAATGAGCACTTTACTAAAAATCGGGACAAAACAGATGAGCGTATGCGCCAGATCCAAGAGTCCAATGAAGTGCGGCTAGAACAGATGCGCCAAACGGTAGAAGAAAAATTGGAGAAAACCTTGCAGCACCGTTTGCAGACCTCCTTTGAGACGGTTTCAAAACAATTGGAATCGGTCAACAAAGGGCTGGGAGAAATGCAGACGGTGGCGCGAGATGTTGGAACCCTCAATAAAGTTCTCTCCAATACCAAGACGCGTGGGATTATGGGCGAATTGCAACTGGGCCAAATTATTGAAGATATCTTGACCCCAGCCCAGTATGAGCGGGAGTTTGTCACCGTTCCCCAATCCAGTGAGCGCGTGGAGTATGCCATTAAGCTTCCAGGACAAGGAGAGGAGCCAGTCTATCTGCCGATTGACTCTAAATTCCCACTGGAAGACTACTATCGTCTGGAAGAAGCTTATGAATCAGGAGAGAAAGAGGAGATCGATCGTTACCGCAAGGCCCTTCTTGCTAGTATCAAGCGTTTTGCTAAGGATATCCAACAAAAATACCTCTTTCCACCAGCGACAACGAATTTCGGAATTCTCTTTTTGCCAACTGAAGGCCTCTATTCCGAAGTGGTTCGCAATCCAGAATTCTTCGATCGCTTGCGTCGGGACGAACAAATTTTAGTGGCTGGTCCAAGTACGCTATCAGCCCTCTTGAATTCCTTGTCTGTTGGCTTTAAAACGCTCAACATCCAAAAGAGTGCAGATGACATTAGCAAGGTGTTGGGATCGGTCAAATCAGAATTCCATAAGTTTGGAGGGATTCTGGCCAAAACTCAGCGCCATTTAAAGAATGCTTCCAATAATATTGATGATTTGCTAACCAGACGGACCAGTGCCATCGAGCGGACACTCCGCCAAATCGAAAGCGATGAGGACCTGCTGGGACTAGATGTATATATAGAAGATGGAGAAGATGATGGTCAAAATTAGCCAAATGAAAAAAGATGAATTGTTCGAAGGATTCTATTTGATCAAGTCAGCAGAAGTGCGTCAAACGCGGGCTGGGAAGAACTACTTAGCCTTTGTCTTCCAGGATGAGACCGGTACAATCGAAGGTAAACTATGGGACGCTCAACCTCACAATGTAGAGAGCTTTACAGCTGGGCGTGTGGTCCATATGGCTGGTCGTCGGGAAGTATACAATAATACTCCGCAAGTCAACCAATTAAACATGCGCTTGCCACAAGCAGGAGAGCCTAACAATCCAGCAGACTTCAAGGAAAAACCACCAGTAGATCCTAAGGAATTGCATGAATACCTGTCAAACATGATTTTCAAAATTGAAAATCCAGTCTGGCAACGGATTGTCCGAGCCCTCTATGGGAAATATGAGAAAGAGTTTTATAGTTATCCAGCTGCTAAGACCAACCACCATGCCTTTGAAGCCGGTCTCGCTTATCATACGGCGACCATGGTCCGCTTGGCAGATAGTATCGGTGATATCTATCCTCAGTTGAATAAGAGCTTGCTCTTTGCAGGGATTATGTTACACGATTTGGCCAAAGTGATCGAGTTGACAGGTCCTGAAAATACAGAATACACTGTTCGGGGCAACCTCATCGGCCACATTGCACTCATCGATGAAGAAATCACCAAGGTCTTGCAAGACTTGAAGATTGATGACCAAAAAGAAGAAGTCATCGTCCTTCGCCATGTGATCTTGAGTCACCATGGCTTGCTCGAATACGGTAGTCCTGTTCGTCCAAAGATCATGGAAGCAGAGATTATTCATATGATCGATAATTTGGATGCGGAAATGATGATGATGACAACAGCACTTGGCTTAATTGGTCCTGGCGAAATGACCAATAAAATCTTTGCTATGGAAAATCGTTCCTTCTATAAACCGAATCTCGACTAGTAAAAACAGAGATAAATACGGGAATGATTCTGCCAAAAATAAAATAATCAGGAAAAAACGGCCTTCTGTAAATCAGAATGTTCGTTTTTTTCGCTTCTTATGGTATAATGATAGAAAAAACTACATGGTGAGAAAATGAAATTAAGAAGAAGTGAACGGATGGTCGTGATTTCTAATTACTTGATCAACCATCCCTATGAATTGACGAGCCTCAATACGTTTGCGGAAAAGTATGAGTCTGCCAAGTCTTCCATCTCAGAAGATATCGTGATCATTAAGCGTGCGTTTGAAGAGATGGAAATCGGAAATATTGAGACCATTACAGGAGCTGGTGGAGGTGTTATCTTTACACCGTCTATCTCAGATCAAGAATCCAAAGAAATCGTCGAGGATCTTTGCAAGCAGCTGTCTGAAAGTGATCGTATCCTTCCTGGTGGCTACATTTACCTGTCTGATCTGTTGAGCAATCCAAAGATTTTGAATCGCATCGGCCGCATCATTGCCAAAGCTTTCCGGGATAAGAAGATTGATGCTGTCATGACCGTAGCGACCAAGGGAGTTCCTCTAGCCAATGCAGTAGCCAATGTCTTGAATGTTCCTTTTGTTATTGTCCGTCGTGATTTGAAAATCACAGAAGGGTCAACCGTTAGTGTCAACTATGTTTCAGGCTCAAGTGGGGATCGCATTGAGAAAATGTTCCTTTCAAAACGGAGCCTAAAAGCAGGAAGCCGGGTCTTGATTGTCGATGACTTCCTTAAAGGTGGCGGAACGATTAACGGGATGGTCAGCCTCTTGTCTGAATTTGATTCTGAATTAGCAGGGGTAGCTGTCTTTGCGGATAATGCTGCAACCGACCGTGAATTCTTTGAACACAAATCCTTATTGCGCGTTACCAACATCGATGTAAAAGAAAATAAATTGAGTGTCGAAGTTGGGAATATCTTTGATTAAGAGCAGCAAAGGAGGATCAAAAAGTGAAAAGAATTTTAGATCGATTTGATAATAGCCCTTTGTGGATTCGCTTGGTGACAGTTCTGTCTCTATCCTTTATATTGGTAGCTGGTTTGTATACCGTTAAAAAGAATACGGCTGCCCAGGTAACGACAGAAATTCAACCTGCTAAAAAAACAGGTTCCCTTCCAGTGAAAAAGGAAACAAAGGAAGAAAAAGAAAAGAAGGAAGAAAAGAAAAATACAGAAGCTGCTGAAAAAGCAGTCGTTCAAATGGAAACAACCCCAAGTCAAGATTCTGTGAACGCTGCCCAAGCTGCTGTGAAGAAAGTCAAAGATGCGACTCAAAAGCAATCGCTTGATGCCCGTATCCAATACATCGCTAACTATTATGGACTGACCTATGAGAGTGACACAGCGGCAACGCAGCAGACTCAAACAGACGCTAATGCCAACGCTGGAGTAGCTGGAGCCAATGCGACAGTTCAACCACAACAGCAACAACAGTATGCTCCGGCTGCAGATGCAGGGGCAGAAGTACCTGCTGAAGCTGGTCAATAATGAACTTTTTCGACTTCTTTAAAAAATAAAAAAACATCTTGCAATCAAAGTGCCGTCATGTTATAATAATAGACGGTACTTTTTACTTTTGGTCTCTCAAGAGTGTACAGGGACGTGCTGACAAATGTTGCAAAAGTACACACAGATGGTAGCTGTCACCAAGTGTACCATCACCAAAAATAAAAAATTTCACAGGAGAATGTAGATGCCTACAATTAACCAATTGGTTCGCAAACCGCGTAAATCAAAAGTAGAAAAATCTAAATCACCAGCTTTGAACGTTGGTTACAACAGTCATAAAAAAGTTCAAACAAACGTTTCTTCACCACAAAAACGTGGTGTTGCAACTCGTGTTGGAACAATGACACCTAAAAAACCTAACTCTGCCCTTCGTAAATTTGCCCGTGTACGTTTGAGCAACTTGATCGAAGTAACTGCTTATATCCCAGGTATCGGACACAACTTGCAAGAACACAGCGTGGTTCTTCTTCGTGGTGGACGTGTAAAAGACCTTCCAGGGGTACGTTACCATATCGTCCGTGGAGCACTTGATACTGCAGGTGTAAACGATCGTAAACAAGGCCGTTCTAAATACGGTACTAAAAAACCAAAAGCATAAGGAAAGGGGATAAAGAAAAATGAGTCGTAAAAACCGTGCGCCTAAACGCGATGTATTGCCAGATCCGCTTTACAATTCACAATTAGTTACTCGTCTTATCAACCGCGTTATGCTTGATGGTAAACGTGGTACAGCTGCTTCAATCGTTTACGGAGCTTTCGAACAAATTAAAGAAGCTACTGGAAACGATGCTCTTGAAGTATTCGAAACAGCTATGGAAAACATCATGCCTGTACTTGAAGTACGTGCTCGCCGTGTCGGTGGTTCTAACTACCAAGTCCCAGTTGAAGTTCGTCCAGAACGTCGTACAACACTTGGACTTCGTTGGTTGGTAACAATCGCTCGTCAACGTGGTGAACACACAATGGTTGATCGTCTTGCAAAAGAAATCTTGGATGCAGCGAACAACACTGGTGCAGCTGTTAAGAAACGTGAAGATACTCACCGTATGGCTGAAGCTAACCGTGCATTCGCACACTTCCGCTGGTAAGATCATGATGCTAGGAACGGCAAGGATGCAAAGTGAAAATAGGAAACTGACGCAGTATTCGATGAATACAAGGAAGTTTATCTTTTTCACACAGCATCCCGTTCCGGCTCAAATCGGCTAACTAACTTTAGCCCGAGTTCAATTAAGCTTCGTCAGCTCTTGAACCCAATTCAACTCTTCTTACAAGTTGGAACCAAAACTTAGCATGAAAACACTGAGAACGGGTAGGTCCTGCCTATCCGTTTTTATTAAATCATGTTATAATAGAATATAGAAATAAAAAATATAGGAGAAACAAACCTCATGGCACGCGAATTTTCACTTGAAAAAACTCGTAATATCGGTATCATGGCTCACGTCGATGCTGGTAAAACAACTACAACTGAGCGTATCCTTTACTACACTGGTAAGATTCACAAAATCGGTGAAACTCACGAAGGTGCGTCACAAATGGACTGGATGGAGCAAGAACAAGAACGTGGTATCACTATCACATCTGCCGCTACAACAGCTCAATGGAAAGACACTCGTGTAAACATCATCGACACACCAGGACACGTGGACTTCACGATCGAAGTTCAACGTTCACTCCGCGTTTTGGACGGTGCTGTAACCGTTCTTGACTCACAATCAGGTGTTGAGCCTCAAACTGAAACAGTTTGGCGTCAAGCAACTGAATACGGAGTTCCACGTATCGTATTCGCTAACAAGATGGATAAAATCGGTGCTGACTTCCTTTACTCAGTAAGCACACTTCATGACCGTCTTCAAGCAAACGCTCACCCAATTCAATTGCCAATCGGTGCTGAAGATGACTTCCGCGGAATCATTGACTTGATCAAGATGAAAGCTGAAATCTATACTAACGACCTTGGTACAGATATCCTTGAAGAAGATATTCCAGCTGAATACCTTGAACAAGCTCAAGAATACCGTGAAAAATTGGTTGAAGCAGTTGCTGAAACTGATGAAGACTTGATGATGAAATACCTTGAAGGGGAAGAAATTACTAACGAAGAATTGAAAGCTGGTATCCGTAAAGCTACAATCAACGTTGAATTCTACCCAGTACTTTGTGGTTCTGCCTTCAAGAACAAAGGGGTTCAATTGATGTTGGATGCAGTCCTTGACTACCTTCCAAGCCCACTTGATATCCCTGCAATCAAGGGTGTAAACCCAGATACAGACGAAGAAGAAGAACGTCCAGCATCTGATGAAGAGCCATTTGCAGCTCTTGCCTTCAAGATCATGACTGACCCATTCGTAGGTCGTTTGACATTCTTCCGTGTTTACTCAGGTGTCTTGAACTCAGGTTCATACGTATTGAACACTTCTAAAGGTAAACGTGAACGTATCGGACGTATCCTTCAAATGCACGCCAACACTCGTAAAGAAATCGAAACAGTTTACTCTGGAGATATCGCTGCTGCCGTTGGTTTGAAAGATACTACAACTGGTGACTCATTGACAGATGAAAAAGCAAAAATCATCCTTGAATCAATCGAAGTTCCAGAACCAGTTATCCAATTGATGGTTGAGCCTAAATCTAAAGCGGACCAAGACAAGATGGGTATCGCCCTTCAAAAATTGGCTGAAGAAGATCCAACATTCCGCGTTGAAACAAACCCTGAAACTGGTGAAACAGTTATCTCTGGTATGGGTGAGTTGCACTTGGATGTCCTTGTTGACCGTATGAAACGTGAATTCAAGGTTGAAGCTAACGTTGGTGCTCCTCAAGTATCTTACCGTGAAACATTCCGCGCTTCTACACAAGCACGTGGATTCTTCAAACGTCAATCTGGTGGTAAAGGTCAGTTTGGTGATGTTTGGATCGAATTTACTCCAAACGAAGAAGGTAAAGGATTCGAGTTCGAAAATGCGATCGTCGGTGGTGTGGTTCCACGTGAATTCATCCCTGCAGTAGAAAAAGGACTTCAAGAATCTATGGCGAACGGTGTTCTTGCTGGTTACCCAATGGTTGACGTGAAAGCTAAGCTTTACGATGGTTCATACCACGATGTCGACTCATCTGAAACTGCCTTCAAGATCGCTGCATCTCTTGCACTTAAAGAAGCTGCTAAGACTGCACAACCAGCTATCCTTGAACCAATGATGCTTGTAACCATCACAGTTCCTGAAGAAAACCTTGGGGATGTTATGGGTCACGTAACTGCTCGTCGTGGACGTGTAGATGGTATGGAAGCACACGGTGCAAGCCAAATCGTTCGTGCATATGTACCACTTGCTGAAATGTTCGGTTACGCTACTGTCCTTCGTTCTGCAACTCAAGGACGTGGTACCTTCATGATGGTATTTGACCACTACGAAGATGTACCAAAATCAGTACAAGAAGAAATCATTAAAAAAGCTAAAGGTGAAGCTTAATTTACCAATGCTTAAAAACTCTTCCCACTTTGGGAAGAGTTTTTCTTTGTTCCAAAAGTGAATACAAGTAAAAAAGTGCTCTTCCTAGCAAACAAGACTTTGTGAAAAACTTCAATAAAAGAGGTGGTGATCTATGATAAATCTTGCTTTTCGTGGGGAAATAGTTGCTTTTTAATGCAATAAAGTATATAATAGAGACTGTTAAAAGATGTTTGGCGCTGTGTCAAGTTACTCTTTTCACAAAAAATTTTTTTGATTTTCATAAGGAGGAAATCACGAATGGTAGTTAAAGTTGGTATTAACGGTTTCGGTCGTATCGGACGTCTTGCTTTCCGTCGTATCCAAAACGTAGAAGGTGTTGAAGTTACACGCATCAACGACCTTACAGATCCAGTTATGCTTGCACACTTGTTGAAATACGATACAACTCAAGGTCGTTTCGACGGTACTGTGGAAGTTAAAGAAGGTGGATTCGAAGTTAACGGTAAATTCATTAAAGTTTCCGCTGAACGTGATCCAGAACAAATCGACTGGGCTAACGACGGTGTAGAAATCGTTCTTGAAGCAACTGGTTTCTTTGCTACTAAAGCAGCTGCTGAAAAACACTTGCATGCTGGTGGTGCTAAGAAAGTTGTTATCACTGCTCCTGGTGGATCAGATGTTAAAACAGTCGTATTTAACACTAACCACGATATTCTTGATGGTACTGAAACAGTTATCTCAGGTGCTTCATGTACTACAAACTGCTTGGCTCCAATGGCTAAAGCTCTTCAAGATAACTTCGGTGTTGTTGAAGGATTGATGACTACTATCCACGCTTACACTGGTGACCAAATGATCCTTGACGGTCCACACCGTAAAGGTGACCTTCGTCGTGCACGCGCTGGTGCTGCTAACATCGTTCCTAACTCAACTGGTGCTGCTAAAGCAATCGGTTTGGTTATCCCTGAATTGAACGGTAAATTGGACGGAGCTGCACAACGTGTTCCTGTTCCAACTGGATCAGTTACTGAATTGGTAGTTGTTCTTGACAAGAACGTTACTGTTGATGAAGTGAACGCAGCTATGAAAGCAGCTTCAAACGAATCATACGGTTACACTGAAGATCCAATCGTTTCTTCAGACGTTGTAGGTATGTCTTACGGATCATTGTTTGACGCAACTCAAACTAAAGTTATTGACGTTGACGGTAAACAATTGGTTAAAGTTGTTTCATGGTATGACAACGAAATGTCTTACACTGCACAACTTGTTCGTACTCTTGAATACTTCGCAAAAATTGCTAAATAATTCATGCGTATGATGAGAGGAGGGAAACCTCCTCTTTTTTTGTACTTTTTTTAGGGCTTTCTCATCATATTATAGGAATTGCTAAAAATGATTGACAGTGCTAAATAGATTAGGGTATCCTATCCTTGATTGGAGATTTCTAATACAAGAAAATGAAAGCGATTACAGATCGTGGAGGAAGGAGCCAATGGAAATCGCTCAAGAAAAAGAAAAAAACCATACAAGGAGGTCAAGATGAAAGGTCATCTATTTGAAAAGAAAGAACGATTTAGTATACGAAAATTCAGTGTGGGAGTTTGCTCCGCATTGATTGGGTTAGCATTTTTGGGAACAGGCGCTGTCTCTGCAGATGAGACGGTTTCTACTAGTGAACAACCCTTGGAAACCTCTTCAGTAGCGACTGAAGATGTTAATCATCTAGTGAGAGAAGCTGGCGTCTATACTGCAGATGCGGCCTTACCTGCTGCAGAAACGGAAAAACCAGCCGCAGAAGCGGTCACTCCGGAGGCTAGTCCTACAAGTACAGAAGCTAGCTCGACAACTACAGATCATCCAGCCGTTTCAGAGACTGAAAAACCGAAAGCTGCTGCAGAAAAAGTGGCTGATTTACCAACCAATGAAGAAAAACAATTAAGACCCAAAGAAGTTAAGTTCGATACCTGGGATGATCTCTTGAAGTGGGAACCAGGAAAACGAGTGGATGACGATATGAACAGAGCAAGCGTCCCACTTGCGAGTCGTTTCCAAGGAAAACAAATTAATGAACAAGCCAACCCTGAAGCGAAGATCCAAGCACTGTCAAATATGAACTCCAAAGCAAAGGATCATGCGTCTGTCGGCGGGGAAGAGTTTAAAGCCTATGCTTTTGATTACTGGCAATATTTGGATTCCATGGTCTTTTGGGAAGGGCTGGTTCCATCAGCAGATGTGATTGATGCTGCCCACCGAAATGGGGTTCCTATTTATGGAACACTCTTTTATAACTGGTCTAGCAGCATCAAGGATCAAGAACATTTTGCAGAAACCTTGAAAGAAGATAGTGAAGGCTCTAAAACTTTCCCGATCGCTCGTAAATTAGTCGAACTTGCTAAGTACTATGGCTTTGATGGTTACTTTATCAACCAAGAAACGACCGGAAATCTTGTAGAACCATTGGGGCCAAAATTGAGAGATTTCCTTCTTTATACCAAGGAATATGCGAAGAGTCTGAACTATCCGATTAAGTATTCCTGGTATGATGCTATGACCTATGAATATGGCCGTTACCATGAGAATGCGCTGGGAGAATACAACTACAATTTCATGCAGCCAGAAAATGGGGAAAATCCAGTGGATACCTTCTTTGCTAACTTTAACTGGGGCAAATCAGAAGTGGATTATTCCATCAGTACAGCTAAATGGATTCATCGGAATCCTTATGATGTTCTAGCTGGACTCGAACTCCAAAAAGGAGGCTCTTATAAGACTAATGTAGACTGGAATGCCATTTTAGATGAACATGGCAAGTTGCGTCTATCTCTTGGGCTTTATGCACCTGATACCATTACAGGGCTAGGAAAGACTGGAGAAGGATACCATACCCATGAAGATCTATTCTGGACAGGTTTCCAAGGAGATCCGACTAAAGGAAAACCAGCAGACCAATCTTGGTACGGTATGTCCAATCTAGTAGTGGACAAAACCCCAATCACTAGTGAAGATTTCAATACTTCCTTCAATACTGGTCACGGAAAACACTGGTTTGTCGATGGCAAGATTTCTAAAGAAGGGGAATGGAACTACCGTTCTGTTTCTGGCTACCTTCCAACATGGCGTTGGTGGGTAGAGCATAGTGAAGATAGTACACCATTAAAAGGTCGCTATGATTTTGATCAAGCTTACAATGGAGGAAATTCTCTAGCCTTTGAAGGAGATTTAAAAGCCAATAGCAGTCAAAATGTCATGCTCTATTCGACCAAGATTCCTGTGACAGAAACGACAAAATTGAGCGTCAGTCATAAAGGTGGGATCGGAGCTGCTGCCTGGGTAGCTGTTGCCACCAAAGAAGACTACTCTGAATACGAATGGAAAGAATTGACACCGAGTGCAGATTGGTCTACTCAAACCTTTGATTTAGGAAGTTTGGCTGGCAAGACCATCTATGCTGTGAAGATGTTCTTTGACCATGATACGGATGTTAAAGACTACAAATTTAATCTCGGCCAATTGTCGATTACGTCAAACCAAGAAAAACCAGCTACTCCAGCAGAAGTATCCGTTCGTGCAAAACGTCTACAAAATGCGCAAGAAGCAGAAGCAGTCCTCAATTTTAAAGGGGTAGCAGATGCGGATTATTATGAAGTCTATGAAAAAGATGGCGATAACTGGCGTCTCTTAACAGGATCTTCTGCGGCAACCGTCTATCTACCAAAAGTTAGCCGTTCAGCAAGTGCTGAAGGAACCACTCAGGAACTCAAGGTTGTGGCAGTTGGAAAGAATGGTCAACGTTCGGATGCGGGAACTGTAGCCTTTGATTGGGGCATGACCGTGTCAGATACCAGTCTACCAAAAGCTTTAGCGCCAAACGTGGTCATCGGAGCCAAAGTGATCGGTTCGAGCTTCCCGGATGCGGATGGTAGTGAAGGCATCGAAGGCATGTTAAATGGTACCATTACCAGTCTTTCAGATAAATGGTCTTCTGCTCAATTGAGTGGAACCGTCGATATTCGTTTGACACAACCACGGACCATTGTTCGTTGGGTCATGGACCATGCCGGTGCGGGTGGAGAATCTGTCGACGATGGCAAGATGAATACCCGTGACTTCGACCTTTACTACAAGGATGAAGCGGGTGAATGGAAGCTTGCTAAGGAAGTTCGTGGCAATAAAGCCCATGTGTCCGACATTACACTCGACCATCCAATCAAGGCTCAAGACTGGCGTCTCCATGTCATTACGGCAGATAACGGCACCCCATGGCAAGCCATCCGGATTTACAACTGGAAGATGTATGAAAGTCTGGATACTGAAACGGTCAACATTCCGATGAAACATGCTGCAGCGCAAAACTTAGGTAATCATTTTGTCCAAGTCGGTTTCAAAGATGTTCCGGCTAATACTACTCTGACTCTTTATGCCGATAAAGAAGCCACTAATCCAATTGCGACCATGACAGCCGATCAAGCTGGAAATCTGATCTTTAAACCGCTCGCTTTTGAATCAACCCCATCTCTTCTCTACTATCGTGCGCAAGAACCTGGTAAAGATATCAGTAATGTTTTGGCGATCGAAGTTCCAAAGAATGATAAAGAAATTGCGGGACTTCAATTTGAAGATGGATTGACCAAGAAGGTCTACCGGGAAGGCGATGCCCTTTCCTTGAAAGGGGCGACTCTCCGCGTTCATTATAAAGATGGCCAAGCAGATCAACTGGTCAACCTCACCAACTCAGGTGTAGAGATTCATGGATTTGACAGTAGCAAGCTTGGAGAACAACACCTAGAAGTTTCTTACCTTGGTCAGAAATTGGATAAGACTCTCACTGTTTTTGTGGTCAGTGCAGAGGAAGCAGGTGAAAAAGCAGTTGCTGGTCTAGAATTGACCGACAAACCAAAAGTGGAATATATCGTCGGAGAAGCATTGGAGAAAGAAGGCGGACGCTTTACAGTCGTCTTTGAAGATGAAACGACCGAAACGCACGCCTTGACCGATGAAGGTGTTGAAATAACTGGATTTGATGCGAGCAAGGAAGGCCGTCAAACCATCACTATCCATTACAAAGGAGCTAGCACAAGCTTTGATGTCCTCGTCAATCCAAAACCAGCTCTCAACGATGAATACCTTAAGCAAAAATTGGCTGAAGCTGAAGCTGCAAAAGACAAAGTAGACTTTACTTTTGCCACTCCTGAAGTTAAAGAAGCTTTGCTAGCTGGAATGGCTGCTTCTGAAAAAGTCTTGAAAGAGCATGATACCAGCACACAAGATCAAGTCAATGAGCAGTTGAACAATTTGACCGCTCTCTTGAAAGCCTTGGATGGTCAAGCCAATCTAACAAAAGAAAAAGAAGCACTTTCTGCTCTGACAACTGAAGCGACCTCTCTATTAGCAAGCAAGCCAAATCACCCTTCTGGTGAAGCTTTACAGGCACTCCTGGAGAAAAATAAAGAACTCCTAGCTTCTTCAGAGCTCACTCCTGAAGCTCTTGGAACAGCTAAGACAGGTCTAGAGACCTTGATTGCACTCCTGAAAGAAGACAAGCCAGCGGTCTTTGTAGACCCTGCGACTGGAGTCGAAGTCCAATTCTCCAACTTAGAGCCAACCGTTGTCAAAGGACTGAAAGTCGCGAAAGTTGAAGCCAATCAGGCAGAAAAAGAAGAGCTGAAGGGCCGAGAAGGAATCGTCTTTGATATTGAAGGTGTGGATGCCAGCGGTCAAGATATCGATACCCACCATCCATCCCTTGTGAAAATCCCTGTGGATAAGGATAAAGAAGTGGAGCAAGTTCTCTTCTTCCCAGAAGGTCAAGCACCTCAATCCTTGGCCTTTGAGAGAGTTGGAGATGTGGTCATTTTTACAGCTCCTCACTTTACTCACTATGCGATTGTCTATAAGCCAGCACAAACGGAAGAACCAGATCAACCGATCCAACCAGAGGAACCGGCTAAACCTGATCAGCCTGTTCAACCAGCTCAACCAAATCAACCAGTCCAACCAGCTACCCCAGTAACTCCGGATCCAGCTAATCCATTGAAGCCTACAGAGTCTTCTCAAGTGGATCAGTTGGCCCCAACGACTTCTACTCAAGCGGGTCATCAGGAGGAAGAACACAAGGATATGGTCGATCAAGAGATCCATCAGTTGTTAAGTGCCCACCAAGGAGCGAACTCACAGCCAACGGTTCAGCAAGAAACAAAAGATGCAAGCAAAGAAAGTCAATCGGAACACTTGCCAAATACGGCAAGCCTAGAAGCTTCCTTTGCAGCTGAAGCTGTTCTCTTAGCGGCCTTAGGCGGCTTCCTCTTGGCTGGTAAGAAGAAAGAAGAGTAAGTCTTTTACAGGATTCTTTCGTTCACTTAAAAAGTCACTCTCAAAAAACCTCTCTGGTGAAAACCAGAGAGGTTTGATCTTGTATTTAGAAGTGTCGTTCGGATCCTGTGAATTAGAGGGGAAAAGCATTGGATTTTTCTACCTCTTTTACAGCTTTTGTGATATAATTATCATGTATTAAAAAAAGAAGGAGTCATATCTAATGGCAAAATTGACTGTTAAAGACGTTGACTTGAAAGGGAAAAAAGTTCTCGTTCGTGTTGACTTCAACGTTCCTGTAAAAGACGGCGTGATCACTAACGATAACCGTATCACTGCAGCTCTTCCAACTATCAAGTACATCCTTGAACAAGGTGGACGTGCAATCCTCTTCTCTCACCTTGGACGTGTAAAAGAAGAAGCAGATAAAGAAGGTAAATCACTTGCTCCTGTAGCTGCTGACTTGGCTGCTAAATTGGGTCAAGAAGTGAAATTTATCCCAGGTGTTACACGTGGTGCTGAATTGGAAGCAGCTGTTAACGCTCTTGAAGATGGACAAGTTCTCTTGGTTGAAAACACTCGTTTCGAAGATGTTGACGGCAAGAAAGAATCTAAAAACGATCCTGAACTTGGTAAATACTGGGCATCACTTGGAGATGGTATCTTCGTAAACGATGCATTCGGTACTGCTCACCGTGCACACGCATCTAACGTTGGTATCTCTGCAAACGTTGATAAAGCTGTTGCTGGATTCCTTCTTGAAAACGAAATTGCTTATATCAAAGAAGCAGTTGAAGCTCCAGAACGTCCATTCGTAGCTATCCTTGGTGGATCTAAAGTATCTGACAAGATCGGTGTTATCGAAAACTTGCTTGAAAAAGCTGATAAAGTCCTTATCGGTGGTGGGATGACTTACACATTCTACAAAGCACAAGGTATCGAAATCGGTAACTCACTTGTAGAAGAAGACAAATTGGATGTTGCGAAAGCTCTTCTTGAAAAATCAAACGGCAAATTGATCTTGCCAGTTGACTCAAAAGAAGCAAACGCATTTGCTGACTACACTGAAGTGAAAGACACTGAAGGTGAAGCAGTAGATCCAGGATTCCTTGGTCTTGATATCGGTCCTAAATCAATCGCTAAATTCGACCAAGAATTGACTGGTGCGAAAACAGTTGTATGGAACGGACCTATGGGTGTATTTGAAAACCCTGACTTCCAAGCTGGTACAATCGGTGTGATGGACGCTATCGTGAAACAACCAGGCGTTAAATCAATCATCGGTGGTGGTGACTCAGCTGCTGCTGCGATCAACCTTGGCCGTGCAGACAAATTCTCATGGATCTCTACTGGTGGTGGTGCTTCTATGGAACTCCTTGAAGGTAAAGAACTTCCAGGATTGGCTGCTCTTACAGACAAATAATCTAAATAGAATGAAAGAGGCTGGGACAAAAGTCCTAGCCTCTCAATTGTTTTTGGATGTCGAGCAAGATGCAGTGGTTGAGTGGGCTCTAATACGCTGATTTCATCAGCTTTTACAGCCCTACTCAACTGTGCGGATGTGGGACGATGAAATCGAATTCTAACGAATTACCGATTTCTGTCCCACTCTCTTTTTTTCTTTCTATTGATATCTGTTCTCTCCTTTCTGAAAATATGGTAGAATAATAGAAATAGAAAGATAGGTGACCATGGATTACTTTAAACGACACAAATTTGATTGGTCCAAATTCCGTTTGGGGATGAGAACCTTTAAAACAGGGATTGCCGTTTTTATTGTACTACTTATTTTTGGAATATTTGGCTGGCGAGGCCTTCAGATCGGGACCTTGACAGCTGTTTTTAGTTTGAGGGAAGACTTTGATAAGAGTGTCCACTTCGGGGCTTCGCGTGTCATGGGCAACAGTATCGGAGGTTTTTATGCTGTATTGTTCTTCCTTTTAAAAACGCTCTTTCATGGGGAGTATTGGGTGACTCTTATTTTTGTACCCATTGCGACCATGTTAACCATTATGACAAATGTCGCTATGAATAACAAAGCAGGAATTATCGGAGGAGTTTCGGCAATGCTGATCATTACCCTCTCGATTCCTAACGGAGAAACCTTCTTGTATGTTTTTGCCCGAATATTTGAGACCTTTATTGGCGTTTTCGTTGCGATTTTGGTCAATTCGGATGTGGATCGCATTCGCGATTTTCTCAAGAAACACAAAAAACCTATGTAAGATTATATAACATTTAATCTTGACATAGATTTTTTTTTCGATATAATAGAATAGAAAGAGGAATGGTATGAAGGAAAAGGAATTACGACGCTCGCTGGCAGTCTTTCCGATTGGCAGTGTTATGAAGCTGACCGACTTGACAGCTCGCCAGATTCGTTATTATGAAGATCAGGGATTGATTTCTCCTGATCGGACAGAAGGCAATCGCCGCATGTATTCGTTGGACGATATGGACCGCTTGCTTGAGATCAAAGATTATATCTCAGATGGCTTCAATATTGCGGATATTAAGAAGAAATATGCGGAAAAAGAGCAAGAGCAAACCAAGGTTGTCAGTCAAGAAGCCATTCGTAAGGCTCTTCATCGTGACATTCTTCAGCAAAGTCGCTTCACATCTTCCCCATCGCCATATGGTCAATTTCGTTGATCATTTCATAAGCTTGTAATCTATTTTAAGGAGACAAAAATGTCAATTACTGCTGCAGATATTCGCCGTGAAGTAAAAGAAAAAAATGTTACTTTTATTCGCTTGATGTTTTCTGATATTTTGGGAACCATGAAGAACGTCGAAATTCCAGCTACCGATGAGCAACTGGACAAGGTTCTTTCAAACAAAGCCATGTTTGATGGTTCTTCTATCGAAGGATTTGTCCGTATCAACGAGTCAGATATGTATCTTTACCCAGATTTGGATACATGGACAGTCTTCCCTTGGGGAGATGAAAATGGTAGCGTAGCTGGCTTGATCTGTGATGTCTATACGACAGAAGGAGAACCATTTGCAGGAGACCCACGTGGCAACTTGAAACGTGCCCTTCGTCATATGGAAAAACTTGGATTCAAATCCTTTAACCTTGGACCAGAACCAGAATTCTTCCTCTTTAAGTTGGACGAAAATGGAGATCCAACTCTTGAAGTAAACGACAAAGGTGGCTATTTTGACTTGGCTCCAACAGACCTTGCAGATAACACTCGTCGTGAAATCGTAAATGTCTTGACCAAGATGGGCTTTGAAGTAGAAGCCAGCCACCACGAAGTAGCCGTTGGTCAGCATGAAATCGACTTTAAGTATGACGAAGTGCTTCGCGCTTGTGATAAGATCCAAATCTTTAAACTCGTTGTGAAGACCATCGCTCGTAAACACGGCTTGTATGCAACCTTTATGGCCAAACCAAAATTTGGAATTGCCGGATCAGGTATGCACTGTAATATGTCTCTCTTTGACCAAGATGGCAACAATGCCTTCTTTGATCCAGAAGATCCAAAGGGCATGCAATTGTCAGAAACAGCTTATCACTTCTTGGGTGGTTTGATCAAGCATGCATATAACTTTACAGCGGTGACAAACCCAACGGTTAACTCTTATAAGCGTTTGGTGCCAGGATATGAAGCACCCGTTTATATCGCTTGGGCAGGTCGCAACCGTTCCCCATTGGTACGTGTGCCAGCATCACGTGGTATGGGAACTCGTTTAGAATTGCGCTCCGTAGACCCAATGGCCAATCCTTATGTAGCCTTGGCAGTCTTGCTTGAAGTCGGCCTTCACGGGATTGAAAATAAAATCGAAGCACCTGCTCCGATCGAAGAAAATATCTATGTGATGACACCAGAAGAACGTAGAGCAGCTGGAATCACAGATCTCCCTTCTACCCTTCACAATGCCTTGAAAGCCTTGACAGAAGACGAAGTGGTGAAAGCTGCCTTGGGTGAGCACATCTACACCAGCTTCCTTGAAGCCAAACGAATCGAATGGGCAAGTTATGCTACCTTCGTATCCCAATGGGAAGTAGACAACTATTTAGATCTTTATTAAGAAACAAGAGTAAAGAGGCTAGGACAAAAGTCCTAGCCTCTTTTGGATGTCGAGCAAGATGCAGTGGTTGAGTGGGCTCTAATACGCTGATTTCATCAGCTTTTACAGCCCTACTCAACTGTGCGGAGGTGGGACGATGAAATCGAATTCTAACGAATTACCGATTTCTGTCCCACTCTCTTTTTGATCCTCAAAAAGTCATCATAAAACCAGTTGAAACAGTGGTCTCAACTGGTTGTTTTTTTAATTTTCGTCATCTGGTGTGAGAATCATAGGAATAATGATAGGTTCACGTTCCGTGCTCTCGTATAAGAATGGACGAAGGGCATTAACAATCGCACCATTGACGGTTTGGATATTGGCATCTTTGTTCTTCAAGGCGATACGAATAGCATTGAAGAGAATGCGTTGGCTTTCACGAATCAGATCTCCTGATTCACGCATGTAGATGAAACCACGGCTCAAGATGTCTGGACCAGCCAGGATCATCTTCGATTTGAAGTCAACAGTCGCAACAGCAAGAACGACACCGTCTTCGGAAAGGTCTCTCCGGTCACGAAGGACAGCAGCCCCGATTTCACCGATGCGATTTCCATCGACATAGATATCTTGAGCATTGAAGCTTCCTGCGATCCGAGCAGAGTTGGCTGTTAGAGCGAGGACATCACCATTACTCATGATGTAGATATTGTCTTTTTCCACTCCGCAATCACGCGCAAGTCCTGCGTGGATCTTCTGCATCCGGTATTCACCATGGACAGGCATGAAGTATTTTGGTTTGATCAAGCGGAGCATAAGTTTTTGTTCTTGTTGCCCCCCGTGTCCAGAAGTATGGATATTGTTGATCTTCCCGTGAATGACCTCTACACCCGCTTCAGAAATCGTATTGATTAATTTATTCACACTGGTTGTATTTCCAGGAATTGGACTAGAAGAGAAGATCACAGTATCTCCTGGTTGGAGTTGCACTTGGCGGTGCGTTCCGTTGGCAATCCGAGAGAGGGCTGCCATTGGCTCTCCTTGGCTTCCTGTACACATGATCAGGATCTCATTGGCCGCATAGTCTTTGATCTCATTTGGCTCGATAATGGTTCCAGCGGGGACCTTGATGTAGCCAAGCTCGATTCCATTGACGATGGCTTTTTCCATCGAGCGTCCAAAAACGACGATCTTGCGACCGGTCTTGACAGCAGCCTCAGCAGCTTGTTGGAGACGGAAGATATTCGAAGCAAAGGAAGCAAAGATGATGCGTCCGTGGATCCCTTCGATGATCTTCATGATGGATTGGCCAACCACTTTTTCAGAGTTGGTAAAGGTTGGGATTTCCGCGTTGGTTGAGTCTGAAAGCAGGCAGAGAACGCCTTCTTCTCCAAGAGCTGCCATACGATGGAGGTCAGCTGGTTCCCCAACAGGTGTGAAGTCGAATTTGAAGTCTCCGGTACAAACAATCTTTCCTTGAGGGGTGTGAATCACAATCCCTAAAGGTTCTGGAATCGAGTGAGTCGTACGGAAGAAGGTTGCTTTAAGATTTTTAAATTGAAGCTCAGTGTTTTGATTGATTTCGTAGAGTTTAGCATCACGAAGAAGACCATGCTCTTCTAATTTTCCACGGATTAAGGCAAGCGCCAAAGGCCCAGCATAGATAGGGACATTGGCTTGCTTCAAAAGGAAAGGAATCCCACCGATGTGGTCTTCGTGCCCGTGGGTAATGAGGACCGCTTTGACGCGATCGATATTGTCAACGATATAAGAGTAATCTGGGATTACATAGTCGATCCCAAGGAGGTCATCTTCTGGAAATTTGATCCCGGCATCGACAATGATGATTTCATCTTGGTATTCGATCCCGTAGGTATTTTTTCCGATCTCTCCAAGTCCACCAATGGCAAATACACCAACTTCTTCAGGTTTTAAGGTATAAGCCATGGATTAGTACTCCGTTAGTTCAAAAGCACCTGACTCTTTCTCGTAAGCAAGATGTTGCTCAGAAAGTGGTGTGATAAATTCAATGTTGAAATCTGTGTTTGCTTCAACCAATTGACGTGCTTGGATGCGTCCTTCGCGTTCATTCGGTGCATCAATATCGAGATAAAGTGCATGCGTCGTTTCACGACGAGGGTTCCGTTCTTTTGTTTCCTGATAAAAAACTTTGTAAATCATGAAGTAATTTTCCTTTCATTATTTCGGTCTATTTGTTAGCTGCGAAGGAGTGCAATCACTAGAGTTTTCTACTCGCAACTAGTGGACCTGATTCGATACAATTAATTATCATTATATCATAAATTCGCCTGTAAGTAAAAGATAGACTGGAAAAGTCAGAGAGGCAAAGACCTATAATAGAGAAGCTTTTGAGAGGTTTTGGATATGAAAATCCTGCACTCTAAGGGAAAGTTTCGCTGGGATTTGAAGGGAATTTGTAGTATAATATAATCCAGTTCAAGAGGAGTAGGAAATGAAATTATTAGCATTTGATACCTCGAGTAAGGCTCTTTCTGTAGCGATTTTAGAAGATGAGACTCTACTTGCAGAAACAACTTTAACCATTAAAAAGAATCATAGTATCACCTTGATGCCGGTCATCGATTTTTTGATGCAACAAATCGACTTGACACCCAAGGACTTGGACCGCATCGTGGTGGCAGAAGGTCCTGGGAGCTATACTGGGCTGCGCATTGCAGTCGCAACCGCAAAGACCTTGGCTCATACTTTAGGGATTGAATTGGTCGGGGTTTCAAGCCTCTTAGCCCTAGTGCCGGATGATCTAGAAGGTTTGGTAGTACCTGTCATGGATGCCCGTCGGAACAACGTCTATGCGGGTTTTTACCAAGGAGATCAGCTGGTCGCGCCAGAAGGGCATTTTCCATTTGAGGAAGTCCTAGAGCGTGCAGCAACGAGTGAGCAGGTCACCTTTGTCGGAGAGGTCACGGCTTTTAAGGAGCAGATTGCCTCTAGCCTGCCAAGTGCTACTTGCTCTGAAACACTGCCAGATGCAGTGAAAATCGGACGTCTCGGCCTCAAACAAGTACCTGCTAGCCTCCATGATTTTGTCCCCAATTATCTCAAACGGGTCGAAGCGGAGGAAAACTGGCTCAAAGACCACACGGAAACAACGACCTCCTACATCAAGCGTCTATGATCAAAGTAGAAATCAAAAAGGGGCGAATTCAGGATGCAGCCGCTATTCTCTCTGTGATGGAAGATGTCTATGAAGCTAGTCCCTGGAAGTTGGAGCAGATCGAAGCCGATTTAGAGCAGGAATCGATCTCCTATTTCCTAGCTGTGGATGAGGGACAAGTCCTTGGGTTTGTCGCCATTCAAGATACTCTCTATGAAGCAGAGGTTTTGCAGATTGCGGTCAAGCGCGCCTTTCAGGGCCGAGGCCTAGCTCAGCAGTTACTCGCGCAGTTGCCGGACCAAAAAGAGATTTTCTTAGAAGTGCGCGTGTCCAATCAACCGGCCCAAGGCCTATACAAAAAAATGCATTTTGAAGAAATTGCACGGAGGAAAAACTACTATCACGATCCGATAGAGGATGCCGTGATCATGAAGAGGAACCCAAATGAAAGATAGATATATTTTGGCTTTTGAGACATCGTGTGATGAGACCAGCGTGGCTGTCTTGAAAAATGACGACCAACTCTTATCCAATGTCATTGCCAGTCAAATCGAAAGTCACAAGCGTTTTGGTGGAGTAGTGCCTGAGGTAGCCTCTCGTCACCATGTGGAAGTCATCACGGCATGTATTGAAGAAGCCCTAGAAGAAGCCGGCATCACAGAAGACGAGGTCACTGCTGTAGCCGTTACTTACGGCCCAGGCCTGGTTGGGGCTCTTTTAGTCGGCTTGGCTGCAGCTAAGGCCTTTGCCTGGGTGCACGGCCTTCCTTTGATTCCTGTCAATCATATGGCGGGGCACTTGATGGCCGCTCAAAGCGTCGAGCCCTTAGAATTTCCGCTCTTAGCCTTGCTGGTGAGTGGAGGACATACCGAGTTGGTCTATGTCAGTGAAGCGGGGGATTATAAGATCGTCGGAGAGACCCGTGATGACGCTGTAGGAGAGGCTTATGACAAGGTCGGGCGCGTGATGGGCTTGACCTATCCAGCAGGACGTGAGATTGATCAGCTAGCCCACCAAGGGGCTGATATTTATGATTTTCCACGGGCCATGATCAAAGAAGACAATCTGGAATTTTCTTTTTCAGGGCTCAAATCGGCCTTTATCAATCTGCACCACAATGCCCAGCAAAAAGGGGAAAGTCTCTCTAATGCGGACCTGTCAGCGAGTTTCCAAGCAGCCGTCTTAGACATTCTCATGGCCAAGACCAAGAAGGCTTTGGAGAAATATCCAGTCAAGACTCTAGTCGTTGCGGGTGGGGTCGCAGCCAACCAAGGTCTCCGTGAACGCTTGGCTTCTGACATCACGGATGTTAAGGTCATCATTCCGCCTCTGCGTCTCTGCGGGGACAATGCAGGGATGATTGCCTATGCTAGCGTTAGTGAATGGAACAAAGAAAACTTCGCAGGCTGGGACCTCAATGCCAAACCAAGCTTGGCCTTTGAAGGAATTGAATAAGAAAAAGGAGCCAATTGGATGTGCAAGGTCCAATGGCTTTTTTGCTGGAATCTCACCAACTAGTAGCGGATTTGCGAGGTGAAAGAAAATTCGGTATGATAGAAGGAATGAAACTGAGGTGGAAGAGAATAGATATGAAGAAAGAGAAGAGCTATAAATATAGAATTGGTACGATTCTTGTCTTTGCTGTCTGTTTGCTACTGGTTGCAGGATGTGAATCAAAAAAGAAAATTGAAAAAAGTGACAAAGATAAAGAGTCTTACGAATTCTCGGTCTATAATGCGAAATCTGATATTAAAGACTTTCAATTTATCCGTGCAAAAAATGGGCTTGTGGTCGAATGGAAGTTTGATGAAAAAGAACGGAAGAAATCTTTGAAGTCTCCTGATTCATCAGATTGGGTTGAGGTGAACTCTAATTATTTGGTTAGACAAAGGAACAGAGTAAGAGGTATTATTCCATCGAAAAAAATGAAATCAGATGAATTTGCCCATTTAGAGATTTATGATTTGACAGGGAGTAAGGCGAAACGAAAGGAAGTCGATCTTTGGAAGATGATGGTGGAGTATGTAAAAAACGATGATTTTGAGCTCTATAGTCCTTTCCCTACTCTTCGAAAAATGAATGGGAATGACTACGCTATCATTAAAATTATGAAGCAAACTCAGTCACGTTATTTCTTGCTTAATCTTAAAACCCTTAAAATCGATAAAGAAATAACGGAAGAAGAAGTTAATGAGAAAAATAGAGTGTATCTCTCCATTTCTACCCGTAAAGGCTACACTGCTGGAGTTCTTCCGTTTGATAATTATTTTTGGAAGGAAAAATCTTTCAAAGGGGATATCAATTTAAGAGCATCTTATCCGACAGCATTTAAACTCTTTTCAAAACCAGAAGGTTTTGCGTATAAAGTGATCAATTCTGAGAATGGTGCCATTACGAATGGAAAAGAATTGATAGATCTTGAATCAGAATTTCTTAAATTAGGTTCTTCTGTGTACGATCATGCTTACCTACCTAAAGAACTGAGTATAGAAAATAAGGATACGAAAATCTCTCAGTTCGACGAGATTCAAAAGTATTATAACGGTAAATCTTTTTCATATTGATACTGAGAGAATTTTTAGAAAACATACAAGGAGAGTGAAAAAGAGGTTGTTATGCAAACAATGATTAATTTAGGAATATGGGAGAACAAGAATTTCCATTTTGATTGGGAGGAAAAAGTCATACTAGAAGAGACATCTTCTCCTAACTACTGGTCTTATGTACTGCTCCCTATTACATTATTTATTATCAACAAAATTTCGGATGGATTAGCGGAGGCTGGAATATTCGACAATCAGTTGGTACGACTTGGAACGATTCCAATTTTAGGTGTCTTCTCCTACTTTCTTGCGGCGTGGATCATTCGATATTACCATGCGAGTCTGAAATTACAGCCATCCAAGTTAGAGGAGGATCAAGGAAAAAAATTGATCAGGTCCTTGAAGAGACGAAGGGTGTACTTCACCTGTATCCTTAATCTTTTTAGACTCCTAACTGTAGCCGCGATTCTTTTGTTTGTGATTGGCAATGAAACCATTGCAGTCCTCTTTTTGCTCATTAGTTTTTTAGTGATATTTATGTTTAAATTTGATTACCAATTATCCAAATGGCCTTATATGATAGAGATCATATCTCAAGAAGTGGAAAATGGTAAGTAAGAAAATCTCTGATGGTCAAGAGGATTTTGAAAAGTAGGTGGATGTATTGAAAAAAATTTTAAGTTTGAAACTGGTTTTCATATTGGGTGTTATAGTTGGTTTGGTGTTTTATTTTAAACCTTCAGAGACTAAGAAAAAACCTATCGAAAAGAGACCTAGCTCAACAAAAATCATTCATGAAGGGAATCTCAAGGATGTTCAGCTATTTGGTGAGAAAAATCAATTTGTTTTGAGTAAGGATCTGACCTTGGTTGATGGGAAGTATCTGGTTGGTTTTGACTATGTAAAAACCGATGACAGAATAAAATGGGAGTATGTCGGATTCCGATATTACGAGATTGACAATCATTTTAAAGAAACAACCGTAAATGCTTTAGATGAGATTCGTAAGACAGCACCAAAAGCCTTTATTTATGATTATCAAATAAATGTTAATAGTGGAGTAAGTGTTGTAGATCTAATCTATTTTGATTCTCGTAGCGCAATGGAACGTAGTATTGGAAATGGGAAAAATATTTATTACAAGTTGGATGAACAGAAATACTATAGCAAATATGCCATCCCAGAGGGCAGTGCAGTTAAGGAAAAAATAATAGACTATACAAATTTAATGGAATTAATCGATAAGAATACCGGTTTTGACCTTCAAGCAGGATTTAAATTTCAGAAACAGGCTAAGAATGTAAATACAGATATCAATTTATTTGTAATTTATCCGGAATTCAAAGAGAAAATGTTGAGTGGTGAGTACTGGATTGAACCTAGATTACAGTTGTTAAGTAGTAAGGAATGGTTTGATACTCTTCTTCACTGGTTTGCACCTAAAGGACAGGACACCTTACCTGGTGTAAAAATTGAAGCTCGGTACTCAATAGATGGTCAAGAACATGAAATTCGTTCTTATGATGAGTTTAAACAATACTACAATGGAAAAGGTGGTGAATTGGCTGAGTAAAGCCTCATCTGGAAGGTTGGGAGAAGAAAGCTGGATTTGATCAGGTTAGTACCGTCTAGGACGCTATGTTGAAAGCATGTAGGAAGTAAATAGGATGTTAGAATATAAAGAAACAAGTATTTTCTGTCACCAACTGGTAGAGTACAATGGCAAAAAATTTCTGTTAGATGCTAGTACCATGAAGCCTAAGCTCTATTATTGGGGGATGCCAACGGAAGCTATCACTGTTGAGATGATGGAAGTAAATAAAAAAGTTGAAATTCCAGGCACACCCATCAATAAAATAAAAGGAGGGACAGCAGCCATTATAGTCCAGCCATTTGTTGGAGTGGTTTATAGACTCTTACAAAATCTATTCAGTGAGTATGATATTAGTCAGCAAATTTTTCTAAAGATGGTCTTATTCATGGTTGCCATGCTTATATCTTTTGCGTTCTTTCGATTTTCTATAGCAAAGGCTCGTAAAAAAGTTAAGAATCTATTTCCTACAGCGAGGAAGAGATACAGGGTGACTTTCAAGCCGATACCAGAAAGAAAGCAAATTTTTGATGCCCATCTATTAAATGTTGTCTTACTGGCCTGTTTAGCCATGTATTTATTCAACAATAATGGACAAGAGGGGATCTTTTTGGTGATAGGCGGTATTCTTACGGCTTTTCTATTGACCTTTGAATTTGGTAAAGTTCCAGTTCTTTTAGGAGCTAAAACAGGGAATTTACAGTTTGATAGTGTAGAAGAGATAGTCATCGAAAAAAGTAACTAGAATGAAATGGACAAGAAAAAGGAGTAGAAATGATGAAAAAACGATCGTTTTGTTAGTAGCGCTTCTATCATTAACAGCATGCGTCCAGTCTCGACAGGAATCAAAAGATTCTTCGCAGAGCAAAACGGAGCAGATTTCAAAAGAGTCTTCAACTGTTAAAAATGAAAAAGGCTTGCAGTTTGTGGTGGGACCACAGTATGAAGGAAAAGAATCAAATGTAATTGAATTAGGGAAGAAATTAACCAAGGAACATCCAGAACTTGGAAATAAAGGAAGCCTATCGATCAACTATACTGGAGCAACTTTCTCATCTAATCAACAAGAATATGCCGTTTTTCTATTGATTAACAAAGCTGGATTTCAAATTGATAAGGATTTTGACTTTTCATTAAATTGGAAATATGATGGGCAATTCATTTATCAACATCAACGGATTGGCTATAAAATTAGTGACAGTGGAGCATTGCCGGATCAATCTGCTACGATTTTGATCTTGCCAATATCCAGCGAGCAAAAACAAATTGTCGAGAGCATGACACAAGAAGAAAAGATGTCATTAGAGATGTCGGATTTAAAAGTGAATCATTAGGGGAGAGATAGAAATATATCGAGGCTTATCCATTCTCTCTCATTGGTCCCTTTTCAACTTTTTTTCTTGTGTTATAATAGAGGTCAATGATTCAGAAAGGAGTGAGAGAGTGGAAAAAGATTTTTGGCAGGGGGTGAGGGACGCGCTACCGACTGCTTTGGGCTATATCAGTATTGGCCTAGCTTGCGGTGTGGTGGCGTCTCCCTATCTTTCTCCTTTGGAGATGGCCTTGATGAGTGTCTTGGTCTATGCTGGGGCAGCTCAGTTTGCGATGCTCTCTCTGATTGCGGCCCACTCTTCGATTCTGAATATGGCCTTGACGGTGTGTTTGATCAATCTCCGGAATATGTTGATGAGTCTGCATACGTCCACGGATTTTAAGGATGCGAGCCTTGCTCATACCATTGGGATTGGAAGTCTCCTGACCGATGAGAGTTATGGGGTCTACTTGAGTGAGAAGTTAAAGACGGATACCATTACAGTTCCTTGGATGCATGGGAACAATCTAGTAGGCTATGTGGCTTGGATCAGTGCGACGGTTATCGGAACAGCTCTGGGATCTCTCCTACCTGATCCAAAGGCTTTTGGGCTTGATTTTGCCTTAGTGGCTATGTTTATTGGGATTTTTGCAGCCCAGTTTCAAGGAATGCAACTAACAGAAAAGACCAAGACAATGCTCATGGTGCTGTTAGCAGTAGCAGTGAGTTTCTTTCTCTTACTCTTTTTTGTTTCGCAACCTCTAGCAGTGTTAGCTGCGACCTTGATCGGCTGTTTTGTGGGGGTGGTCTGTGATGCGCGTGAATAGTTATATCTTCATGGCCATTCTGGCCTCAGCCCTCGTTACCTGGATTCCTCGGATCTTGCCCTTCCTCTTAGTCAAATACAAGGGACTGCCGGCTCCTGTGACCCGCTTTCTCAAATACCTGCCCATTTCCATTATCTTTGCCTTGGTTTTATCAAGCTTAGTAGATGGAAAAATTGGAAGCCTCCCGCAGTTTCACTGGTTGGACCTAGTAGTGACCATTCCCAGTCTCTTTGTCGCCTTTCGTTACAAAAACCTTATGGGAACCGTTTTGTTTGGAATTGTCTTGATCGCCCTATTGCGATTGGTGTTTTAAATGGAAAAATATGTTACAAAAAAATTACAATTGTTACAAAAAACTTGATTTTTGTAACAATTGGAGTATAATGGAAGTCAGAAAGATAAAGAGGTGATCGTATGAAAAAATCAATCTTCCGTTGGAGTGCCGCTGTTCTGGTGGCTGCTTCACTTGGTCTAGCTCTCGGTGGTTGTGGTGCTAAGGATAAAAAAACAGCTTCCTCATCCGAAAAAGCATCTACCAGCAAGGTAGAGAAAAAAGCCAAAAGTAATAGCAAAAAGAGTGCGGCATCTTCCTCTCAGGCAAACGATACAGCTAGCTCTTCGACTCAAGCCAGTAGCGCGACAGCTGCAAAAGACTCTAGTAAGACTGACAATGCGTCTACTACGACGCAAGCTACTGTCCCTGCAGAACTGGTGGGAACTTGGGTAGGATCTAGCCCACAAGCGGATGCGATTAAAATGACAGTGGATGCCAATGGAGATGTGACAACAGTGGTTAGCTTCAAAAATGATAGCGAACCAACTCGGACAGCTACCTATACAGCAAGAGCAGTAAAAGCAACAGGCAATATCTACTATTGGGAGTCAGAAGGATTGGATGGAGCTGATGCCTTGCTTCCTGGGATCACAGGGCTAGGTGTAGCCAACTTCCGACTGGAGCCAGGTTTTGTCTTAGAAGAAGGACACTATACCCCGATTGTTTTCACAGCGCCTGTCAATACAGAATTTGACTACACCAAATACAATGATTTCCGTTTTTCATTAACCAAAGAACAATAAAAAGACGAACTCGATGGAAAATCGAGTTCGTTTTTTTTAATAATGAAGGCTCCCTGCTACCCAACCGGTACAGAGGGCGGCTGTAATATTAAAACCGCCTGTATGGGCATTGATATCGAGGACTTCTCCTGCAAAGTGGAGTCCAGGAACGAGCTTACTTTCTAGGGTTTTAGGATTGATTTCTTTAAGGCTGACACCACCCTTGGTGACAAAGGATTTGGCTAGTGACATCTTCCCAGTGACGGGGATAGGTAGCTCTTTGATCTTTTGAATGAGCTCTTCTGTTTGAAGAGGAGTGAGTTGCTTGGCTTTTTCAGGGAATCCTTGCGCCAAGAAATCAGCTAATCGTTCAGGAAGCAGGGCTTTGAGGCTATTTTTAATGGCCTTTTCTCGATGCTCTTCTAGAAAGTCTTTTAAGTCTTGAGAAGAAGTAGTCGGAAGGAGGTCCAGAGATAAGATTTCCCCGCCTTTAACAAAGCTGGACATCCGAAGGGCTGCAGGGCCAGAAAGTCCAAAATGGGTAAAGAGAAGGTCGTGTGTGATGATGTGTTTACCGTAGCTGAGGGTCACATCTGTCAGAGAGATCCCTTGGAGGGCCTTGTGTGGGAAATATGTCAAAAGAGGGCTTTCTGTCGCTTCTAGATCCGTAATGTTATGTTTGAAGTGACGGGCAATTTCGTGTCCGTAGCCAGTAGAGCCGGTAGAAGGGTAGGATTTGCCTCCAGTCGTAACGATCAGCTTATCAGCTGTCCAAGTGTTTTCAGCTGATTTGACGATGAAGACGTCTTCTGGCTTGGTGACAGAGACTACTTCACAGTTGGTGGCAATGCTAGCACCAAGCTCAAGAATCTTATTTTCTAAGGCTTGAATAATGGTGCGAGATTGATCACTAACAGGAAAGACCCGGCCATGGTCTTCGACTTTTAACTTGACGCCATTATCGGTAAAAAATTGGATGATATCATGATTATCAAATTGGGAAAACACACTGTAAAGGAAACGGCCATTTCCAGGGATACCGGCCATCAAATCGTCTAAGGTCCCGTTGTTTGTGACATTACAGCGACCCCCTCCGGTACCTGCAAGTTTCTTACCCAGCTTTTTATTTTTTTCGATTAGTAGTGTAGGTTGGCCATAAGAGGCGCTGGCAATGGTCGCCATCATACCTGCTGGGCCACCACCGATGACAATGGTGTGAAAATGAGTCATGTCGTTCTTCCTTCTTTTGTTTCTTTCATGATTTGCTTTGTCCATTATATCATTTTATGGACGGCTTCGGAAAATGAAGGAATCAAAAAAACAAGCACCCTTCGATGCTTGCTTTTGAATGATTCTTCGATCAACTTATTACATGATTCCAAGGAAGTAACGGATGAAGAAGAAGGCAAGGACAGCACCAACAAATGGAGCAGTACCTGGTACAAGAAGACCATATTGCCAGTCGTTGTTTACTTTATCTTTGATTGGCAAGATTTGGTAAGCGAAACGAGGTCCAAGGTCACGCGCTTGGTTCATCGCGAAACCTGTAGTACCACCAAGACCCATACCGATAGCCCAAACGATCAAACCAACAGTGAATGGAAGCATTGCTTCGTTGGCGTGTTCAGCAGCCATGATAGATGTCAAGAAGATAAATGTTGCGAACGCTTCGACGAAGTAGTTACGTGGAAGGTTACGGCAGTTAGGGTTAGTTGAGAAGATGTTACGGATAGCAACACCATCAATTTGACCTTCAGAAATCTTGAAGTGGTCTGCGTACATAAAGTAAGCAATGACTGCACCAAGGAAGGCACCGATCATTTCAGCGATTGCAATTGGGAAGAATTGAGCGATTGTCAATTTACCAAGAAGGACTTTCAGCAAAGCCATAGCAGGGTTCATTGAAACGCCACCAAAGACGAACAAGCAGACAGTGATACCGAATGCCCATGTAGTGATCGCGAATAAGTGTCCAGTTCCAGCATATTTTGTTTTCTTCAAAACGTCGTCACAGTGTACGCCAACCCCGAAGATAATCATCAAAGCTGTACTCATAACTTCTGCAAGTAATTGATGTGTCATGTTAATTAATGTCTCCTAAATTAATAAATGTATTTTTGTAATTGGTGATAAACTTCTTGAATCGGCAACTGCATCTCCGTAGCAATACGCTGACAGTCTTCGTATTCAAGTGTTTTTTTAGTGGTAGATCCGTACTGGTTAATTTTTACCGTAACGGGTCCAAATTCCGTATCGATTTGTTCAAATCGACGTTGCATGACCTTTCGGTCGACTTGTTGGTATCGAAAACCAATGGTACTGGTTTCTTTGAACAAGAGGGCTGAAAAATCTTCCAACTGACTTCCTTGAATCAAGAGAATCAATTCAAAGCCAGGGCGATTCTTTTTCATAACGACGCTACGATAGTAGACATCTAAAGCTCCAGCGTCCAGGAAACGGTGGATAATATAACCGAGTTGCTCTGGTGTTTGATCATCGATCGTAGTGGTGATCTCAATAATTTGATCTTCCGTGCGATGAACAACAGTGGTGCTGTGAGAGGTGTCTTCTTTCAATAGCGAACCGCGTAAAGCATTGAATTTTCCAGTCTCTCTTTTACCAAATCCATAGCCCACACTTTCGATGGAAAGGTGAGAGGGGATTGGTTCAAAGATTGGTGACAATGCTTTAAGGAGGGCTAACCCTGTCGGAGTAATCAACTCCGTTTTAACTGTGAAGTCTTGAGTAATCGGAATAGTCGTTCCTTTTCTCAACTGCATCACAGCGGGAACCGGAACAGGCATTTCTCCATGGGCAACTGAAATAGTCCCACTTCCCTCAGTGAGAGGAGTAGAGTAAACTGTATCGATACCGAGCGATTCCACTAGGATGAAAAAGCTAACGATATCGACGATGGAGTCAATTGCACCAATTTCATGGAAATGAATCTGTTCGACAGGCATGTTATGCACAGCTGCTTCGGCCTTTGCGATATCAAGAAAGACTTCAAGACTCTTTTCTTTCACAAAAGGACTCAACTGTGAAGCGGCAATCAGATCGTGGATATCCGCATAACTGCGAGCATCCGCGTGGGAATGGTGATGATGATGTTCATGATCGTGATGATGTTCGTGATCGTGATGGTGTTCATGATCGTGATGATGTTCATGATCGTGATCAAAATCACCTTCAATCCCCGTATCTTTCTCCCCGTGGTGAAGGTGAACATCAAAATCAGTTCCCCAAATTGCGCTCTTTGCGACGCGATGAACGTGGAGGTGGAAACCATCCACTCCCAGTTTCTCGAGTTCTGTGTGAAGAAGCTCGACATCTGCCCCAAGGTCCACAAGAAGACCATTGAGCATATCGCCACTTATTCCAGAAAAAGGTTCTAAAAATAGACTGGTCATCAGTTTTCCTTTCGATTGTGGTTGAGTCGATTGATCATACATGCTGAATAAGCTGCACCAAATCCGTTATCAATGTTGACGACCGTTACGCCAGAAGCGCAAGAGGTCAACATACTCATCAAGGTTGTTAGCCCTTGAAGGTTGCTTCCGTATCCAATGCTGGTCGGAACGGCAATAACGGGAACATCCACAAGACCTCCTACAACACTAACAAGAGCTCCTTCCATACCGGCAATCACGATGATCACACTGGCTTTTTGGATCTCTTCTAAGCGATTGAAGAGGCGATGGATGCCGGCGACTCCCACATCATAGATTCGGCGAACCGAATGGCCAAAGGTTTCTGCAGTGACTGCAGCTTCTTCTGCAACAGGAACATCACTTGTCCCTGCTGTGACGACCGCAATGTAGTGTTCAGGATCGGCTTCTTCCTTTTTAGAGTTGAGAACGAAGCAGCGGGCTTCCGGATAATAGTGGCCAGTCGGAAAGCGCTGAGAAAGAGCCTCTCCCTTTTGGAGAGAGACTCTTGTTGTGAGGATCGGCAATTCTTTCTGTGAAAGAAATTGCAGGATTCCTTCAATTTGCTCAACTGTCTTTCCTTCGCCGTATACGACTTCAGGGAAGCCGTTGCGACGTTGCCGGTCAGTATCAATTGCTGCATACCCTAGCTCTTTAACCCCGTTGATTTGCTCCAGCGCATCCTCAACGGAGAGATGGCCCGCTTGCAAAGAACGGAGTGTTTGTTCTAGATTGGGTTGAAAATCCATGTTTGATTCTATTCAACAACGACAGAAAGTCCGTCGCGGATAACAGTTACTTTAGCATCTTTTCCTTCACGAGCAAAGGCTTTTTCAAGCGCTTCGTCAAATGAAGTTGCAAGTTCCATATGCATACCTTTGATCAATTCAGGATCTACAAGGTCAGATACAAAGATAACATGGTGGTGTACCAAAATACGTGCCAAGATTTGAGAAGTCCATTGGTCTGGGACAGTCTCTAAACGAGGTGTATTGATGGCTTGTTCCAAGAATTCTTTTGGATCTTCTACGTCAGCAAGGTTGCGATAGAAACCTTCTCCACCGTGACCGTCTGCACATCCAGCTACCATGATGATTGTTCCGCCTTCTTTGTTAGAAGCTTCGGCTGCAGTCATCCCTTTAACAGCTTGGTAGATGTTTTGGTCAAGTGGGAAACCACCGTTTGTTGAAATTGTGATGTCGCTTTCGATCTTAGACACACGTGCCAAGTCTGCAACGAAGTCACAACCAACTTTGTGGGCTTCAACCATGTCCCCAGCGAAAGATCCGATGATGTGTTTTTCGCCGTCCAATACAACGTTGACGATGAAGGCCAAGTTTGCAGTACGAGCAGCGTAAAGCATATCTTCGTGGATTGGGTTGTGGTCAAGGTTACCAGTACGTGCCTTATCAGAATTGATGAAGTCACCTGAGTGGTTCGCCATGATAGTTTTGTATGATGCGATACCTGGAAGGACTGATTTACGTCCACCTGAGAAACCAGCAAAGAAGTGAGATTCGATGAATCCTTCTGCTATCAACAAGTCAGCTTCAGCAGCGATCTTATTGATGATACAATCACCACCTGAAGGAAGTTGACCGATTTTCACCATGTCATCGTCGTTTGTTGAAATGTGCATAACGATTTCTTCATTGTCAACGATTTCTTGGCCGTATTTATTGATCAATTCTTCACGAGTTGAAGGACGGTGGAAACCAGTAGCAACCAAGATACGCACGCGTGCATCAGGGTTAACTGAGCGAATACGACGCAAAATGATTGGAGTGATGATGTGAGAAGGAACGGGACGAGTGTGGTCAGAACTGATCAACACGATGTCTTTTTTGCCTTTAGCAAGTTCTTCCAAAGTAGGGCTGCCGATAGGGTTGTCCATTGAACGTTCAACAGTTTCTTCTTCAGACAGTGGGTTATGGAAGTTTTCCGCCTTAGACTCTAACAATCCTGCAAAGTTTTCATCTGGAATCTTTGCAACAATCGATTTTTTGTCGTACGGTAATTTAATTTCTACCATTATTTGCGATCTCCTTTATTAATACTGATACTTATAGTATAATTCTTTTTAAAAAGAGGTGTGCACCAATTGATGTCAACAAATGTTAACGTCGTTCGTTTTGAACAGGTGTATCATTAGTGTGACTTCTATGAAGAGCCAAAACAGGAGGAAAAACGCGCGTGGATTCAGCATTTTTAGTGAAATTCTTGGAAGAGAGGCGAACGCCCATTATCAAGAAAAAATACCACAGCTACCTCTCTTATCGCGGGATTAAAGAGGACTATATCTATATTTTAAAAGAAGGGGTTGTCAAGACCAGTGTCATCATGCGTGATGGTCGAGAATTTAACTTTTCCTATTTAAAAGCGACCGATATTGTATCCTTGTTACGGGATGAGGTATCCAATTATACGGACTCGCCTTTTAACGTGCGCGTCGAGACAGCTGAGGCTAGTTTTTACCGGATTCCTCGGGTCAAGTTCTGGACCTTTGTCAAAGAGAAAAAGGAACTGCAAGATTACGTACGGGATTATTATCGCAATAAACTGTCTGAGAGTATGGAATCCCAGCAGTACATGATGATGAATGGGAAAAAAGGCGCAGTTTGTTTTCACCTACAAAAGCTGTGCAGTTTGTTTGGGGTAGAGCAGGACGATGGTATCTTGATTGATTTTAATATTACCAATGAAGATATTGCTGGTTTTTGTGGGATCTCAACCCGAAACAGTGTCAACCGCATACTGAACGAATTAAAGCGGGAGGGAGTTTTAGACATTCGACAGCAAAAGATCGTTATTTTGGACATCGAACGAATTGAAGAATTTATTGGAAGGGAAACATTCTAACATGGCAACAGAAGCACAAATCAGAAAAGAAAAAGAAGAAAAATTACAAGATATTTTGCGGGAAATCGGAAAAGTAGCCGTTACCTATTCAGGTGGGATTGACAGCTCTTATCTCTTGAAGGTGGCCTTGGATACCTTGGGACCTGACAATGTTATTGCGGCCGTCGTGAACTCTGAGATGTTTTCAAATGAAGAATTCGATCTAGCGCTCGACTTGGCCGATCAGCTAGGAGCACCTGTGCTTGGACTGGAAATGAGAGAATTGAGTGATCCACGGATTGCTGCCAATACGCCCAATATTTGGTATTACACCAAACAATTGATGTACCAAACTATTAAGGATTCAGTTACAGAACTGGGCTTTAAGCAATTGGTAGACGGCAATATTATGGATGATATCGACGATTTTCGCCCTGGTATCAAGGCTCGGGACGAAGCGGGTGTCCGCAGTGTCTTGCAAGAAGCCGGCCTCTATAAGACAGAAATTCGTCAATTGGCCAAGGAAAGAGGGGTCTCCAATTGGAATAAGGTGCCATCTTGTAGCGTTGCCTCACGCTTCCCATACGGAGTGAAAATCACTTCAGAAAATGTACAACGGGTTTTTGAAGGGGAAGAGTTCCTTGTAGGACTTGGCTTTGAGCAAGTCCGTGTGCGTGTGCATGGAGACTTGGCGCGCATCGAAGTGGAAGAAGACCATCTGCTTAAAGCCATCCAACTGCATGACAAGATCAATGACTACATGAAAAAAATCGGATTTACCTATGTAGCCTTGGATTTGGCTGGATATAAGTACGGCCGGATGAATGATGCATTGGATGAAAAAACAAAAGAAAAAATTATGGCAGGTTAAGCAATGAAGGAAGTGATAAGGTTCTGGTTCGAAGAGTTGAAGCCAGAGGATTGGTTCAAAAAATCAGAAGCACTGGATCAAGAAATGCGGGAGCGCTTTGAGGAACTTTATTGGAAGGCCAGTCGTGGGGAATTGTTTCACTGGCGGGCTACGGCAGAAGGGCGTTTAGCAGAGATTTTGCTCTTGGACCAAATTCCTCGCAATATTTTTCGAGGGACTGCCCAAGCTTTTGCGACAGATTCCCTGGCCTTGGTCTTGGCCCAAGAAGGCCTAACACAAGCTCAAGAATTACCAGTTGTACAAAGAGGCTTTTTCTACATGCCCTTTATGCATTCGGAATCTTTAACCATTCATGAAGAAGCTCTGCGCCTATTTGATCAACCGGGCTTAGAAAAGCGTTTGAAGTATGAGAAGATGCACATGGACATTCTTCAACAATTTGGGCGTTATCCACATCGGAATGCCATCTTAGGACGGCCTTCGACCAAGGAAGAAGAGGAGTATTTGAAAGAACATTCTGGCTTTTAAGGGAAGATGAGGCCCACAGATTTCAAAACTCTTTTCTCTCTTCATGAAATTGCCTGAAACAGCAGGCATGATGTCAGAGTTCCCTCACCTAGGCTTTTCCAAGCGTCTAAAAAATGGTATAATGAACTGTAAATTTCACAATTTGGAAGGAATGTTATTGCTATGATGAATATGCAAAATATGATGAAGCAAGCTCAAAAATTGCAAAAGCAAATGGAGCAAAGCCAAGCGGAGCTAGCTGCAACTCAATTTGTCGGAAAATCTGCTCAAGATTTGGTTGTCGCGACTCTTACAGGTGATAAGAAGGTCGTCTCCATTGATTTCAATGTTGCAGTGGTCGATCCTGAAGATACAGAAACTCTTTCTGATATGACGGTTCAAGCCATCAATGCTGCCATTGAAGAAATTGATGCTGCAACCAAGAAAAAACTCGGTGCTTTCGCAGGGAAATTACCATTTTAAGCAAAGGAAGTTTTCATTAACTCAAAAGAGGCTGGGACAAAAGTCCTAGCCTCTTA
>NZ_KV818852.1:337379-376474 GCF_001815045.1 Streptococcus sp. HMSC065E03 | reverse complement strand
GAATTACCGATTTCTGTCCCACTCTCTCTTTTTATTCATCAAAAAATCCGGATAAGTCCAAGCCTCCGAAGGGGTTGGTGGAGAAGTTCTCTTGCTCGTCAAGGAGGGTGCGGCCTTGATCAAATTCGAGGAATTGTTCGTAGACAAGAGCTGTCATGCGGGCGTCCTCTAAGCTATCGTGTGATTTTCCTGCGACTCCCAAAAATTCTGCAACGGTGTGGAGTTGGAGATTTTTAATGCCGTGGAGGTCAGATGGACGACGCTCGAAAGCTTGGTCAAAGACATCAACGGCGTACTGGTCTTCTAAATCTAAGCCATTTTCAAGCAGGATGGGAAGGTCGCTCTTCAGGGCATTGTATCCGATCAAGGGTCGATCTCCAACGAAGGCCTTGAATTCGCTGAGGACCTGTTCGAGTTGTGGGGCATTTTGGATCTTGTCCTGGGTAATGCCAGTCAGGCCGTTAATAAAGCTTTTTAGGGGCTTATCGGTGTAGACGTAGGAGTCGTAGTGATCGACTTCTTTACCGTCCGTAAAACGCACGGCAGACACCTGGATAATCTGATAGGCCCCTTCGTATTGGTTAAATTCGAGATCGAAGGCGATATAATCTTCTAATGCTTTCATGGGAAATCTCCTGTGGTAGAAAAGAAAAGGGACTGGTAGGATCCAGCCCCGGATTATCGACGGAAAACGCGTGCCCAGAAACCTTTGCTTTCTTGCTCTTGAACTTTTTCGTTGGCTTGTTCGAGTTCAAGTTTCAAGGTATCGCGATCGTTCATTGCTTGTAAAGTCAATTGTTGTTGTTGGTCCAATTGCTTGTCTTTTTCAGCAATTTGAACGTCTTTCACGCGCAACTGTTCATCTTTCTTAGCGAGTTGCTCGTCTTTGGCTTTGAGTTGCTCGTAGAGACGGACGATTTCAGCATTTTTTTCATCCACCAAAATTTCCATCAATTCGCGTTGCTTCACATCATCGCTGACTGGCTCATCTTCAAAAATAGTTTTTTTGTAGATTTCTTCGAGCTTGATCAAGCCACTACGGGTTACAACGGTAACCCCTTTTTCGTTTTTTTGGGTATCTTCTGGAGCCAGCGCCTTGACACGGTTATTGACCGCCTGGCGGCTGACTCCTAAAATTTCAGCAATTTCGCTGACAGTTTTTTCAATCGCCATAACTTCCTCTAATATCTTTTTCTATGAAATACTCTATTAGATAGTAACATAAGTAGGCTAAGCTGTCAAATGAAGGAAAGAAAGGCTACGCCTTGATACCACGATTAGTGGGCCTCTGTCATTTCAGGAAGATGGAGGCTTGATTGTGCTAAGTCAATGGTGAGTTGGTAATCGGTTTGATCGCGCACAGTGATTTCAAAGTCCGTTGTGTAAAGGACCAGGCGAAGGGTCGCTCCTTTTTCGAGCTTGTAGATGGTTGGTTGAAGATCAAAGTCAAATTCCATCCACTCGCCTGGCGTCACAGCCTCAACCTCTAAGAGGTCATGACGATTTTGGAGGTTGAGATAACCTTTAGAAATGACTCGTTGGCCAGCTTCTTTGAAAGGCAACTCAGTCAAATTGTCTAGCATATGGTAGCGACCGTTATCCAGCGTACGGACCGACAAGACAGCAGGATAGGGTTGGAGGTATTTCTTGCTTCCAAGCTCTAAGAGTTGGGCTGAAAGCAGGCCTTTATTGGTGCTGGAGTAAAGTCGCAGGTGAAGGCGAGCTTTCCCATTGAGGTGTAGGTCTTCTTCGATTGGAAGGTCGATCGTCACCTGTTGCGCCTTATCCTGGTAGAGGTCCGTTAAGAAGGTCGGATAAGCCTTGCCATAGCGCTCGTAATCTTTTGTCTCGTAGCGGTTTTGGATGACTTTTTCGTCGTCTCCCAGGGAGAAGGTCCGCTGATTTGTTTGGTTGCCAAAATCATCCAAGGAAGTCCAACTTTGTTCTCCTGTATTGTCCTGCCAGATGACAGTAGGCAATTCATAGCTTGAATCGTAGCCCAGCAATTTTTTAGAGAGGAGGGCGTTCATGCTTTCGCGGAAGTCAATGGATTGCCAGTTGTTGAGATAGACATGGGCACCATTGTGATAGAAGAGGTGTTTCTTGATGCTTGTTGGAAGAGCCTGGAACATATTAAAGACGTGAAGAGGTTTCACGTTCCAGTCTTGCGAACCATGAGTGAAGACCACCTCAGCCTTCACCTGATCAGCATGTAAGAGATAATTGCGGTCGTGCCAGAATTGATTGTAGTCTCCAGAAGCGCGGTCCAGCTCTTTTTTCACGATGTCTAGATCGGCTTGGTGGGCTGCATTATGGTGCAAATAGTCTCCACCTAGAAGGTTGCGCGAGTAGGTCAATTCGGCAAGGGAATCGAAATCTTCACCTGGATAGCCACCAGGACTTGTCACGAGGCCGTTTTCGCGGTAGTAGTTGTACCAAGAAGAGATCCCAGCCTCTGCAATGATGACTTCAAGACCGTCCACACCTGTGGTCGCAAGGCCGTTAGACATGGTTCCAAGGTAAGAGATCCCGGTGGTTGCGACCTTTCCATTAGACCAATCAGCTTTGACTTGGCGTTTGCGTGTGTGATCTGTAAAGGCCCGGCAACGGCCATTGAGCCAGTCGATAACGTTCTTGTAGGCTTCGATTTGTTGGTAATTTCCATTGGTCATCAAGCCTTGCGAATCTTTTGTCCCCACTCCAGATACGTAGAGATTAGCGTAGCCGCGTGGAAGGAGGTAGTCGTTGAGGGTATAGCTGGAATTGATATGGGTGAGAGTTTCTTCAGCTTCATCGACTAGCTCAGCTGAACCGACAGGATCCACCAATTCTAATTGAGGTACTTCTACTTGAATGGTATGAGGTTCTTTGACCTCGAGGTCGACATTCATATTGTAGAGGGCCTTGTCGCTGGCCTTATCGTTGGTCCCTTGGTGATAAGGACTTGCGGTCATAACAGCTGGAATCTTGCCTTCATAGCGAGGACGGATAATGCTGACCTTGACCAAGTCTGGCAGACCATCTTTGTCGGTATCGACCCGACTTTCCACATAGACGACCTCGCGGATGGCATCATGGCTCGTAAAGGTTGCGAGGCTCTTGCCGTTAAAATAGTGATACTGGTTATCTTCAGGAATCAAGCCATCGCTGACCAACTGATCGATGAGTAAATTTCCTTTTACTGTTCGAGTATTGAGAAGGTGATAGAGGTTTTCTACCAAGTTTCCATACTCAATCGGAAATTGGACTTCTTTCAAGAAGCTATCCGTATCTTCAAAATCAATAAAATAGCGGAAACCGAGTAATTGGAGGGCTACTGTGTAAAAAATGTTCGGAGACCATTCGCAGTCAGATTGGATATACGTTAAAAAGTCTGTTTTAGAATCCACCACTAGGTTAGAGAGGGGATAATCTGTATCTTTATAGGTGAAGTAAACCTTGCGGACAAACCATTCAAACAGTTCTTTTTCTGGGAGGTGGGTGGGAAGGTCAAACCCAATTTCTTTTAGTTCCTTAAGAATGTCTTTTTGGTCAACAGATAGATAGCTATATTGATTGTATTTCATAGACTGCTCCTTTTATCAGTTTCTTTTTTCTTTACTTCTTATATTATACTTGATAAAATAGTATTTGTCTAAAGACCTTTCGTCTATAAGGAGAAGGAATATTGAAAAAAATATCTTTTGAACAAGTTGCAAGAAGACGGACCTTATTGTTTGGGGTTCTTGCCGTCATTTTTGGGATTCTCATTTTTCGAAACGGCGTTGGTTTCACCAAATTTTCCTTGGATCTATTAGCCATTTACTTTTTAGTTGATGGACTAGGAAGCTTTCTTCTTCGCTTTTTGTTACGTAGCAAGTCTATTTCCTATAGCCACTCTATTTGGTTTATTTTTCTTTCACTTGCGTTGATCTGGTTGAATCGACTGAGTAGTCTGCCCGTAAACTTAGTTGTGATTTGTTTAGGGGCATATCAGTTGGGGAGTGCCATTGTCTATGGGATCACATTTTGGCTTTATAAGGCCAATCGGGTAAAAGGAGGCTGGCTCTATTTATGGGATGCGCTTTTAAACGGTGGGCTTGGTCTAGCAACTGTCTTGGAACCTGGTTCAGATGGGCACTTCCAATTTATCCTCTTGGGGGCTTATCTGGTCTTGTTGGGGATTTCTAATATTCGAGATGGTATTTTATTTGACAAAGACCAACAAGGCCAAGAGTTAAAACGTCGCTTTCGTATTAGCCTACCGGTTATCTTTGCAGCCTTTATCCCTGCTAAGGAGTTAAAACGGTTTAACCAGTTTCTTCAAAAAGGGAGCTCGGCGGGACACACAGGCCCTTATCGATTGGTGAAAAAAGAAGAAGAGGCAAGGGAATTAGAAATTTTGGTTCATACTTCTGACAGCAACTTATTTGGAGCGATTGGGCATGTAGATATTTGTTATCAGGGGAAGGTCATTTCTTACGGAAGTTACGATCCCTTTTCAGAGCGTCTATTTGGGACGATTGGGGATGGCGTACTGTTTAAAGTGGATAAGGAACCATACATCGAACTATGTAAAAAAGAGAGTCAAAAGACGCTGTTTGGCTACAGCCTATCCCTTACCGAAGAAGAGAATCAGGCAGTAGAGAAGCGTCTAGCTGAAATTGATCAGTTGTTAGAACCTTGGGATCCACCTAGGAGGTTACTGGAAGACGGTCAGCCGACCTACGCTTACAAATTGAAATATGATTTAGGGGCTGAGCTATATAAATTTACTTCTTCGCGTTTTAAATCTTACTTTGTTCTGTCTACTAATTGCTGCCTGTTAGCAGATTCCATTGTGGGACAGGCAGGAACGGCTGTATTAGATGTGCGTGGAGTGATTGCACCAGGGACCTATCAGGATTACTTAGAATACGAATTTGAAGCTCCAAACGGGCGGGTCCATACACGAACAGTATACTAAAAAAAGAAAGACAGATTTTTATTTTTGAAAAATCTGTCTTTTTTGCACAAGATTTCTTGTAAAAAGCCAGAAAATCTTTTACAATAAAAAGTGCTTGGAGGAAAGTATGACAGCAAATCAGATCGTAAGAGTGATCCCAGTCTTGAAAGTGAATAACCGAAATGTCAATCAACGCTTTTATGAAGAGACATTGGGAATGAAAGTATTAGTGGAAGAAGGAGCTCTCCTATCTTTAGGAGATGCCTCAAAAGTAGAGAAAATTGTCTTAGAAGAGTCACCGAGTATGCGTTCGCGTAAGGTCGAAGGTCCAAAGAAATTGGGTCGAATTGTGGTGAAAGTGGCGCAAGCTCAAGAAATTGATTATTTATTAGCCCGCCAGCCAGAAACAAGCGCCCTTTACCAAGGAGCTATTGGTCGCGCCTTTGAAGTTGTGTCTCCTCAAGGAGATACCGTTTTCGTGCATGCTGAAGAAAATCTTGAAAGTCTAGAGCCTTTGGAGAAAGCGCCTCTTGTTGAGCTTCCAGAAGATTTCAAGGGTTTGACCAGCTTTGATGTGGACTTTCTTGAAGTCAATGTGGCCGATCTGGCCCAATCTCAGGAGCTTTACAGACGCTTGCCAGATCTTGCCCGCTTTATCCATTTGCAGGAAGCCCAGGGAGAAGATCTCCAAGTGGAGAACAAGGTGACTTGGGATTTGAGCATGATCAAGGTCGAATTGGCATCTTTTGATGTGGAAGACTTGAAAGAACGCTTGGGAGAAGCTGTCGATTTTGTGCACCGTAAGGGAACTTTCTTGATTGCCAAGGATCTAAGCCAGATCGAACTCTGGTTTGAAGCCAATCAAGATCAGGTCCATATTTCTTATGAAGAATAAGAATGGAGTGATGAGCGTGAAGGCAATCATCGAAAAAATTACCGAACAAATCCAAGAAGGCATCTATCCAGGTGCCTCTCTTGCGCTTTACCGCAATGGTCAGTGGAGTGAGCACTATCTAGGACTTGCGGACCCTGAAAAAGGTGAGCCAGTAGAGGCTGATCTGGTCTATGATTTGGCCAGTGTCAGCAAGGTCGTCGGAGTCGCTACCATCTGTGCTTTTTTGTATGCGAAAGGGGAGCTTCCGCTCGATCGTCCCTTTAAAGAGTTTTACCCGCGTTTTGCTCATGAGAAGACGACCATCCGGGAACTCTTGACCCATACTTCTGGGCTGGATCCTTTTATCCCCAACCGGGATCAATTGGATGCGAGACAGTTGAAAACAGCTCTTGAAAATTTGCAGTTGAAAGAAGACAAGAGTTTTCATTACACCGACGTCAATTTTCTTCTGCTGGGCTTTTGGTTAGAAGACAGGTTTCACCAGCCCTTGGATCGTTTATTTGAAGAGCTGATCTTTACACCTTGGAAGATGACAGAGACACGGTTTGGACCGGTCGAAAAGGCGGTGCCAACGGTCCGTGGCCTTGCTTCTGGAAGTGTTCATGATCCCAAAGCGAGAGTATTGGGCTGTCATGCGGGAAGTGCTGGACTTTTTTCAACTGTTGCTGATCTAGAGCGCTTCTTAGAGCATTATCTGAAGGATGATTTTGCGCGTGACTTGTCTCAGAATTTTGCGCGTGAAGAGGGCAAGACCCGCGCTCTCGGATGGAATCTAGAGGGTGACTGGTTGGATCATACGGGCTATACTGGAACCTTCATCATGTACAATCGAAAGAGGCAGGAAGCTGTGATCTTTTTGTCTAACCGGACCTATGAGAAGGACGAACGGGCCCAATGGATCTTAGACCGCAACTCTTTGATGGACTTGATCAAACAAGAATGTGAAAAATAGAAATGGATGGCTGGGATGACGGATCCCGGCCTTTTCTTGTCTGTCCATAAGAAGGAGCTCTTCTGGGTGATTCATTTTTGGACTCCGTCTTAGGTTGGATTTCCTTCAAAAGCATCGCTTTTTTGGCTGATTTATATTAAAATAGTAATGACCTTAGTAGAGCGAGATGAATATGCATAAAGAGATAGGCGTCGGAAAGGCGCATAGTAAAATTATCTTAATTGGAGAGCATGCGGTGGTTTATGGTTATCCGGCTATTGCCCTGCCACTCCATCATATCGAAGTGATCTGCCAGATCATCCCGGCAGACAGTCCATGGATTTTGTTTGAAGATGACACATTGTCCATGGCGGTTTTTGCGTCTCTTGAGCACCTCGGGATTCGTGAGGCCCGGATTCGCTGTCGGATTCAGTCTATGGTACCGGAAAAACGGGGGATGGGGTCCTCTGCGGCGGTCAGTATCGCAGCTATTCGTGCAGTTTTTGACTATTATCAAGAGGAGCTGGACGATGAGACCTTAGAAATCCTGGTCAATCGAGCAGAAACCATTGCCCATATGAATCCAAGCGGTCTGGATGCCAAGACTTGTCTGAGCGATCAAGCCATTAAATTCATCCGGAATGTCGGCTTTTACCCGCTGGAGCTGGGTATAAAAGCGAGTTTGGTGATTGCGGATACGGGGATTCACGGCAATACCCGTGAGGCGATTCAAAAGGTTGAAGCTAAAGGGCAGGAAGTTTTGTCCCATTTCCATGAGATTGGTCAGTTGACCCAGCAGGTAGAAGCGGCTCTGAAAGAAAAAGATCTCATTGGCCTTGGGCAGGCTCTTACAGCTTGTCATGACCACTTGAGAGCCGTTGGTGTCAGCTGTAAAGAAGCAGATCACCTGGTCGCCGTTGCCCTTGAAAATGGGGCCTTAGGGGCTAAAATGAGTGGGGGCGGTCTTGGAGGCTGTGTGATTGCCCTCGTCAAGGATTCTCGTGAAGCAGAAACCATTGCCCATGCATTAGAAAAAGAAGGAGCGCACCATACATGGATCGAAAACCTGTAAAGGCTAAGTCCTATGCCAATATCGCGATTATCAAATACTGGGGAAAAGAAGATGCCAAACAGATGGTCCCTTCGACCAGTTCGATTTCGTTGACCTTAGAGAATATGTATACAGAGACCAGTCTCTCTCCCTTGCCAGCAGATGCGACTGCGCATGAATTTTACATCGATGGGGAATTCCAAAATCCAGCTGAGCAAGCCAAAATTGGAGCTGTGATTGATGGCTTGAAGCCAGCAGATGAAGCAGGATTTGTTCGGGTGGATACCAGCAACAACATGCCAACCGCCGCAGGCTTGTCCTCTAGCTCGAGCGGGCTCTCTGCTCTCGTCAAGGCTTGTAATCGGTACTATGATTTGGGCTTGACCCAGGAGGAATTAGCTCAAAAAGCCAAGTTTGCTTCGGGCTCTTCTTCGCGGTCTTTCTTTGGCCCTTTAGCAGCCTGGGACAAAGAAAGTGGAGAAATTTATAAGGTCCAAACAGACCTAAAACTCGCGATGATCATGCTGGTCCTCAATGACAAGCAAAAGCCTGTTTCCAGCCGCGAAGGGATGAAACGCTGCATGGAGACTTCGACTAATTTCAAAGAATGGATCGAAGAGTCTCGACAAGATTATAAGGACATGCTGGGCTATCTAGTTGCCAATGATTTTGAACGGGTCGGTCATCTGACAGAGCGCAATGCCCTTGCTATGCATGCGACGACTAGAACAGCCACTCCAGCTTTTAGCTACTTGACAGAAGAAAGCCATAAAGCTATGGACTTTGTCCGTGAGCTTCGCGCTGCAGGCCATGCTTGTTACTTTACTATGGATGCAGGGCCGAATGTTAAGGTTCTCTGTTTAGAAGAAGACTTGGATCAGCTGGTACCTTTATTTGATGCCCGCTATCGGACCATCGTATCTAAGACAAAGGACCCTCAAGATGAAGACTAAGTATCAGGTACAGACTGGAGGCAAGCTCTATCTAGCTGGAGAATACGCAGTGCTAACGCCTGGCTATGGAGCCGTGATTCAGTTTATTCCCATTTATCTGTCAGCTACTATCCAAGAATCTAGAAGCTATCAGCTAGTCTCAGATCTCTTTGGTTACCAGGTGGATTTGACCCCAAATAAGGACTACGCCTTGATTCAAGAGACCATTCAGCTCATGGAAAAGTGGCTGAAAGATCAGGGGATAGCCCCTAAACCGTTTGATCTTCACCTAAGAGGGACGTTGGGCGAAGAGAGGAAAAAGTATGGGATTGGTTCCAGCGGAAGTGTGGTCTTGCTCGTGATCAAGGCCGTGGCCGCTCTGTATGAACTAGACCTACATCCGGACCTGCTCTTTCGACTAGCAGCAGTGGTCTTGGTGCAAAGAGGGGACAATGGTTCCATGGGCGATTTGGCTTGTATTGCCTACGAGGACTTGATTTATTACCAATCCTTTGATCGGGCTTGGTTGCATGAAGTCTTGACTTCTCAGCCCCTGTCACAAGTTTTAGACCTGGATTGGGACTACCAGATCTGCTCGATCCAGCCAGCCATCGCTTATGATTTTCTGGTTGGTTGGACCAAGGAACCAGCGATTTCAAGTGATTTGATCCGTCAGGTCAAGGGAGCGATCAAGGAAGAATTTCTTCAGGAGAGCCAGAGCGCAGTGAAGAATCTTGAAAAAGGCCTCCGTGAAGGGAACCAAAAAGAAATTGAGACCAGTATCAAACGTGCCGATAAGAACCTAAAGTCTTTGAACCCTTTGATCTATACCCCAGCTCTGAAAGTTCTGCAAGAAGCGACAGAGGGTCTTTCTGCCTGTGCCAAATCTAGTGGTGCTGGAGGAGGCGACTGTGGAATCGCCCTTAGTTTTGACCCAGTTGAGACTCAGACCTTGATAGACCGCTGGAAGGAAAAGAATATTGAAGTCATTTACCAAGAAAGGATGGGAGATTCGTGAGCGAAAATCGAAAAGACCAGCATATTCGCTATGCCTTGGAGCAAAGCTCCTCCTATAATAGCTTTGATGAGATCGAGCTGATTCACCGATCCCTCCCCCTTGTGGATCTAGCGGAGATTGATTTGACAACCCATTTCGCAGGGCGTGATTGGGAGTTTCCTTTTTACATCAATGCCATGACAGGTGGGAGTAAACGGGCCAAAGAGATCAATCAAAAGCTGGCAGCAGTAGCTGAAGCCTGTGGGATTCTCTTTGTGACTGGTTCTTACAGCGCAGGGCTGAAGGATTCGAGCGATCAATCGTATGCGGTCAAAAAAGACCATCCTCATCTACTTTTAGCGACCAACATTGGCATCGATAAAGAGCCAGATTTGGGCTTGCGAACAGTGGAAGAGCTACAACCCCTCTTTCTTCAAGTTCATGTGAATCTGATGCAAGAGTTGCTCATGCCCGAAGGGGAGCGTATTTTCCACACTTGGAAAGACCATCTCAAGAGCTATGGGCAGGGCTTTCCTGTACCTGTAGTCCTGAAGGAAGTCGGTTTTGGCATGGATCCTAAAACAGTCCAGGCGGCGCTAGATGCTGGAATCACAACCGTTGATATTTCTGGACGCGGTGGCACTAGTTTTGCCTATATTGAGAATCGTCGTGGTGGCAATCGCGCTTATCTGGATGATTGGGGACAATCAACTGCGCAGTGTCTCTTACAGTTACAGGATCAGATAGATCAGGTTGAGATCCTCGCAAGTGGGGGCATCCGTCATCCCCTTGATATGGTCAAGGCCTTGGTCCTTGGAGCGCGTGGCGTAGGACTATCCCGCGTTTTTCTTGAGATGGTAGAGACTAAGAGCGTTGAAGAAGCAATCGTACTTGTCCAAGGCTGGAAAGAAGATCTCAGATTGCTCCTTTGTGCGCTCGGTTGTCAGAACCTGAAAGAGCTCCGTGAAGTCGACTATCTCCTCTATGGAAAATTATGGCAAGCGAATCAGCGGAGAAAATGAAAGAGAGTGGGACAGAAATCGGTAATTCGTTAGAATTCGATTTCGTCGTCCCTCCTTCGCACAGTTGAGTAGGGCTGTAAAAGCTGATGAAATCAGCGTAGTAGAGCCCATCAACCACTGCGTCTTGCTCGACAATCCAAAAATAATTGAGAGGCTAGGACTTTTGTCCCAGCCTCTTCTTTTTTGAAAAAGTGTTTCCCTCAAAAATTCTGATAGTTTACGAATCGTTTACGGTTGCTGGAATCGCTTGCAAAACAGGCTTGTAAAAGAGTATACTAAATAAGGAAAAACATTTTTAAAAAGGAGTTTAGGATGAAGAAGCACTATTTTCGATCAGCTGTAGCAGCTTTGCTTCCGCTTTTGTTGATTGCTCAACCTGTTGAGGCTTGTACAGGGTTCATCATCGGGAAGAAACTGACTGCCGACGGTTCGACCTTGGTAGGGCGTACCGAAGATTTAGAACCCAACCATAATAAAAATTTTGTGGTCAGAGAGCGTGTCTACAATAAAAAAGGAGCCATTTTTGAAGATGCTGCCAACGGTTTTCAATATCCCTTGCCAGAGATTAGCTATAAGTATACAGCGGTCCCGGATGTCACCCCTGATCAAGGGATTTTTGACGAAGCAGGATTCAATGAATATGGAGTTTCCATTTCTGCCACTGTATCTGCTTCAGCAAATGACAAGATCCAAAAGGTGGATCCCTATGTCAAGGATGGCCTCGCAGAATCGGGTTTGACCAGTATCGTTCTCCCAAGTGTGAAAACCGCAAGAGAAGGGGTTGAACTCATTGCTAAAATCGTCGAAGAAAAAGGCGCTGCAGAAGGAAATATTGTGACCATTGCCGATAAAGAAGGCGTCTGGTATATGGAAATCCTATCTGGCCATCAATATGCGGCGATTCTCTTCCCAGAGGATCGGTTTGCGGTCTTTCCAAATACCTTTTTCTTAGGGCATGTAGATCTGTCAGATACCGAACGCACGATTGCCTCAAAAGATCTTGAAAAAGTCGCCAAAGAAGCCAATAGCTATAAGGAAGTGGACGGAAAATTCCACGTTTCTCAATCCTATAATCCGCCTTTGCAAGAAGCAGACCGCTCTCGGGTTTGGTCGGGAATCAAATCGCTAGACCCAAGCTCTCCTGTTAAATATGACGATGCGTCCTTTGACCTTCTTCATACAACCGATCGAAAATTAACCCTTCGCGATGCCATGAATCTCCAACGCAATCGTTTGGAAGGAACCAAATATAAACCACAGGATCAAATGGAGCTGGATGGAAAAGGCATTCCGAAAAAAGGAGAGTTTGATGCGGTTTATAAATACCCCATTTCCAATCCAAATGTCATGGAGGCCCATATTTTCCAACTGAAAGATGAGGTCCCAGCGAGTGCAGGTGGAGGTACCATGTGGCTGTCGATGGGCAGTCCACGAAATGCTCCATATCTACCCTACTATGGCAATATTCTCAACACCTATCAAGCCTACCAAGAATTAGGGGATCATTACAATGATCGCTCTTGGTATTGGACCATTTCAAGAATCAATGACCTTGTGGCCAAGTATCCAGATTTATTCGAAGATGGGGCGATTCGTACTGAAATGGAACGGTTGGAGTCTCAGTGGATGGTCGAACAAGATCTGAGTGATAAGGAACAAATTGCCCTTGCTTCTCAGCCTGAAGAAGCTAGTGAGAAGGCAACAGAGGAAAGCTTGGCAAGAGCTGAGAAAACCTTCGAACGCTTGCAAGAAATCAGAAAAGAAGCAGAACAAAAGGTAGCAGATGAACACGGAAAAAGTGCCCTGCAGGATCTAGATGACGAAGAAGATGCTGCTTATGAAGAGAAGATTGATCTCGTTGATTTTGACTATGATTACATTCTAGCAGCAGGCTTGTTCGGGGCAACCCTTCTAGCGATTGTGATCTACCTGATTCGCTCAAAGAAACAAAAGGGAGGAAAACAAGATGACTAAAATTCAAAGAGCCTCAATCTATCTTTTTCTACTGTTTGCAGGAATTGGCTTGGAGTTTGAACTCGGTCATCTTTCTCAACAAGAATATAGCCAGTCTGCCGGCAGAGATTTGGTCTTAAACTTGTCGGTCTTAGCTGCTATTATTATCCCACTCTATCTCTTTTCAAAACGATTGACCAAGCAGTTGTCTGTACCGACCTACATCCTATGGATTGCCATGTTTGGAGGAGCCTTCGTAGCAGGCTGGTTGAGCTTTTCAGGCAATAGCTTGATTGATATTATGAATAGCCATGTGATCAAGGATGCCACTGTCTTTAACAAGTGGACCGATGCTTTGACGGCCCCGTTTTCAGAGGAATTCTTTAAGGCTCTGGTTGCCTTTTGGGTTGTCTTGATGGTTGGCAAGAAAGATCTAAAAGCGATTCTAATTGCAGGTTTGGGCTCTGGCTTTGGTTTTCAAATCATTGAGGATTTAGGGTACGTTGCCCGCCAAACAAAATCCAGCCAATTAGCTGCCGTTACTGAGGCCATTAACCGGATTTCTGGTGGATTAGCTTCACATGCCCTCTATACAGCTGTTGTATCTGTTGGTATCTTCCTCTTGTTGTCTCAAGTAACCCAGCAAAAGGAAAAACTCTTTGGGCTTTGGTGTGTTCTCTCGACAGTAGCCAATCACTTCTTATGGAACTCTCCGTTTTATGAAACAGACCATCGGATTAATCTTCTCGTCGGACTGCTCTTTGCCGTCCAAGTAGGGACTTTTATCGAAGTGGTGCTCTATACCAAGAAACATCCCGAGTTGCCATTTTTAAAACAATAAGAAAATCTTTTCAAACACAAAAGAACTAAGACGTCGGTCTTAGTTCTTTATTTTCTCAATTCTTGTAAGAGTGTTTGTGCCTTTTCTAAGTTAAAGGGTTTGTTTTCAAGGAGTTGGTTAACCAATCGGGGAACTTCCTCTTCCTTTGCTCCTGCTAGAAGGGCTAGGGAGCGTGCTTGGAGTTTCATATGTCCTGCTTGAATTCCTGTGGTGACTAGGGCTTTGAGGGCCGCGAAATTCTGCGCTAAACCGAGCGAAGCAATGATACCTGCTAATTCAATAGCAGAAGGCTCTCCTAGCAAACGGTGGCTGACTTGAACCGTTGGGTTGAGGCCAATCGAGCCTCCTTTTGTCGCAACCGGCATTGGTAGGGTGATCTCTCCATAGAGTTTTTTCTCTTCCGGCTGACTTGTCCAGTGACTCAAACCCTTGTAAGAACCACTTTGTGCAGCATAGGCATGGGCTCCTGCTTCGATGGCCCGCCAGTCATTACCTGTCGCAAGGACCAGGGCATCAATCCCGTTAAAAATTCCCTTGTTATGAGTGGCTGCACGGTAAGGATCCACTTGAGCCAGTTGGCTAGCTAGCTCCATCCGGTGAGCAATCTCAATGGCTTCCTCAGGATTTCGACTCAGTGCTTTAAAATCGATAGTGCACCGTGCACTCACCAAAGAGCGCGTGGCCAAGTTGGATAAAATCGCCATTAAGGCCTGACCACTAGAGAGTTCTTGGATGCGATCGGTCAGCGCTTCCAGCATGGTGTTGAGCATATTGGCCCCCATGGCCTCTTTAGGATCGACAGCCAAGTAGACAATGAGAAAGTCCCCCTTGTTTTCGACCCAAAGATCCCTTGCTCCGCCTCCACGCTTGACGATAGAAGGATAGGCTTCATTAGCTAGCTGAAGAAGAGTTTCCTTGTCTTCTAGGATGCGCTTGCTAGCCATTTCCACATCCTTAACATCTGTCAGAGCAATCTCACCGATCATTTGGCGTTGGTGCACTTGGGTGGTGAAACCGCCCGAACGTTGGATGAGTTTGGCTGCAAAGCTGGCTGCAGCAACTACGGAAGGCTCTTCTGTGACCATAGGAAGGACATAGTCACGACCATTGATCAGAAAATAAGGAGCGAGGCTAAAAGGCAGATCAAAGGTCGACAAGACATTTTCCGTCAGTTGATCTGCAATAGAGAGGGGGAGTCCCTTTTGTTCTTTTAAGATCTGTGCTTCATCCCAAGTTAAGAGGCCTTCCTTCAGTAAGGCCTCTATGCGTTCAGTGGGCGAAAGTTTTGCAAAACCTGGTAATCGTGCCATTATTTTTCTACTTTCTGGTAAGTGCGTTGGTGTTCCTTGATCTCTGTCAAAGCATAAGTTTGAAGCGTAGCAGGCTCAAACACTTGATTGCCACTAGGATCTAGATCTACTTCCTCATAAAATAGTCGTTCGTAGTCAGAAACACTAAGAACCGTACGTTGGTCCAGTCTTTCCATGCGTTTGTGATCTAAGAGTTGCTCAAAACCAGGAACGAGATTGGCGCTAAAGATCTCAGAAACCGCTCCACTTCCATAGCTAAAGAGGGCGATTCGGTCACCAGCTTTGAGTTGGGGGTCATTTTCCAGTAGTGACAGCAAGCCTAGGAAAAGAGATCCAGTGTAGATATTTCCTACGCGTTGGCTGTATAGAATCGATTGATCAAAGTTGTATTGTAATTGATCTTTTTTCTCTTCTGGTACTGACTTATCCAAGATTTTTTTCAAGCCCTTGAGAGCTAATTTTGGATAAGGTAAATGGAAGCAGACGGCCGCAAAGTCTGTCAAGGTAAGGCCAGTCCGTTTCTGGTATTCCGCCCAGGTTGTTTTCAGAGAATCTAGATATTGTTGTGTTGAATAAATTCCATTCACGAAGGGAGTTGTCGCGTAATTTGGACGCCAAAAATCCATGACATCGCGTGTTTGGGCAACATTATCATCGTTAAAAGATAGAATACGAGGATTTTGGCTGATTAGCATGGCAACCGCTCCGGCCCCCTGTGTTGGTTCTCCAGGAGTTCCAATTCCGTATTTAGCAATGTCACTGGCAATGACCAAAACCTTACTCTGTGGGAATTTTTCAACATGGAGTTTAGCATAATCCAAGGCAGCAGTTGCAGCATAGCAGGCTTCTTTCATCTCAAAAGAGCGGGCGAAAGGCTGGATGTCTAGTAAGCCATGGACAAACACAGCAGCAGCCTTACTCTGGTCAATTCCAGATTCTGTCGCAAGAATCACCATGTCGATTGCTTCTTTATCTTCGTCTGTTAAAATATCATCTGCTGCAGTAGCAGCCAATGTGACGATGTCTTCTGTGATCGGTGCAACACTTTGTTCTTTTAAGAGAAGACCCTTGCTCAGTTTTTCGGGATCAGTATCACGAGCAGTAGCCAAATCTTCTAAACGCAAGACATAAGGGCTCGTCGCAAAACCAATCTTATCAATCCCAATTGTCATTCTTAACCTCTTTTTTATTTGATATCTACTAGTATATTTCGTTACTATTTTACCATATTTAAGGGTTAAACTCCCTTGAAAAAGCTAGATCAGCAAGGAAATCATTCTCGGGACCGATTTTGCAATGTTTCAAAGAAAAATAGAGAATCTATAAGAAAAAGCCATCCTCAGATGGCTTTTCAACTCTTATCCTTGCTTATCTTTTTTAGGATTGCTCATGATTCGTATGAAGAGTTCTTTGCATTTGTCTCTTAGAACTTTTTCGTAGAAGACGATTAAAGCGATGTACACAATCGTAAAGTTCAAGGTCAGATAGAACAAGTCAAATGAATTACGGGCATAATCAGTTGCTAATAGATAGGAGGAGAGGGTTCCTAGGATCATCCAAGGAAGATACTTGATATACTTGCTTATCATCATACAGCACCTCGCATACTTTAAAGGATTTGTTTTTTCACTATCATTGTATCCCTTTTAAGTAAAAATGCAAGCGATAACACTTTGAGAAATTGAAAAACGAATATTATTTTGCATTAGTTTGAATGGAGAAAAACTATTTTAAGATAAGTGAAGCGATTACTTTAGTAACAAAAAAATTTTTTGAGCTAATCATGTCAATTATGTACTTTATTTAAGCAAACTAATGACAAAATCTAAATGCAAAATCATCGATTAATCAATTCCTCAATTTCCTTTATCCCTTCAAACTCTCCAACACTTTCGAAAAGTTCTATAGCTCGTTTGAAATGTGTGTTGGCTAATCCTTTATCTTCCAAGGCTAAATAAATTTCCCCTAACCCTCTATAGCTACAAGCCTGAGAAATCACATCATCAGTCTCTAAAGATTGTTCCAGTGACAGATTCATGAATGTAAGAGCTTCATCAAGATTGTTTAATTTCAATCTCAAATAGCCTTGTTCGTAGTTATTCACAGCTTTCTTTAGATTATCATTGGGAAAATGCTCTTCAATTATCTTCTCTTCATCTTCAATGAGCTTTAAAGCCTTATGAAAATCACCCTGATCTCTGTAGATCATATCTAATTGATGTAATCCAATGTGTTCATGTTCTTTGTCTTCATTTTGTTGAGCTAATAAAATGTATTTCTCAAAGATACGGGTACACGAGGCATAGTCTTTTTCTGCCAATAATAAATACCCCATCAGATTTAAAAGGCTAAAATCTGTACAGGTATCAATGGAAAAATCTTGTTCAACCAACTTTTTAGCTTCTGATGTTTTTCCCTCCAGAAACAAGTCCCAAGCCACATCAATTTTAGAAACCATCTATTTTCCCCTTTACCTATAAACAACCTTCATAAAATAAAATCACTCAATAAGAATATGCTAAATCCTATCTTTATAAATTTAATCCACTAGGCTAAAGTATAGCAAAAAGCCCAAATAACTACTATTTGGGCAAAATGTTACTTAGTTTCTTTTTAAACGAGCAATGAGTAACTTAATAAGATAAGCTAGAACTACAAGTGCTACTACGCGTGATAATAGATAGAAAATAGAATAAACAAAATAGATTTGCATATCTGACACCTCCTAAATAAAAGAGATTAACCATCTTGTCCTCAATATTATTGTACTCCCGTTTGAAAGCGACGTCAAGCGTTATGATAAATAGTATCAACATCTAGAATGAAGTTAAAACCTACAAAAAGCAAAATAAAACAATCTGTTTCATTTTGAAATCCTTTAACGATTGTAAAATATATCCTATTTTAGAAGAGGTACGTAAGAAGTTATCAATTTAGATAATGTCAAAGCAAGAGAGAAATATAATTAGTAAACATAAAGACAATATTTTTTACATTTTTTATTATACTTTTATTAGTATAATTGGTAAAATCTTAATTAATAAAAATTATGGTCTATCTACTATCCCAATTACCTTACAACACAGGTTGATTGAATAGGATTAGATAACCGAAGTAATGTTGAAACGAATGGAGGGGGCTAATATTAAGAATTTAATAAGTGATCAAATGTCTAATAGACAAATCATCAAAGACTTTATTAGTAGTTTTATTAGTTCTTTAAGTGGAAAAGCTTTTAATTTTGCTTTAGGATTAATGTTACTGGACCAAACAAAATCGGCAATGAGTTTTGGAATCAATATGATCATCTATCCTTTAGTTAGTTTGATTTTCTTGGTTCCAATCGGTAATTTAGTAGACCGATACCGTCATAAAAAGATCTTAATTTATAATTTTATTTTTAGAATTATTATCTTTCTTCTGTTTTATGCATTTTATTTTTTAACGAATTCATCTACTATCTTATATTTAGTAATTCCGTTTGTCATACTTCACTCTGTCACAGTTAACATCAATGATACTTGTTATTCAGCCTCTATCCACGAGTTAGTAAATGATACAAAAATTCAACGATTAAGCTCTGTTACACAAACCGCCATTGCTATCGCAACCATGCTTTCCCCAGCTATTGGAGTCATTCTTTATAATTGGTTAGGCTTCTCAGGCTTTATTCTTATAGAAATCATTGCAAATATCCTTTCTTTAGGTGTCTTACTTACCATGAAATTCTTCTATGAACACGAAGAGCAAGAAGCTAAGATTAAACAGAATGAAAAGCATCAACACGGGGTCAAAGAAATTATCCAATTCTTAAAAGAAAATCAGATTGTCAAATATATTATTCTTGTTAGTGTTGTACTGAATTTTTTCTATACTTCCATTAGCATTGGAGTGCCATTTGTAGTCAAAGAGCAACTCTTATTAGATAATGCAACAGTAGGTATCCTAGAAACAATGTCTGCAGTTGGAATGTTATTAGCCAGTGTGTCTATGTCACTATTGCCAGACAAAAAAGAAAATAATACACTTCTCACTAATAGAATTCGCATTCCACTTTTTCTTCTAACCATCGCAATCGTTGGTTTGGGTATTACATTTGCAACTACTAACACCCAAGTGATTATTTCTTCCGTTGGCGGTTTATTTATGGGAATTATCGCATTCACTCTTGTTATTCTAAATATTGTCGTCATGACCTATCTTCAAAGTAGCATTGAAACAAATTATTTAGGAAGAGTAATGAGTACTTTGTTCACACTAAATACGTCTATCATGCCGATAGGTACCATTGTATTTACTTATCTATTTCAAAAGGACATAAACGGAGGTCTTATATTCATATTTGGAGGTGTTTCTCTCCTGATCTATACCGTGATAATGTTACCTCGAATCTATAGAATACTCCAAAAAGAACACATTTATTGACATTGAAACAAAAGCAGTACTAAAACGTAAAACGAAAAAGACAAGGATAAAACACCTTGTCTTTTTTCAAAATATAAATGGACTGATTTATTTTGGATTCTATTTGTGATTTTGACATGCATCTATATAGGAAACCGTGATTTGCTTCCTCTTAATCATCAAGAATTTTCTCTTCGTGGTAGTTTCTGGGGATTTGTACTTGCATTATATCACTTACTATTCATTGATAAATTTGTTATCTCTAATCGGAAGTAAAACGATACTAGGTAAAAACTCAATTTCAGGAGAAAATAAAGTAAATCTCCCCACAATAAAACGCATAGTATCAAGGTTCTTCAAAACCTAATATTATGCGTTTTTTGATCCTAAAGACTTTTCCCTATTCTTGTTTATTTTGATGTATAGTCCAGATAAAGACAATTCAAATTAGATTACGTCTATCTATTTACTTACCTTTTATTTGCTTTAATTCCTTTATCTCTTTTAGAATACTAAAAATATAGAAACTAAATAGAACTACAAATAAAAAAGATAAAACAAAGAAACCAAACGGAAGTTTTCTTCCCATACCAGCTACTATTCCAAGGGATAAAATACCGATAGCCATTATGGAAATTATGAAGATAAACCACAAGTAAATCATGTAAAACTTATAAAGATAACAAAAGGACTTATTTTTTTGTTTAGGCTTATCCTTCCATTTTAAATAAAAGAAATAAGGTGTATTAATAATTAAAATAAATAAAAATCTCATCTCTAGCACAACTTTTTACTTTCTATTTTGGATTTCCCACAAGATCTCCCAACTTCCAAATACCAAGCCAAAAAGAAATTGTTAGCATGATAAAGAATGTGAGGAACATATTATCCACCAGATTTTTACTCATCAAGCATAGTTCTCTAGCTATGTAAGGAGACACGAGGAACAAAATGCACTGTACTATAGTAATTATTTTTTTCATGATTCATTTATAATACTGTCACATATGATACAGTATACTCCTTTCTAGGAAGAATTCTTATTATTCCTATCTTTATTATAGGCCTACAGCAATTTAGATTCAATTTTTAATATGTGAAAGTAGTTTCAGAATAATTTACAAAACAAAAATAAAGTACACTTTTTAAAGAATGTACTTTATGCTTCTAATTCAGTTGTATCAATGGTTTAGCTTTAGTTTAGTCAATTGTACATAAACTTTTAGTTTTCTTCAAAAAATAAAAATGAGTTCCAATTGTTAAAATGAATCAAGAAAATACAAAAACTTTCCGCCGTGAGAAAAGTGCTAGAAACACTATTGTTTCTAGCACTCGGGAGTTTTGGAACCTTAGGTCCAAAACTAAGTCATGGAACTTCTACGAAGTTCGCTGACGTCCGTGCTCACCTAAGGAAAGTTTTAAGAAGACTTTGTTACCAACATGACAAATGCTAGTTAGCATTGGTCATTTTTCTTTTTTGATAGCGTTGATAAGAATGGTAGAGTTTCAAAACGACAGATCCACTAGCCATCCCGATGGAGATCACCAAGGCCAGAATAACCACCAGGGTCACGCTGGTCACTGCCTGACGATATTGGCCACTGACAAAAAAGGAAGTAGTTCGATAGGAAATATATCCAGGAACCAAGGGCGCGAGAATGGACAACATAAAGACCACGACAGGCGTCTTGAGAATGATACTTAAAATCTGACTAATGCAGGATCCCACGATAGCGGCGATAAAGGTTGCTACGATAACATTGGTAGGGCCTTTTAGAATATAGTATAGTAGCCAGATGCCCATCCCTAAGATTCCTCCAGGAATCAGCATGGAGCGCTGCACATTTAGGACGATTAAAAAGGTGATGATGGCAATCAAACTGGCCACCGCTTGGATTAAAAATTCAGTTAAGTTCATGATTTTATTTCATAAGGACGAGGGCAACGGTTGTACCGGCACCAAGGGCAAGAGTAATGAGGAGAGTCTCAAAGAGTTTGCTCATCCCAGAGTTGAGGTGGTAATTCATGAGATCGCGGACAGCATTGGTCATAGCGATCCCAGGAACGAAGGGCATGACACAGCCTGCGATAATGAGATCGGTATTGGATGGAAAACCACTATAGCGCGTCCAGATATGGGCTAAAAAACCAAAGACAAAGGCGGCCGCAAAAGCAGTGGCAAAAGGAATGCGCACGTATTTATCAACGACAAGTGAAAAAGCAAAGGCAAAGACAGTTGCAATGCCCGCTCCAATGGCATCGTAGAAATTTCCTCCAAACATGATGGAGAAGAAAGGCGCACTGAGGGTTGCCGCAATGGTCAACTGGAGATTGGTATAAGGAACACGCTTTTTTTTCAACTCGCTCAGGGCCTGGTAAGCGTGCTCGAGATCCATCTCTCCAGAGACTAGTTGACGAGAGATCTGGTTGACATCACAGACCTTTTCGATATTGTAATTGGTCCGCAAGATCCGTTTCATGCGCGTGACATTGGCGTTCTCAATTGAAAAGAAAATAGCGACTGGCATCGCTAAAACATTGCAATCGACGATTCCCTGTGAATGGGCGATCCGGATCATGGTATCTTCGACCCGGTGAATCTCAGAACCGCTCTCTATAAGGAGGGTTCCAGCTAACATCAGGACGTCGATCACTTGGTTGATCTGTTTTGACTCTTCCATAATTTCCTTCTTACTAAATAATCTGTTTCTATTATAGCAAAAAAGGACGAGAGACAGAACTAAAATCTAACAATTCTAGTTTGTTTCTTGTCCTTATGAATTCATTTAGAATAGCTATTGTCTAGCCCTAAGATTCGTTAACTCGGGTGGTGGTGCTGCACGGTCGTATCCTGGACGAGAAGGGTTGCTAAAAAGATCAGTGCAATCAGAATAAAGAGCCAAATAATAGCGAAAATAAATGTTAAAAACATAGGATCACCCCTTCTATCTTATTTACAGCTCTACTATAACACTCGGAGGAAGCGCTGTCAAACTCTATATAGCGGGCTCTTAAACTCTTTCAAAATTCAGAATAATCTTGCGATGAGGATGAAAAAACCAGTCGGAAACGGCTGGTTTTTTCATCTATTTGAATCTTAGCTCAATGCATCATCCATTGAAAGAACTTCGTGGAAGACACGTTGTGTCAATTCAGTTTTTTGTTCTGGAGTGAGGTATTTCGTGTTTACACAGTATCCAGAGATACGAACGATAACGTCTTCACCTGACATGATCTTTTCGTAAACATCGTTCAAGTCCATAACGTTCAAGTTAACGTGTTGTCCACCGTTTTCGAAGTAACCATCAAGGATCGTTACCAAGTTATCAACTTGTTCGTCACGAGTCTTACCAAGAGCACGTGGTGAAACTTGAGTAGTGAGTGAGATACCATCAGCTGCATAACCAAAGTCAAGGCTAGCAAGTGAGTTCAAGTTTTGCAACCATCCACCTTTCGCTTTGTTAGATGGGTTAGCACCTGGTGAGAAGAATTCCAATTTAGACAAGTTTACAGAACCATCTTCGTTGAGGTATACCCCTTTGTGGACTGGAGAGTTACCAGTTTGTTTAGAGTATGCAACGTTAGAAGTGATGGTAAGAAGTGAAACAGTTGCTTCAGCGTTCTTGTAAAGTTTGTGGCTGCGAAGACGAGTAGTGTAAGCTTCGATCAACCATTCTGCCAATTCGTTTGAACGTGGGTCATCTTCACCCCAACGTGGGTATTCACCGATTGTTTCGTAATCGTAGATGTAGCCATTTTCATCACGGATTGGTTTAACAGTAGCGTACTTGATAGCTGACAATGTATCAACAGTGTTAGCGAATCCACAGATACCGAATCCCATGTTAGCGCGTTGGTGAGTTGGCAAGAAGGCCATTTGAACTGCTTCGTAGTTGTACTTATCAGTCATGTAGTGGATGATGTTCAAAGCATCTACATAAGTGTCAGTCAACCAGTCAAGAGATTTTTCGAAGTTTGCTTTAACAGATTCGAATTCAAGAACTTCGTCACGGATAGGATCGATATCAAATACTTTGTAGTCTTTATGAACATCGTCGTAACCACCGTTCAAACCAGTAAGAAGAGCTTTAAGCACGTTAACACGAGCACCGAAGTATTGGATGTTGTGGCGTTGTTCTTCGTTTTCTGGGTCAAGTGGAGATACACAACATGAGATACAGCTCATTTCACCGTATCCGTCTTTAGCCATTGTTGTCACACCTTCGTATTGGATAGAAGAGTGTTTGTGGCTCATGTGCATACAGTAGCGACGGAAGCTATATGGCAATTTATCAGTCCAAAGGACTGTCAAGTTTGGTTCTGGAGAGTTACCGATGTTGTCCAAAGTGTTCAAGAAACGGTAGTCCATCTTAGTAACACGGTGACGTCCGTCGTTACCCATACCAGCCATAGAAGTTGTGATGAAGGTTGGGTCACCTGAGTACAATTGGTCGTAAGCTTTTGTACGAGCAAATTTAACAGTACGCAATTTCATAACGAAATCGTCAACGAATTCTTGGATTTCTGATTCAGTGTAAGTACCACGAGCCAAGTCACGTTCAGCGTAGATATCCAAAACGATTGGCACACGTCCAAGAGAAGTAGCAGCACCGTTGATCACACGGCAGACAGCCATGAAGGCGATATTTGTCCATTGGATCGCTTCTTTTGTATCGAAGGCAGGACGACGTACGTCTACACCATAAAGGTCACCCAATTTAACAACTTCTTGAAGTGCTTGGTATTGAAGGTTTACTTCTTCACGAAGACGGATTGATTCTTCATCGATTTCAGTAATAGAGTTCCAGTCGTTTGCTTTTTCAGCCATCAAGTAGTCAGCACCGTAAAGAGCCAAACGAGCATAAACCCCGATGATACGTCCACGAGAGTAAGCATCTGGAAGACCAGTTACAGTGTGAGCGTGACGAGCACGACGGATGTTAGAAGTGTAAGCGCGGAAGATACCGTCGTTTACAGTTGTAACGTATTTTGTGAAGATTTCATGAACTGCAGGATCTGGTTCGTATCCATTTTCTTTCAAAGTAGTTTCCGCCATACGGATACCACCACGAGGCATAAAGTTCAATTTGAATAATTCATCATTTTGGATACCGAAGATCACTTCGTTTTCTTTATCGATATATCCAGCTGCGATATCAGCGATAGATGTTGGACGGTTATCGTATGGGAAACGAGTTTCTTCATAATGAGCTTTCGTTTCTTCAACAATTTTTTTGATGTGAAGAGAACGTTCAGTTGGACCAGCTAGGAAGCTTTCATCACCATCATATGGTGTGTAGTTAGCTTGAACGAAGCGAGAAACGCTTGCTTTTTCTTTCCAATCTTCACCTTTGAAGCCTTCCCAGGCTTTGTCAAAAATATCTTGTGCTTCAACGACTGTTTTAACAACCATTTTTATTTTCCTCTATTGTCTTTCTAGCAACTATATCTGTTGCACTTACAATAGTAGTATACCATACAGAAATCGGTTACACAAAGGCGAATTGCGAAAAACAACAGATTCTTTTGTAATACAGTTTCAAATCCTCTGCGATACTGTACTATATTTTTGAAAACAAGCACAGTTTTTCATCAATTTTCATGTTTTCTGGAGAGTCGATTTTTGCAATTCTGAAATTTTCTTCCTATAATAGAAATAAAGGAGGGTGAAAAATGCTGATATTTCCATTGGTGAATGATACGAGTCGCAAGATTATTCATATTGATATGGATGCATTTTTTGCTGCCGTCGAAGAAAGAGATAACCCTAGTTTAAAGGGGAAGCCTGTCGTGATTGGCCAGGACCCTCGTCAATCAGGAGGGAGAGGTGTGGTCTCGACCTGTAACTATGAAGCACGGAAATATGGCATTCATTCGGCTATGAGTTCCAAAGAAGCGCTAGACCTTTGTCCCCACGCGATCTTTATCTCTGGAAATTATGAGAAATACCGAGAAGTGGGCGAGCAGGTTCGTGAGATTTTCAAGCGCTATACAGATCTGATCGAGCCCATGAGTATTGATGAATCCTATCTAGATGTGACGGAAAATAAAATCCAGAGCAAATCAGCTGTCAAAATTGCTCGCTTGATTCAGCATGCGATCTGGGAAGAGCTGCATCTCACAGCTTCAGCGGGTGTTTCTTATAATAAATTTTTGGCCAAGATGGCGAGTGACTACCAAAAACCCCGTGGCCTAACGGTGGTCTTACCGGAGGACGCAGAAGATTTCCTGAGCCAGATGGACATTGCCAAATTTCATGGGGTAGGAAAGAAGACAGTGGAGCGACTGCATAAGATGGGGGTCTATACTGGAGCGGATCTTTTAGCCATCCCGGAGATGACCTTGATTGACCGTTTTGGCCGCTTTGGCTATGATCTCTTCCGCAAGGCGCGAGGGATTCACAATAGCCCTGTCAAGAGCCATCGTATCCGCAAGTCGATTGGAAAAGAGCGGACCTACCGCAAGCTCCTTTATGCTGAAGATGATATTTTAGAAGAAATTGCCAATCTGTCCAGTAAAGTAGCCCAATCGCTGGAAAAAAACGGCAAGCAAGGAAAGACCTTGGTTTTAAAGGTGCGCTATGGAGACTTTACCACCCTGACCAAGCGAATGACATTGACGGAGCCAACACGAGAGGCTGAGCGGATCAATCGTTCCGCTCGCCAAATTTTTCAAGAAATTGAATCGACAAATACTGGAATCCGGCTTTTGGGTGTCACCATGACCAATTTCGTCGATCATACCGAGTTGCCTTTGGTGGAAGAAAAAGAAAACGACTAGTTTGTTCACTAGTCGTATTTTTTGATGTCAAAAAAGGCTGCAATCTCTTCTTCAGTCAGTCCGATCATAGGAGAGATGGTGTGGAGATTGTCTTCTGTCAGTCGATAGACAGTCGATTCATCAGGCTCAGCCTTCTTTACAACAGTCCCTTCCTTGCTTCGTGTAGACTCGACTGTATCAGAAGAGGTGGCAATGGCTGAAGAAGAGTCTTTGGTCGCCTCGCCTCCGTCCAGGTCCTTGAAGCGCTCCACCAAATAGGTCTTGCGCGCAGTACCGGTATTTTTAGTGGCGTAATCAAAGGCGCTGTATTCCCCTAAGAGGATCAGTTTGCTCTTAGAGCGCGTGATGGCAGTATAGATCAAATTACGCTGCAACATCCGGTGGCTTTGATTGGTAATGGGTAGAATCACTACAGGAAACTCGCTTCCTTGCGATTTGTGAATACTCATCGCATAGGCTAAGCGAATCTTGTACCATTCATTGCGCGGGTAGACGATTTCATTGCCATCAAATTGGATGGTCAATTCATCTTGCTTGGATTCTGTATATTTTCCTGGGAGAAGATCGGTGATGTAGCCGATATCTCCGTTAAAGACATTGCTTTCTGCATCATTGACCAGATGGATGACCTTATCTCCGTCACGGTATTGGCAGTCTGGCGTGTCAAAAACGACCTGATCTTTGACAGCTGGATTGAGAAGGTCTTGCATGAGCGTATTGATATTGTCAATGCCGGCCTGGCCCTTGTACATGGGTGCCAAGACTTGGATATCTCGAGCAGGGATCTGACTACGAAGGGCAGCAGAAGTGATTTGTTCGATCATCTTAGGGATGTGTTCGCTTCCGGCTTCGAAATAAGAGCGGTCAGCTTTTCGTTCTGTGAAATCTTGAGGAAGCTTGCCTTGGCGAATGTCTCCTGCTAGTGAGACAATGGTCGAGTCCTCACTCTGACGGAAAATATGTTCGAGTTTGGTCTGAGGGATGCTTGGGATCTGCAAGAGATCAGCCAAGACCTGACCAGGGCTGACGGAAGGTAATTGGTCGGCATCTCCCACAATCAAGAGTTTGGTATCGGTTGCGATGTTGCTGAGTAATTGATTAGCCAGCCAGGTATCAACCATGGAAAATTCGTCCACAATGATGAAGTCTGCATCCAGATAGTCCTCTAAGTGGCTGGTGTCATCATCTCCTGTCATCCCCAAATGGCGGTGGATGGTGGCGCTCGGAAGTCCTGTCAGCTCATTCATGCGTCTAGCTGCCCGTCCTGTTGGGGCAGCCAAGAGGATCGGCAGGTCTTGTTTCTTCCGAAGATCCAGTTGGTGGAGTTGGGCATAGACGCTGATCATCCCATTGATAACTGTAGTCTTTCCTGTCCCCGGTCCCCCTGTGAGGATAAAGACCTTGTTTTGGATAGCTTGGTGAATGGCCTCTTTTTGAATCGCATCGTAGCGAATCCCCAAATCTTTTTCAACCGCCTCAATCGCCTGGTTGATTTTCTCAGGGTCAAATGAAGTCGACTTTCCTTTTTCCAACAATCGACCGATATGACTACGAATCCCTTCCTCCGCAAAGAAGAGGCTGTTGTCAAAGATCTTGGTGTCCACGTTTTGGACCTTATCTTCCTCGATGAGGCGTCCTAATTCCTGGACGACAGTGGAAGGATCCAATTCTACTGGACGAGCGGATTCTAGGAGGTCAATGGTATAGCGCAGGAGGTCCTTGGCTTCGATATAGGTATTTCCAGTCTCGATAGAGTAGCTAAAAAGGCTGTGGATCAGACCCGCGCGGAAACGCTCAGGGGCGTCACTTGCAATACCCAATTCTTCGGCTAGTTGGTCCGCGATTTTAAAGCCCATGCCTTGGATATCTTCCACCAATCGGTAGGGCTGTTGCTCCACGATCTGGAGGGTTTCTTCTTTATAAAAATCTTGGATCTGAAAGGCTAATTTATTGGGAATGCCATAGTTGGCTAGTTGGGCGAGAATGCGCTCTGTTCCGTAATTCTGACGGAGTTTTTCTACAAAAGCCAGGCGGTTTTTCTTGGAGAGGCCTGTGATTTCTTCTAATTTTTCAGGGGCCTCCAAAATTTTGTCAATGGTATTGTCCCCATAGAGGTCCACGATTTTTTGGGCTGTTTTGAGACCAATTCCTTTAAAGTGATCGCTGGAAAAATATTTCACCAAGCCCTTGCTAGAGGGTTTGGCACGTTCATAGCGACTGATTTTGAGCTGCTCTCCGTATTTAGGATGATGGACCAGCTCCCCCCAGAAGGTGTAGTCTTCGCCTTCCATGATATCTGCCATGGTTCCTGTCACAATAATCTCAAAATCATCAAAATCTTCGGCATCGGTATCGCTGATGTCGAGCAAGAGGATTCGAAAAAAACTGCTAGGATTTTCAAAAATAATGCGCTCAATAGTACCAGAAAAATAATATTCCATCATTTCTTTCCTTTTATAAAGCGAGGCTGGGACATACTTGTCTCAGCCTCAGTCTGTTGATCTATACTAATAAGTTTTGAAAGGGTAGATCGGCCAGAGTCTAAAGACGGCTTGCCCTTTGATTTGTTCTTTCTTGAAAGCTCCGACCTGACGGCTATCTTTTGAAACGATCCGGTCATCTCCAAGTAAGAGATATTCATCGTCAAGCAACTTCAAAGTAAATTTAGGATTGCCATCCTTGTCCACTGTAAAGGCTTGAGCTGTATTGGCCAATTGGCGGAAGAGTTCTCCGTTTTCTTCAAAGCCTTTTCCAGTGTAGGTCGATTGCAATTTATCTTTTTTGAAACGAGCGATATAGTTTTTCAAATAAGGCTCATTGGTCTTTTTCCCATTGATGTAGAGGGTATCGTTATCATATTGGATGGTATCTCCAGGAAGACCGATGACCCGCTTGACGATGTCCTTGGTTTTGCCATCGTCATCTTTTTCACTGGCAACGACAATGTCGAAACGATCAATCGAGAGGTGGTTGACCACAAGGAGGTACTCGCTATCGGCCAGGGTCGGATCCATCGAATGGCCATCTACCTTGACCGGAGCCCAGAGGTAAATGCGAGAGGCGATGATGAGACCAACAATGATACTGAAGAGGCCCCATTCTTTAAGGAATCTCACCACAGGTGAGCTCGATGACTGTTTTGAACTTCTTTTTGACATGACTTATCTTTCTAGTAATTTCTTTGCTTTTTCTGTGTTTTTAAAATGGAGTTTGGCACAATAATCCAGAGCTTTCATCCCGTAAGTCTGAAGCAATTTAGCGGCCACTTGGTCTGATTTAGATCCTGCTCCACTAGGGAGATTAAAACCCAGTTCCTTGCCCAGATCTTCCAGATTTTGAAGGAAGAGATTGCGGGCGATGATGGAGCTAACTGCCACAGCTAGATACTTGCTTTCGGCTTTTTCTTCCAACTCAATGGCTTGCGTGACCTGATTTTTTTCAGCTTTTACGTATTTTTGGTAGTTTTTAGCAGTTGTAAAGGCATCAATCACAATTCGCTCTGCTTGGACTCCTTTATTTAACAGAAGGTAGATGGCCTGATTGTGCAGGGCTACTTTGACCGAAACAGCATTGTAACCAGAAGCGATCACTTCATTGTACTTCTTTGGAGACAATAAGAGTGCTTGGTGCTGGATATTTTCCTCAAGGAGAGGAGCCAATTGCTGAATTTTTCGATCATCCAAGGTCTTCGAATCACCAACACCAAGCTTTTTGAGCCAGTCGTGCTGGTCAGGTGTGACAAAGGATGCGACAACGGTGAGTCCACCAAAATAAGAGCCGTTTCCGACCTCATCGGTTCCGATCATGGCTAGATCTTGTCGTGCAGATGAAGTGGCAGAAGACTTAGGGTTCCCATTATCTTGCCTGAAAAAGGTCAGGTAAGGAGTGAGGTCATTGCCCTGGAGCAGGACCTTTCCAGACTTGTAGATCGAAACGGTCGCTCCCTCTAGTCGAAAGAAATAATCCATATGAGGGTTCTTACTTTGAGTGAGAGAATTGCGATAGGTATGGACAAAATCAAGGATTTGCTCCTGTGTTGGAGTGAGTGTCATACTTTCCATAACCACTATTGTACCACAAATTCAGGGAGAGAGGGAGCAAAAAGAAAGAAAGAATCCACTGGAAAATCCCTGGGAAGAGGGGCTTTGCTACTGACAAAGCTAGCCTTTTTTGGTATAATACCGTGAGGTGATTTTTATGGCGAGCTTAAATAGATATAAATTTACATTTGGAAACAAAGCGCTCACTTTAACAACCAACCATGATAATTTGTTTATGGAAGAAGTCGAACGTGTTGCGAAAGAAAAATACCAAGCAATTAAGGAACAAATGCCAGAGGCCGATGATGAAACCATCGCTATCTTATTGGCAGTAAATAGTTTGTCTATGCAACTGAATCGCGAGATTGAGTTTGACGACAAAGAAACAGAATTAGATGATTTTCGTCGCAAAGCTTTAGACGACTTAAAGGATAAATCATCTAAATAAGAGGAGATACATGTTAACTTTCTTAATCTTATTGATTTTGGCATGGAGCTTTTATATTGGCTATGCAAGAGGCATCATCCTCCAGTCCTATTATTTTCTAGTGACCTTGGTGGCCCTCTTGATTGCAGGTGGTAGCTACAAGGGACTGGCTAAGCTTTTGTCTCTATGGGTTCCTTTTTCGAGTCCCACCCAGCAATCGGTGAATTATTTTTATGCCAACCGCTACCTGTTTCAATTAGATGACATCTTTTATGCAGGGTTAGCTTATGTGTTGATTTTTGTGCTGGTTTATTTGATCGGCCGCGTGATTGGAATCTTTATGCACTTGGTTCCCCAGCCAGAAAAATTGGAGGATCGCAAGTATCAAATTGGAGCAGGTGTGATCGCCGTCGTGATAACCCTCTTGGTGATCCAGATGGGCTTGACTATTCTCTCAACAGTTCCCATGGCTTCCATCCAAAATAGACTAAATGCAAGTGGATTGATCCGCTTTATCATCCTTCATACCCCGATCAGTTCCAGTCTGTTCCACAACTTGTGGGTGACTGCGATTATCGGAGCTTAAGGAGCAAAAATGAAGAAAGGAGTGAGACAAGTCCGATTCAAGGAAGGACGCTCACTTTTTTTGTAGGAGAAACATGAATAAAAAAATCTTAGATATTCTGGAGTTTGACAAGGTCAAGCAACTCTTTGAACCCTATCTACAGACAGAACAAGGGGAGATGGAGCTAGCAGCCCTTACTCCAACTGATAAAAAAGAAAGCATCGAAACGGCCTTTATGGAGCTAGAAGATATGGAGCAGATCCTCTTGGAAGAGCCTCGCTTTGCCGTATCGACCATTCAAGATGTCCGTCCAGTGGCCAAGCGTTTGGAGATGGAGGCATCCCTCAATATCGATGAATTACTAGCGCTAAAAGCTGTCCTTCGGGTGACACATGAGCTCAAGGATTTCTACGACAACTTGGAAAATGTCCGTCTGGAAAGGCTCAATCGCCTCTTTGACAACTTGGTGGATCTTCCTCGCCTACAAGGTGGGCTTCAAGCTATCAACGAAGGAGGCTTTGTCGAGTCTTTTGCTAGCGAAAAATTGGCCAAAATTCGTCGTCGAATCCAGGAAAATGAACACCAGGTCAGAGAGATTCTACAAGATCTGCTGAAAAGCAAGGCCGATATGTTGGCGGATGCTGTGATTGCTAGTCGGAATGGCCGCAATGTTCTACCAGTAAAAAACACCTATCGCAACCGCATTGCAGGGGTGGTCCACGATATCTCAGCCAGTGGGAATACTGTTTATATCGAGCCTCGAGCAGTCGTCAATCTTAATGAAGAAATTGCCAACCATCGAGCAGATGAACGGTATGAAATCATTCAGATTCTGGAGGAATTGTCTGACACTCTCCGCCCTCATGCAGCAGAGATTGCAAATAACGCTTGGATTATCGGTCACTTGGACTTGATCAAGGCCAAGTATCGCTTTATGCGCGATTGTAAGGCAGTGGTACCAGAGGTTAGCAGCAATCGCTCTATTCAGCTCTTGCAACTACGTCATCCCTTGATTGAAAATGCTGTCGCGAATGACCTGCATTTTACCGAGGACCTGACAGAAATCGTGATTACCGGTCCCAATACAGGGGGGAAAACCATCATGCTAAAAACGCTGGGACTAGCGCAAATTATGGCCCAGTCTGGTCTTCCCATCCTAGCGGATCCAGGTAGTCGTGTGGGCATCTTCTCACAAGTCTTTGCAGATATTGGAGATGAACAATCGATCGAGCAGAGCTTGTCGACCTTCTCCAGCCATATGACCAATATCGTATCTATCTTGAATCAAGTGGATACCGCCTCCTTGATCCTTCTGGATGAGTTGGGGGCTGGAACCGATCCTCAAGAGGGGGCTGGCCTTGCTATTGCCATTCTAGAAGACCTGCGCTTACGCGGGATTAAGACCATGGCGACAACCCACTATCCAGAGCTCAAGGCCTACGGGATTGAGACTGCAGGAGTGCAAAATGCCAGCATGGAATTTGATACAGCGAGTCTGCGTCCGACCTATCGCTTCATGCAAGGAGTTCCTGGCCGCTCCAATGCCTTTGAAATTGCCCGCCGTTTGGGCTTGTCTGAGACTATTATCCAGGATGCCATGAAGATGACCAATACGGATAATGATGTCAATCAAATTATTGAAAAATTGGAGGCGCAGACCTTAGAAAGTCGCAAGCGCTTGGATACCATTCAAGAGGTCGAGCAAGAAAATCTCAAATTCAATCGCGCTCTTCGAAAACTCTATAACGAACTGACCCGAGAGAGAGAAACAGAACTTAATAAGGCAAGAGAAGAGGCCAAGGAAATTGTGGACATGGCCCTCTCAGAGAGTGACCGTATCCTTCAAGGCCTTCACGCCAAATCCCAGTTGAAACCACATGAAATCATTGAGGCCAAGGCTCAATTGAAAAAACTAGCGCCTGAGACCGTCGATCTTTCTAAAAACAAGGTCTTGAAAAAAGCCAAAAAGGCGCGTGCTCCTAAGGTGGGAGACGAAATCTTGGTTATCAGCTATGGCCAACGCGGAACCCTAGTCAAGCAACTCAAAGATGGTCGCTGGGAGGCACAAGTTGGCTTGATCAAGATGACCTTGGAAGAAAAAGAATTCAACCTCATCAAGGCTGAAAAAGAAGCGGCTCAACCTAAGAAACGTCAGGTGAATGTCGTCAAACGTTCGAACACGAGCGGACCGAGAGCGCGTCTGGACCTCCGTGGAAAACGCTATGAAGAGGCTATGCAAGAGCTAGATGGCTTTATCGATCAGGCCCTGCTCAACAACATGGCCCAAGTCGATATCATCCACGGGATCGGGACGGGTGTTATCCGTGAAGGGGTGACCAAGTACCTCCGCCGCAACAAACACGTCAAAAGTTTTGAATACGCCCCCCAAAATGCAGGTGGAAGTGGCGCGACCATTGTCACGTTTAAAGGATAATCGAAACCTAGCTGTTTATCAGCTAGGTTTTTTAAAATTTTATAAAATGAAAATATTTGAAAGTTGTTGAAAAGGATTCGCTTTTAAATCTGATTTTCAGTAGGTCCTCCTTTTTAAAAGTGCTATAATAGAGGCAATGAATGATTTGGGAGGATACGCATGCGTAAACGTGAAAGTGCAGATTCGTGTACAACGATTCTAGTCGGAAAAAATGCTAGCTATGATGGTTCAACCATTGTAGCACGAACAGAGGATTCTCAAAATGGCGTTTTTACGCCCAAGAAATTGATCGTGGTCAAACCAGAAGATCAACCACGTCATTACAAGTCTGTTTTATCAACTTTTGAAATCGACTTGCCAGATAATCCAGTTCGCTATACAGCGGTTCCAGATGCCATTCCTAAAGACGGGATCTGGGGAGAAGCTGGGATCAATGTCTATAATGTAGCCATGAGTGAGACAGAGACCATTACGACCAATAGCCGTGTGCTAGGGGCAGATCCTCTTGTAGAGAGTGGCATCGGTGAGGAAGACATGCTGACTTTGGTCTTGCCTTATGTCAAGACAGCCCGCGAAGGGGTCTTGCGTCTCGGAAAGATTTTGGAAGAGTACGGAACATATGAATCCAACGGGATTGCCATTTCAGATGTGAATGAAATCTGGTGGTTGGAAACCATCGGAGGTCACCACTGGATGGCGCGCCGTGTCCCTGACGATGCCTATGTGACCAACCCGAATCAACTAGGAAGTGATTATTTTGAATTTGGTAATCCAGATGAGTTTCTTTGTGACCCAGACCTTGAACATTTTGTCACAGAGCACCATTTGATTCTGGATCAAGAAGGGAAAGGTTTTAATCCACGCTATGCCTTTGGTAGCCAAAAAGACAAGGATCGTCACTACAATACACCGCGGGCTTGGGCCATCCAGCGTTTCCTCAATCCTGAAATCGAGCAGGATCCACGGAGTTTTGAGATTCCTTGGTGTCAAAAACCCTATCGCAAGGTGACGATTGAAGATGTCAAATATGTATTGAGCAACCACTACCAAGACACTATCTACGATCCTTATGGCCCTGAAGGAGATCACGTGAGTCAGCGGACCTTCCGGACGATCGGGATTAACCGGACCAGCCAGACAGCGATTTTACAATTGCGTCCCAATAAACCACAAGAAACGACAGGCATCCAATGGATTTCTTATGGCTCCATGCCATACAATACAGCTGTTCCTTTCTTTACCCAAGTGGATACAACGCCAGACTACTTTGCCAATACGACGGCTAAGGTAACAACGGATTCCTTCTACTGGGCCAACCGGATTATTGCGGGACTAGCAGATCCTCACTATGCTCACCATGTTGGTGATTTGGATGATTACCAAGAAACGACAATGGCCTGGGGACATGCGCGCATCAATAAAGTCGATCGTGCACTTGCCACAGGTGAAACCGTTGATTTTGAAGCGGAAAACCAAGCTATGAGTGATCAAATCCAGGAAGCGACAGATCAACTCTTGGACAAGATTTTGCTCGATGCTAGCAACCTCATGACCAATCACTTCTCCTTGAGTGATTAAAAACCGTGTATTTTCAGGTAGTTTACAAGATGTTTTCAGAAACGATTGACAAACTTTTGAAAATCGATTAAAATAGAGAAAATTACATACGACCGAATGAAGTTTGCAGGAGCGTGAGTGACTGTGAATGGACGGAACTCTGGAGAGACCAGAAATGGCACCGAAGGGGCAAGGTAGAGGATGCATCTACTCAAACTCTCAGGTAAAAGGACAGAGCGAAAAATAGGGGAAGACCCCTATTTTAAGCAGGACCAGAGTACATGTTTGACATGTGCTCTTTCTTTTTCTCTTTTCTGTCGAGCGGTCGATGAAAAAGGAGACAGAAAATGGATCATGTATTGCAGTTTTTTCAACAACTCGATAATCTAGTGTGGGGCGCCCCCTTATTGGTGCTCTTGGTAGGAACAGGGATCTACCTGACCCTTCGCTTGGGTTTGCTTCAGATACGCTATCTTCCAAAAGCTTTTCGCTTGATCTTTACAGAAGATGAGGGACACGGGGATATCTCAAGCTTCGGAGCCCTTGCGACAGCTCTAGCGGCTACTGTAGGGACGGGGAATATTGTAGGGGTGGCTACAGCGATTCAGACAGGTGGCCCAGGTGCCCTCTTTTGGATGTGGATGGCAGCCTTCTTTGGAATGGCGACCAAGTATGCTGAAGGGCTCTTAGCCATTCGTTATCGGACCAAGGATGACAACGGTCATATCTCGGGTGGTCCGATGTACTACATCCTTCACGGAATGGGAGAGAAGTGGCGACCACTGGCTATTTTCTTTGCGGTTGCAGGTGTTTTGGTGGCCCTCTTTGGGATCGGAACCATGACCCAGGTTAATTCCATTACGGGATCCCTTCAAGCTAGTTTTGGAACGGCTCCAGAAGTAGCTAGTGTAGTGATTGCGCTAGTGGTTTCAACCATCATCTTTGGTGGGATTCACTGGATTTCCAAAGTCTCTGAAAAAGTGGTTCCTTTTATGGCTGCTGCCTATATCTTTGCGACTGTCACGATCATTGTCTTGCATCTGGACCAATTGCTTCCAGCCTTGAAATCGGTATTTTCAGGTGCTTTCACAGGGACTGCAGCCATGGGAGGTTTCGCAGGAGCAACGGTCAAAATGGCTATCCAAAAAGGGGTGGCGCGTGGGGTTTTCTCCAATGAATCGGGTCTTGGATCTGCCCCAATTGCAGCCGCCGCAGCGAAGACCAATGAGCCCGTCGAGCAGGGCTTGATCTCCATGACAGGAACCTTTATTGATACCATTATCATCTGTAGTTTGACAGGACTTTCGCTCCTGGTTTCAGGTGAGTGGATGGCTAGGGGCAGCACTAGCACCCTGACTCAGGATACGTTTACAGGTGTCTTTGGCCCAGTCGGAGGTATTATTTTAACGCTATGCTTGGTGCTTTTTGCGACCACGACTATTCTTGGATGGTCTTATTACGGAGAGCGGTGTTTTGAATTCCTATTTGGTGTTAAACATATCAACCTCTATCGGACATTCTTTGTTTTTATGGTTGGACTAGGAGGCTTCCTTAAGCTGGATCTGGTCTGGGTGATCGCGGATATTGTGAATGGGCTAATGGCTTTGCCTAACCTGATTGCCCTTTTAGCTCTCTCCCCTGTCATCATCAAAGAAAGCAAACAATACTTTAAGAAATAAGAAAACCCAGATCGCTAGATCTGGGTTTTTTTGTCTATGTGAGATAGGATCATTTAATAGCGTTTTTCTTTTGGCCAGCTACTCATTTCGGCGATGGCGGTGAAGAGCACATCTGTCGAAGAGTTGAGGGCTGTTTCGCAAGAGTCTTGGATGACCCCGATGATAAAGCCGACGCTGACGACTTGCATGGCCAAATCATTGGTGATACCAAAGAGGCTACAAGCAACAGGGATGAGAAGGAGAGATCCTCCCGCAACTCCAGATGCTCCACAAGCAGAGATAGCCGCTACGACACTCAGGATGAGCGCCGTTCCAAAGTCAACCTGAATGTGCAAGGTATTGGCAGCAGCTAGCGTTAAAATATTGATCGTCACAGCTGCGCCTGCCATGTTTACAGTTGAACCAAGTGGAATGGAGACAGAATAGGTGTCTGGATTCAGCCCCAACTCTTCACAGAGACGCATATTGACAGGGATATTGGCTGCAGAACTTCGAGTGAAGAAGGCTGTTACCCCACTGACACGGAGGCATTTAAAAACAAGGGGATAAGGGTTCTTGCGGATCATGAAAAAGACGATCAATGGATTGATGACCAGGGCTACAAATGCCATGGTACCAACCAAAACAAGTAAGAGAATCCCGTAGTTGCTAAGGGCGCTTAGTCCTTGGCCAGCGATGGTCGTGAAGACCAAGCCTAAGATCCCAAATGGAGCTAGGTTGATAATCCACTCAACAATTTTTGAAGTGATGTCTGCTAGGGTTTGTAGGAGGTCTTTACTATGTTCGCTCGCTTCTCTCATGGCGATCCCAAAGACAGTTGCCCAAGAAAGGATTCCAATGTAGTTAGCTTGCTGCAAGGCGTTGACCGGGTTGTCGACGATCTTGAGCAAGAGGTTACTGATCACTTCGCCAATCCCGTTTGGAGAGGATCCTTCAGCGGCCTTTCCAGTCAGGGTAATAGTGATCGGGAAAATGTAATTGACCAAAACAGCAACGAAGGCAGCAGCAAAGGTTCCTAGGAGATAGAGAACGATGACCTTTTTCATATTGGTCTCTGTCCCTTTTTGGTGTTGGGAGAGGGCATTTGCGACGAGCGCAAAGACCAGAAGGGGCGCGATCGCACGGAGCCCCCCAACAAAGAACTCTCCTAAGAGTCCAATGCCAGTTGCTTTCGGGAAGATAAGGGCTAGGATGACTCCAAGTACAATCCCGATTGCGATCCTTTTCATAAGGTTGGTTTTATTCCAAGTGGTAATCAATCGATGAATCATGTAGGACCTCCTTAAAAAATAATTAAGGAATATTATACGATAGTGAGGGGGGAAAAGCAATGAAATTTTCAAAAAATAGCCTTATTTCCGAATATTTGATATAATCATACTATTCTTTGATAGAAAGGCCCGAATAAATGAGTCAAGCTTTCCAACGTTATTTCAGTAAAATAGACTGGACGAAGATTTTTGATGATCTGATATCAAAATGTATCTCTCTGATTTTTATCTTTCTCTTATTTTTTATCGCTAAAAAGGTCATCCATAGCCTGGTCAAGCGGATATTAACCCCTTCCTTTAAGTATACGGTGCAGGATGAAGCCCGTAAAAATACGATTCTCCGTTTGGTTGAGAGCCTCTTAAACTATTGTTTGTATTTCATCTTGATCTACTGGATTTTGTCGATTCTGGGTCTTCCAGTCTCTAGTCTTTTGGCTGGTGCTGGGATTGCTGGGGTTGCGATTGGGATGGGAGCCCAAGGTTTTCTTTCCGATTTGGTCAATGGTTTCTTTATCCTTTTAGAACGCCAGCTGGACGTGGGAGACAATGTTCGTCTCACGAATGGATCTATCAATATTGCCGGAATCGTCAGCAGTGTCGGGATTCGGACGACCCAGGTGCGGGACTTTGATGGAACTCTCCATTTTGTCCCGAATCGCAACATCACCGTCGTCAGCAATCTCTCACGTGGCGATATGCGCGTGCTGATCGATATTCCGCTAGATGCAAATACCGATCTCGACAAGATCTATCAGGTGATTGCTCAGGTTAATCAGTCTGAACAAGATAAACACCCAGAGGTGTTGATAGGTCCTACGATTTTAGGCCCACAGATCGAAAAAAATGGTCGTTATTCCTTCCGCATCGCGATGACTGCGCAAAATGGAACCCAGACGACTGTCTATCATACCTACTATAAACTCTACCATGATGCCTTGATGGAAGCAGGGATTAGCCTACCGACAGGAAAGAACGGGATCATGTAATAAGAAAAGCTCAGAAATTAGAATGTAGACAAGGTCCTCTTAGAAACTTTCCTTAGGTGAGAACGGACGTCAGCGAACTTCGAAGAAGTTCCATGA
>NZ_KV818852.1:337018-337279 GCF_001815045.1 Streptococcus sp. HMSC065E03 | reverse complement strand
TTTTGACACAATCCGCAGCCCGTGTTCAATTCGTTTTGAACCCCTTCGCTTTTTAATTTTTAGGCTCAGGCTAAAACAGTTCCCCGAACTGTTTTACTCTCAAAACTCCCGAGTGCCTGAAACGTTATTGTTTCAGGCACTTTTCTCACAGCGGAAAGTTTAAGTAGACGATTGAATCATTCTATCGAATAAATTAATTTATGAACCAATTTTTTATATTTTTTAACACAAAAAAGAGGCTGGGACAAAAGTCCTAGCCTC
>NZ_KV818852.1:280669-336918 GCF_001815045.1 Streptococcus sp. HMSC065E03 | reverse complement strand
TCTAACGAATTACCGATTTCTGTCCCACTCTCTATTTTAAGTGGCAGTATTTGAAATCCAGCTTTTTAATTTGGTCCCAATTTTTTCGAGCTTCTGGTGGCAAGACGATGAGTTGCTTGCGCATCATAGTCGTGATTTCGAGATTTAAGGATTCGATCGGGAGGGCAATGGCTACGGAACTTTTTGCCCTCTGGATCTTGTCCATGCAATATTCAATATGATGGCAAGCTGCGCCGGTCTGTGATTGACGGCTAGATGCGATTTCTTGTCGCATATTGGAGAGTAATTGGACCAATTCAGACTTAAGGAATTTGATCGTATCTGATTTTTCTTGAGCTAAAAGAAACATAAGCACACCTCCTTTTGCTATAGTTTAATACTAATTTATTAAAAATGCAAGGGGGTAAAGTAAAAAAAATAAAATTTTTTTAGAAAAAGATACAGAAAAAGAGAGGGCTTACATCTCTCCACTACAGAAGGTCGAACCCCTTGTCTTAAAAATGGCTTTTCTCCCTTGGTCGGGTTGACTTGATAGAGGTCGGTAGCTACAAAAAAACTCCTGAAACATACTGGTTTCAGGAGTTGAGAGGCTTTGACCCGAAGGTCTCAAAGAAAAATATCGATTGATTATACAAGACCTTGTGCAATCATCGCGTTTGCGACATTTTCAAAGGCAGCGATGTTGGCACCTGCAAGGTAATCTTTACCAAGTCCGTAAGTTTCTGCAGTTGTTTTAGCAGTGTTGAAGATGTTGGTCATGATGTCTTTCAAACGTCCGTCCACTTCTTCGCGTGTCCATGAAAGACGTTGGCTGTTTTGGCTCATTTCAAGAGCAGATACAGCAACCCCACCAGCATTGGCTGCTTTAGCAGGTCCGTAAAGGATACCATTTTCTTTGTATACGTTGATGGCATCGATGTTACTTGGCATGTTTGCTCCTTCAGAGACAACTTTCACCCCTTGAGCGACCAAACGTTTAGCAGCATCGCCATCGATTTCATTTTGAGTTGCACATGGAAGAGCGATGTCATAGTTACCAGCATAAGTCCATACAGAACCTTCGTAGTATGTAGCAGTTGGTTTTTCAGCAGCGTATTCAGTCAAACGTGCACGACGTTTTTCTTTGACGTCTGTAAGAAGGTCGAAGTCAATACCGTTTTCGTCGATCACGTAACCGTTTGAGTCAGATACAGAGATAACAGTTGCACCAAGTTCAGTTGCTTTTTGAAGAGCGTATTGAGCAACGTTACCAGAACCTGAGATCACGACTTTCTTACCAGCAAAGCTGTCGCCGTTGGCTTTGAGCATTTCTTCCGTATAGTAAACCAAACCATAACCAGTTGCTTCTGGACGGATCAAGCTACCACCGAAACCAAGAGGTTTACCAGTCAAGACACCAGCATCAAATTGGCGAAGGCGTTTGTATTGACCATAAAGGTATCCGATTTCACGTCCACCAACCCCGATATCACCAGCTGGAACATCAAGAGAAGGACCGATGTGTTTTTGCAATTCAGTCATGAAGCTTTGGCAGAAACGCATTACTTCAGCGTCTGTTTTTCCTTTAGGATCGAAGTCAGATCCACCTTTACCACCACCGATAGGAAGACCAGTCAAGACGTTTTTGAAGATTTGTTCGAAACCGAGGAATTTCAAGATCCCTTGGTTAACAGTTGGGTGGAAACGAAGACCACCTTTGTAAGGACCTACAGCAGAGTTGAATTGAACACGGTAACCACGGTTTACTTGGATGTTTCCTTCACGGTCAACCCAAGGAACACGGAAAGAAATTACGCGTTCAGGTTCTGTAATACGAGCCAAGATGTTTTCTTCGATGTATTCAGGATGTTTTTCAAAAACAGGTTCCAAAGTGCTGAGGAACTCTTCAACAGCTTGAAGGAATTCAGCTTCATGGCCGTTACGAGCCTTTACAGTTTCGAAAGTGCTTTGGATATATTCTTTAGCAGTTGTCATGTTAATTCTCCTTTGTGAATGAAACGAAAACCAGCAAACCCGCTAGGGGAGTGGTTTTGAGACAGTTGACAAACAATGTCATGTTTTATTACATGGATCATTATAGCAGACTTTTTTTGGCTTGTAAAGAAAAAAGTTGAATTTTCTGAAAATTTTATCGCGACTAGGAAAGTCCGAATGTTTGGAAGAATTTTTAGCTTTGATAGTCCGGAAGCTTCCAAGTGATGGTATAATGAAAGAAGAAAATAGAGAGCATCCCGAACAATTCTGTTGGTGGTGTTTCAAAAAAGGAGTACAAGATGGTATCGACAAAAACGCAAATTGCTGGTTTTGAATTTGACAACTGCCTGATGAATGCGGCAGGTGTAGCCTGTATGACCACTGAGGAATTAGAAGAAGTGAAGAACTCAGCTGCGGGGACCTTTGTGACCAAGACAGCGACCTTAGAATTCCGTGCTGGTAATCCAGAGCCACGCTACCAAGATGTGCCGCTTGGTTCGATCAATTCAATGGGGCTACCTAACCAAGGGTTGGACTATTATTTGAATTACTTATTGGAGTTGCAAGAAACGGATCCAGACCGGACCTTCTTCTTATCTCTCGTCGGCATGTCTCCTGAAGAAACTCATACCATCTTGAAAAAGGTGCAAGATAGTGACTTTAAAGGCTTGACAGAGTTGAACCTATCTTGTCCCAATGTCCCTGGGAAACCTCAGATCGCCTATGATTTTGATACGACAGATCGGATCTTGTCTGAGGTCTTTGCCTATTTCACCAAACCTCTAGGCATCAAGTTGCCACCTTATTTTGATATCGTTCATTTTGATCAAGCAGCAGCGATCTTTAACAAATACCCGCTCAAGTTTGTCAATTGCGTCAATTCGATCGGAAATGGCCTCTACATCGAGGATGAATCCGTGGTGATTCGTCCTAAGAACGGATTTGGTGGGATTGGTGGAGAATACATCAAACCAACGGCTCTCGCCAATGTCCATGCCTTTTACCAACGTCTGAATCCAGAAATTCAGATTGTGGGGACAGGAGGTGTCTTGACCGGTCGCGATGCCTTTGAACATATCCTTTGTGGGGCTAGTATGGTGCAAATCGGCACGACGCTTCATAAAGAAGGAGTAGGAGCATTTGAACGCATCACTGCGGAGCTCAAAGCCATCATGGAAGAAAAAGGATACCAAAGCCTGGAAGACTTCCGTGGGAAATTGCACTACATTGACTAATCTTTCGAAAAGAACTTCCTCAAGTGGAAACTTGGGGAAGTTTTTTAAGAGAGTGGGACAGAAATCGGTAATTCGTTAGAATTCAATTTCGTCGTCCCTCCTTCGCACAGTTGAGTAGGGCTGTAAAAGCTGATGAAATCAGCGTAGTAGAGCCCATCAACCACTGCGTCTTGCTCGACAATCCAAAAATAATTGAGAGGCTAGGACTTTTGACCCAACCTCATTCTGTTCCTAGTTTTAGGAATTTTCCATTTTTATAGAGAGAAAAAGGTGTACAATGGAGGTGAAAAGGAAGGTGATTTCTATGGAAGAAAGGGATGTGATTCAAGAGGCAAGAACGACGATCACCCTTCTTCAAACAGCCTTTTCTAAGGGATTCACCCCCAGTCCAGATGCCCTTCGATTTCGAGAAAATCTAGATCAGATGTTGAAAGGTTTACGAAAGGCTAGGCGGGTAGACAATCGTCTGTTGATTGAGTTAGAAAAGTTTTATCAGACCGCCAGTCTATTGATTGGTCTGGTTGGGCTAGCTTTGAACGAAGAGGCCTTTCAAGCTTGGCGAGCTTATGATCACTGGCATTACGAGGTTGTGAAGCCTCAGTTACAGGTCTATGGACCGACGGTGCTTTTATAGTTGATGTGCCTAGAGTTTGTCTACAGATATTCATAGGAGGTGTTGGTCATGGTAGTCCTTCATGATTTTCTACATCAGTTAACCCTATCATTTTGGAACTTCTATTACTCGCTCTTTTTCTTATTTGAAAAATAAGAAGGATTGAATCCCTTTTACATATAGTAGAAGGGATTTTTGATGCAGAATCCTTGAAAATCTGAGGCTCATGGATTATGATGGAGCTAATAGTAAGAAGCGTTCCTTGTGGGGAATGCAGGAAGCGAGGAAAAAAGATGGCAGAGATTTATCTAGCAGGTGGCTGTTTTTGGGGCTTAGAGGAATATTTTTCACGGATCCTCGGTGTAGAAGAGACGACGGTGGGCTATGCCAATGGCCAGGTAGAAACGACCAATTACCAACTGATCAAGGAAACGGATCATGCAGAGACCGTTCAGGTCATCTACGATCCAAATAAAATCACCCTACGAGCGATTCTGCTCTACTATTTCCGGGTGATCGATCCCTTGTCCATTAACAAGCAGGGAAATGATCGAGGCCGCCAATATCGAACCGGTGTCTATTATACAAACGAGGCAGATCGTGAAGTGATCGCCCAAGTGTTTGCGGAAGAAGAGAAGCAACTAGGCCGCAAAATTGCGGTTGAGTTGGAACCCTTGCGCCACTATATCCTAGCTGAGGATTACCACCAAGACTACCTCAAGAAGAATCCTGGAGGCTATTGCCACATCGATGTGACGGATGCTGAGCAGCCCTTGATTGATCCAGCAGCCTATCAGAAGCCAGATCAGGAAACCTTAAAAGCGAAACTAACAGCAGAGCAGTACCAAGTCACTCAAGAAAGTGCGACGGAACGTCCTTTCCACAATGCCTATGATCAGACCTTTGAAGAGGGCATCTATGTGGATATTACGACTGGGGAGCCACTCTTTTTTGCCAAGGATAAGTTTGCATCTGGCTGTGGCTGGCCAAGTTTCTCCCGTCCCATTGCCAAAGATGTGGTCCACTATTACCAGGACCATAGCCATGGAATGGAGCGGATCGAAGTTCGTTCCCGCTCAGGCAATGCCCATCTCGGCCATGTCTTCACCGATGGACCCAAAGACCAAGGTGGCCTTCGCTATTGTATCAATTCGGCCTCTCTGCGCTTTATTCCAAAAGAGGACATGGAGCAAGAAGGTTATGGTTATTTGTTAAAAGCATTGAGATAAGAGGGCCTTTCTAGTAGATCGAAAAACGGAGTTTATGATGAAAAAAAGAAATTTGTGGCGAATGATTTTTACGCTTTCAGCTATGGTAACTCTGATTGGATTAGGATTTACTGCCTATAATCATTTTGTATTCCATCAACCTTTTATGAATCGGACGACAAAAGGGTTGCTTTCGGCCTTTTTCCTAAGTCTTGTCATGGTTGCAATCAGCTTGTCCAAATCAAATGATAAGAAGTGATGATCGATCAATTACATGAATCCATCAACTGTGCAGGAGCAGGACGATGAAGCGTTTCTAAACAATGGCGCTTCTGTCCTGCTCTCTTTTTTCTCTTCTTAAAAATTGTGATACAATGAAGAGAAAGTATTTCAATGACAGCTCAATTTGTTGGCGGATCATTGGAGAAACTAGGTACGAAGAAGAGGTAGGAATGTTAGAGAAGTGGGAGAGTGTGAAAGGGACCATCAAAACGATGGGGAAAGAGCTATCGGCGGCCTTTGATTGGGCTTTTGATCGTCTCTTTTCAAAGATTCAGCTGACCAATGAACAGTTTGTCTATGTGCTCTTGTCAGTCGTTTTTATCGTGGCTAATGCCATCTTGTGGGTACAAAAGTTTCAAGGCTTTCCGATCACCGCAACGGAACGGCCAGAGGTTGTGTACAAGGCAAAAACACCGGCTGATCAGATTCCTCATACAGCGCGGATCATGGCTAATGGAGATCAGCTCTATCATGATCTGGTCTATATGAGTGCACAAAAAGAAGATGGGACCTATGATTTTCATGAAAATTATGAGTATGTCAAACCCTGGCTACAAAAGGCGGATCTGGCCTTGGGTGATTTTGAGGGAACCATTGACCCGAATTACTATTTGTCAGGTTATCCCCTCTTTAATGCGCCAAGCGAAGTCGTACCAGCCATCAAGGATGCTGGTTATGATGTCATGGATTTGGGACACAACCACATCCTGGATTCAGGCCTAGAAGGGGTCTATTCGACAGCCAAGGCCTTTGAAGATGCAGGCATCACCCCTGTCGGTGTTTACACGCATGAAAAGAGAGGCCAGGCCCCCTTAGTGATCAAGGAAGTGAATGGCATCAAGATTGCTATTCTAGCCTACGCTTACGGCTTTAATGGAATGGAAACGACCCTTACTCCAGAAGAGCAGGCGAATGTTTTGTCTGACCTAGACGAAGAACGGATGAAGGCAGAGATCCAAAAGGCGGAGCAAGAGGCTGATATCACCATTGTTATGCCCCAGATGGGAGTTGAGTACCAGTTAGAGCCGACAGAAGAGCAAAAAGAGCTCTATCATAAAATGATTTCTTGGGGCGCTGATATCGTTTTTGGCGGACATCCCCATGTTGTAGAGCCTGCTGAAGTGGTCAATAAAGATGGTCAAAACAAGCTGATCATCTACTCGATGGGGAATTTTCTCTCCAATCAACGTCTGGAAACTATGGAAGGTATAGAGACTGCCCAATGGACAGAGCGTGGAGTTTTGATGGATGTGACCATCGAAAAGGTTGGTCGCAAGACACGGATTAAGACGGCTACTGCTCATCCAACCTGGGTCAGTCGGACTCCGAAGGGCACCTATTCTCCTGAAGGTTATGAGTTGTACAAGTACCAAACCTATATTTTGGAAGATTTTATCAAGGGTGGCAAATACCGCGATAAGCTAGATGAGGAGACCAAGGAGAGAGTGGACACGGCTTATCGAGAAATGAAGGAACGTGTTCACTTGGACTGGCCTCAGAGTGGAAAGGAATAGAGCATGGAAGGAAATGTGAACTGGATCCCGCTTGGGATCCTAGGATTGATAGTGGTGATTTGGGCAACCAAATTTCTTACAGCCATCCGCCTCAAGCAAAAGCTGAAGAAGGCTTGGGATGGGGCGCCTTTCTTTCGCAAGAAAGACACAGAAGAAAGTTTGATAGATAGTCTGGCTTATCCAGCTAAGGGAAGGACGATCGATAGCCAAGTGGATGATCAGACCTGGCATGATTTGGCTTTGGATGCGGTCTTTGATCAGCTCAACTATACCCAATCGAGCCTTGGAGCAGAGGCTCTCTATCAAAAAATGCGCCTGCTGGAATTCCAGCCTCAGGACCAGCTTCATGACTTAGAAGCCTTCTTTGAAGAGCATCCTGATTTGCGCCTCAAGGTCCAGGTCATTTTCAACCAACTGGGCAAGAAGAACCACAACATGGCGCGGAGCATTGTTGCAAATCCCGGCAAGCATTATGCAGGTTTACCCCTCTATCTAGCCTTGGCCTGTCTTCCTATTGTCTGTCTCTTTGCCATCCCCTTTGAGCCAGTCGGTGCCATTACCCTCTTGGTTATCAGTGTGGTCTTTAATATTGTCTTTTCGAGTTTGCGCAATTGGTCCAATAAAATCCGTCTGGACAATGTTAGCTATTTGGTCCGCATCTTTGCTTCGGCAGAACGCTTGAGCCATCTAGCCTTGCCACAACAAGAAGAATTGAAGCAAGCGGTCAAACCCTTTAAGAAAACGCGGATCCTTGCCAGTGTCTTGCAGAGTCCAACGGGGACTTCGGAAATGGAAATTATTCTCCTCTACCTCAACGTCCTCTTTTTACTCCCGCAGATCGCTCAGGTTTATATTTACAATCAGGTGAAGGCTCATCAAAAAGAGGCCCAGAAGCTTCTGGATCTCCTTGGAGAGATGGAAGTCGCCATTAGTCTCTTGCGCCATAAGCGGGATCTAGAAGTGGTCTGCCAGCCGGTCTTTATGGAGACAGGTGGCATTGAGGGCGAGACGCTCTATCATCCCTTGCTGTCCAATCCGATTGCGAATGATGTGCATTTTCAGAAAAATATGGTCATCAGTGGGGACAATGCCTCCGGGAAATCGACCTACCTTAAAACTGTCGCCATCAATGCCATTCTGGCTCAAGGATCAGGCTTTGCCTATGGAGAAAAATTAGCCCTTCCCTATGGTCATGTGCTAACGGCTATGGATGTGAGCGATGACATTGAAGTTGGAGATAGTTACTTCATCACTGAAAGTAAAGCTATTTTACGTATGATTCAGCATCTGAAGAAGTCTGGCTTTCACTACTTCTTTATTGACGAGCTCTTTAAGGGGACCAATACCATCGAGCGGATCGGATCAGGTCTTGGGATTGTCCGCTGGTTGGCTGCCCAAAACTGCCTCTACATGATTTCCAGTCACGATATTGAGCTGGTCGCAGCCTCCGGTGAAGTAAATGATAATTACCATTTTGACAGTCGCTATGTGGATGGCAAGATCGTCTTTGACTACCAGATCAAGCCAGGGTCAGCGGTGACCAAAAATGCGGTCAATACTCTAGAAAGCTTGCATTATCCAGAGGAGATTACGCAAACAGCCAAGGACTTGATTGACCAGTATGAAGAGACGGGACACTGGTCTTTGAAAGAAATTGAAAAAGAATGAAAAACGAACGAAGGAGTTTGTAAATGATCGGTTTAGGGACCTTTTATAATGCCTTAGGAGTTGTATTTGGTGGGCTTTTAGGACTGCTCATCGGTCAACGTTTATCAGAAGATTTTCATGAGACCCTTCTGAAAGTGACAGGAGTTGCTGTTTTTGTCTTGGGTATTGCAGGGTCCTTGGAAAAGATGCTGGTGGTGCATGGAAGTCATGTGGAGAGTCACGGCAGTATGATGTTGATTCTGAGTCTAGTAATCGGGACCGTTATCGGGGAACTCTTGAAGATTGAGGAGGGTTTTGAGCGACTGGGAACCTGGCTGAAGGAAAAGACGGGCAACCAAGGCGATTCCAGCTTTGTCGATGCCTTTATGACCACGGCCTTGACCATTTGTATCGGGGCTATGGCGGTAGTCGGAGCAGTCCAGGATGGCTTGACAGGTGACACCTCGACCTTGTTGGCTAAGGCTATTCTGGATATGGTCATCGTTCTAGTCTTGACCGTTTCAAAAGGAAAGGGCGCAATCTTTGCGGTGGTACCACTCGTGATCCTTCAAGGTTTGATCACGCTGTTGGCTCATTTGATCGCACCGATCATGACTCCACAAGCCCTTTCGAATCTGTCACTAGTTGGCTCCAGCCTCATTCTCTGTGTAGGGATCAATCTCATCTGGGGTAAACGGATCAAGGTCGCCAATCTCCTTCCAGCAGTGCTGATTGCCATTATTTGGGCTTTTGTTGGGTGAAAAATAGAAGCTAAGCAGTAGTTTCAGATTTAAGACAAAGTCATATTAAAAACTTTCCTTAGGTGAGTACGGACGTCAGCGAACTTCGAAGAAGTTCCATGACTAATTATTGAGCCTAAGGTCTCAATAATTCCGAGTGCCTGAAACGTTATTGTTTCAGGCACTTTTCTCACAACGGAAAGTTTCTAAGATGATTTTGTATCCAATCTGAATTATTTTCCTTTTCTTTTGCAAATACGGGAATTCATTTATGGAAAACCTGATTTTTGGTATGATAGTCGTAATTTCGAATAGGGAGGTTGGAGTCGCCATGAGTGATTTGAATCAGACAGTTGAATTTATTAAAGAAATAGAGAAATTGAAGTCAGTAACAAGGTTTAATAGAACTCTTGATGGACGGTTTGAAAATAGTGCCGAGCATTCTTGGCAGGGTGCGATAGCTGCGATGGTTCTGCAAGATTATTATCCTGAAAAATTGAATATGGAAAAGGTGATTTCTATGTTACTGATCCATGATTTAGGTGAGATTTATGCCGGAGATACTTGGGTGTTTGATGATGAAAAAAAGCTTCATGCTCATGATAGAGAGCTAGCATCTATAGAAAAAACAATGAGCCTTCTTCCAGAAGTAACATATGTGAGTATGAAAAATTCGTGGTTGGAGTTTGAAAAAGAGCAGAGTCCTGAGGCAAGATATGCAAGAGTGATTGACGCATTGGTACCACTGATCAATCACTTGGAAGTGTCAGAAGTCGATTATAATCCCGATCATATCCGTTCAGAGATGGTATTAGAAAAGAAAAAGTTCATAAAAAGTGAATCCAAAGAGTTGTGGAAACTGACGGAAGAGTTAATTCAGGAAAGTGTGGAGAAGGGCTTATATTCATAAGATCCCTTGGCCATCAGTAGCAACCTTCAGCCCAAGAGGAAGCCACCTGTTTTCGCGGGTGGTTTTGACTTGCTTGATCTGTGGTATAATGGAACCAGATAATTTACACCCTTTGAAAGGGAAAAGGTTAGATTGTATGATTAAGTTGATTGCTACAGATATGGATGGAACCTTATTAGATGAGCGAGGAGAGGTGGATCTTCCGCGTCTGGAAAGGCTTTTGGACCACTTGGATCAAAAAGGGATTCGCTTTGTCATTGCGACGGGAAATGAAATCCATCGCATGCGCCAGCTCTTGGGTCCTTTGGTCAAGCGGGTGACTCTGGTCGTAGCCAACGGAGCTCGGATTTTTGAGGATGACCAGATGATTCTAGGAAAATTCTGGGATCGAGAACTAGTAGAGGCGGTTCTTGCTTTTTTTAAGGGGCGGGAAATTTCAGACCAGCTGGTTGTGTCAGCAGTTAATGGTGGCTTTGTCAAGGAAGGCACGTTCTTTACAGAAGTTGAGAAATTCATGCAGCCGGAAGTGATTGAAGCCTTGTACAAGCGGATGAAGTTTGTCCCCGAATTGACAGCAGATCTATTTGATCAGGTGCTTAAAATGAGCTTGGTTGTTGGCTTGGATCGTCTCGATCAAGTGCGTCGGGAAGTCCAGCAGGCTTTTGGAGATCAGCTCATGGCGGTTTCGAGCGGTTTTGGCAGCATGGATCTCTTACAAGCAGGCATTCACAAGGCTTGGGGTCTGGCTCAATTAATGGAGATGTGGCAGCTTGATGCCAGCCAGGTCATGGCCTTTGGGGATAGTGGAAACGACATCGAAATGCTTGAAATGGCAGGTCATTCCTATGCTGTGGCTAATGCAGAAGAAGCTGTCAAAGCTGTTGCCAAACATCTAGCACCGAGTCATCAGGAAGGTGGTGTCTACCAGGTGATCGAAGAGTATCTAGGATTGACCCCCTGGGAACAAGTGAAAGGAAAGAAGTAGATGGCAGTACAACTGTTAGAAGACTGGCTCTTAAAGGAGCAGGAGAAAATCATAACAACCTATCGGGAGCTCAATCAAGCCCCTCTGAAAGAGCCTGGTTTGATCTTTATCGGAGACTCCATCGTAGAGTATTTTCCCATTCATGAACTATTACAAAGTCCCAAGCACATGGTCAATCGAGGAGTGCGAGGCTATAAGACGGGTCTTCTTCGTGAGCATCTAGACGCCCATGTCTTTGGAACGGCGGTGGATCAGATCTTTCTCTTGATCGGGACCAATGATATCGGAAAAGAAATTCCTCAAAAGGAAACCTTAGACAATGTAGAAGCGGTCTTACAAGCAATTATGAGGGACTTTCCGCTGACCCACATCAACCTGATCTCGGTTTTACCGGTGAGTCAAGAAGAGCGCTACAAACAAAAGGTCTATGTGCGGACCAATGAAAAAATTCAGGCCCTCAACCAGGCCTATCGCGAATTGGCCCAGGCCTACCACCAGGTCAGCTATATTGATGTGTATTCGTCTTTATTGGATGAAAAGAGGCAGTTGGCAGAAGCCTATACGACAGATGGCCTCCATTTAAATGTAGCCGGTTACCGCATCCTAGCCCAAGCTCTGCAGGAGACATTATAGAGACAAAAATAGGAGCGAAAAAAGCCCAATCAGACAAATCTTCAAAGAAAAATTTCAGATCGAAGATAAAGTCTTCTTAAAAACTTTCCTTAGGTGAGTACGGACGTCAGCGAACTTCTTTGAAGTTCCATGACTTAGTTTTGGACCTAAGGTTCCAAAACTCCCGAGTGCTAGAAACAATAGTGTTTCTAGCACTTTTCTCACGGCGGAAAGTTTCAGGAAATATTTGAATGGTTCTTATAATTGATATCAATTCTATTTCTTTTTAGATTTCCTTAGATGATTTTTTGTAAAAACAGATTGTCACCCTTCCTCTATTTCCAAGAGGAAAATTTTTTGTCTTTTTGGTTGACAAATGTAAATCTTAGGAGTAGAATAACATCATAAGATTTACAAATGTAGATTTAGAAAGGAGAGGCCATGCAAATTTCCAATGCGGAATGGCGCATCATGAAAATTATCTGGATGGAAGGCAAGCAGACCAGCAGGGATTTGATCGCCGTCTTGTCCGAGCGCTTTGACTGGTCGAAGTCGACCATCAAGACCCTCTTGACGCGCTTGGTTGAAAAGGGCTGTCTGACCAGAGAAAAATCTGGCAAAGCCTTTGTCTACTCGGCTTTGTTGAAGCAGGACCAGAGTTTAGACTTGGTGGTTGAGGAGGTGAAAGACAAGGTTTGCTCAAAAAGAATTGTCCAGGTGCTTGAAAACTTGATTCAGGAGAGTGACTTTACGCTTGCAGATCTTAATCAGCTGCAGCAGGTCCTGGAAGAAAAGAAAGCAGAGGCTGTCGAAACAGTCCCTTGCAATTGTATGTAATAGAAAGAAGGAATTTCAATGTTTGGATTGTTAATTAGTATTGTTTGTTTACTTGGGGTTGCTTTTATTGCTTGGTGGTTCTTTGCAGAGCATGAAAAGGTAAGCGACCACGCTCGTCAGAAATCAGGTTATCAAGAAATTGAAGTCGAAGTCATGGGGGGCTATTCGCCTGAAACCATTGTCCTGAAAAAGAATGTTCCAGCCCGGATCATCTTTAATCGCAAGGATCCATCTTCATGTCTGGATCAAGTGATCTTTCCAGACTTTGGGGTGCATGAAGCTTTGCCTTTGGGTGAAAAACATGTCATTGAAATTACGCCAGAAAAAGCGGGCGAATATGGTTATTCATGTGGTATGAACATGATGCATGGTCACATGATTGTGGAATAAAGGAGTAGGTATGGCAGAAAAACAAAAAGCAGTTGTGGAAAACGGAGTGCAAAAGATCCGTATTACAGCAGAAAAGGGCTATAGTCCCAAAGAATTTCAACTTCAAAAAGGGATTCCTGCTGAAATCACCTTCCATCGGGTCAATCCATCCGGCTGTTACAAGGAGATTTTGTTTGAAGATCAGGGAATTTTAGAACCTTTGGAAGTTGGTGTGGATAAGGTCATTTCCTTTACCCCAACAGAAACAGGGGACTTTGAGTTCTCTTGTGGAATGAAGATGCAAAAGGGTTCCTACACGGTTGTGGAAAAACGCCGTCGTGTCTTGAGTTTGCTGGATCGTTTTTGGATCACCAGTATCTTCACCTTGCCGTTATTGATCTTGATGATTGGGATGGTAGCAGGTTTTGTGTCGCATCCAGTTAGTCACTGGGGGACCTTTATCGCGACAACGCCGATTATGCTAGTGGCAGGTGTGCCGTTTATCAAGAGTGCCTGGGCCTCATTTAAGAAGCACCATTCCAATATGGATACCTTGGTAGCTCTTGGAACCCTGGTAGCCTATGTCTATAGTGTATTTGCCCTTTTTACTGGTCAGCCAGTATACTTTGAGGCTGCGGGTTTTATCATCTTCTTTATCCTCTTAGGGCAAATCTTTGAGGAACGGATGCGTAACAATGCCTCCGAGGCTGTGGAAAAGTTGTTGGATTTGCAGGCAAAAACGGCTCAAGTTCTCCGTGATGGGAACTATGTCGAGGTGGCGGCAGAAGATATCCAAATTGATGACTTGATTCGGGTCCGTCCTGGGGAAAAGATCGCGGTTGATGGGACGATTGTAGAAGGAAGTACGACCATTGATGAGTCGATGGTGACAGGTGAAAGCTTGCCTGTGGAAAAATCAGTTGGTGATGCAGTTATCGGCTCCACTATCAACAGCAATGGGACCATTCTCTTTAAGGCTGAAAAAGTCGGTAGTGAGACCCTCTTATCTCAAATTGTGGACTTTGTCAAAATGGCCCAATCCAGTCGTGCTCCTATTCAAGATTTGACGGATAAGATTTCAGGTATCTTTGTTCCAGTGGTGACGATTTTGGCCATTGCGACTTTCTGGGTTTGGTCCGTGCTTCTGGGTGCGTCGCTTCAAGAGGCCATGCTCTACGCAGTCTCTGTCCTCATTATTGCCTGTCCTTGTGCCCTTGGTTTAGCAACCCCAACAGCTCTGATGGTCGGAACCGGCCGTAGTGCCAAGATGGGGGTTCTGATTAAAAATGGAACAGTTCTTCAAGAAGTGCAAAAGATTCAAACCGTTGTGTTTGATAAGACAGGGACTATTACCATTGGCCAACCACTTGTAACCGATGTTGTAGGAGATGAAGCGCGTGTCTTGACACTGGCTGCTAGTCTTGAAACTTTTTCAGAACATCCCCTAGCGCAAGCGGTTTTATCACGAGCAGAAGAAAAAGGTTTGGTGCTAACCCCTGTGGAAAACTTCCAAGCGATTGAAGGAAAAGGGGTCCAAGGTCAGATCGACCAGCAGTTGGTGACCTTGGGAAATGGCAAACTTCATGACGGGACAGCGATGGATCCGGAGCTTGAAAAACGGATGGTAGAGTTGCAAGAGCAGGCCAAAACAGTGATCAGTTTGTCTGTGGATGGGCAAGTGATTGGCTTGATTGCCATTCAAGATGCTCCGAAGGCCAGCTCAAAAGAAGCGATCAAAAAGCTCAAAGAACGGGGCTTGAAAACGGTCATGTTAACAGGGGATAATGAACGGGTGGCCCAAGCTATTGCTAAGCAAGTGGGAATTGACACCGTGATTGCTGATGTCCTTCCTCAAGAAAAAGCCAGCGCCATCCAAAAACTGCAAGAAAGTAGTAAGGTAGCCTTTGTTGGAGATGGGATCAATGATGCTCCAGCTCTCTCGATCGCGGATGTGGGGATCGCTATGGGATCTGGAACGGATATTGCGATCGAGTCCGGTGGCATCGTGCTCACGCAAAATGATTTGCTTGGCGTTGTGCGCGCCTTTGACATGAGTCAAAAGACCTTCCGCCGGATCTTGCTCAATCTATTCTGGGCCTCTATCTACAATATCCTTGGGATTCCAATTGCTGCTGGAGTCTTTGTAGGACTGGGATTGACCCTCAATCCAGAACTAGCAGGTCTTGCCATGGCCCTTAGTTCTTTGTCTGTTTTGACTAGCTCTCTGCTCCTCAATGTCGCGAAGATTGATTAAAGAAAATAAGAAGTGGTACAGAATTCTGTATCACTCTTTTTCTCTTTTTCCTAGAACGACAAGGAAAAGGGATAGGTATAAAACTATAGTAAAATACCCTATTGTAGGATAGTTTGTGAAAATTTCTCAAAAAGAGGATCTGTTATGGAATAGGGATTGAGCATCTCTGAGCAGATCCTTATACATGTGAATCTCTTTGTGATAAATTAATACTGTAATCGTTTTGTAAATCGTTTTCATGAGAAAAGTCAGAAAAAACTCATTTTCAAGGCGAGATGATCGCAAAGATGAAGTAGAAGCGCTATGCTGCATTTTAAGGGATCAAAATAGAATTAAAGGAGAGTTAGAATGACTCAAGGGAAAATTACTGCATCTGCAGCAATGCTTAATGTATTGAAAACATGGGGTGTAGATACGATCTACGGTATCCCATCTGGAACACTTAGCTCACTGATGGACGCTTTGGCTGAAGACAAAGATATCCGTTTCTTGCAAGTTCGTCACGAAGAAACTGGTGCTCTTGCAGCGGTTATGCAAGCTAAATTTGGTGGCTCTATCGGGGTTGCAGTTGGTTCAGGTGGACCTGGTGCAACTCACTTGATCAACGGTGTTTACGATGCAGCTATGGATAACACTCCATTCCTTGCTATCCTTGGATCACGTCCAGTTAACGAATTGAACATGGATGCCTTCCAAGAATTGAACCAAAACCCAATGTACAACGGTATCGCTGTTTACAACAAACGTGTAGCTTACGCAGAGCAATTGCCAAAAGTGATTGACGAAGCTTGCCGTGCTGCCGTTTCTAAAAAAGGTCCAGCTGTCGTTGAAATTCCAGTAAACTTTGGTTTCCAAGAAATCGACGAAAACTCATACTATGGATCAGGTTCATACGAGCGTTCATTCATCGCTCCTGCTTTGAACGAAGTTGAAATCGACAAAGCGGTTGAAATCTTGAACAATGCTGAACGTCCAGTGATCTACGCTGGTTACGGTGGTGTGAAAGCTGGTGAAGTAATCACTGAATTGTCACGTAAAATCAAAGCACCAATCATCACAACTGGTAAAAACTTCGAAGCGTTCGAATGGAACTACGAAGGTTTGACAGGTTCTGCTTACCGTGTTGGTTGGAAACCAGCCAACGAAGTGGTCTTTGAAGCAGACACAGTTCTTTTCCTTGGTTCAAACTTCCCATTTGCTGAAGTTTACGAAGCATTCAAAAACACTGAAAAATTCATCCAAGTGGATATCGACCCTTACAAACTTGGGAAACGTCACGCCCTTGACGCTTCAATCCTTGGTGATGCAGGTCAAGCAGCTAAAGCTATCCTTGATAAAGTAAACCCAGTTGAGTCTACTCCATGGTGGCGTGCAAACGTGAAGAACAACCAAAACTGGCGCGATTACATGAACAAACTCGAAGGTAAAACTGAGGGTGAATTGCAATTGTATCAAGTTTACAATGCAATCAACAAACATGCTGATCAAGACGCTATCTACTCAATCGACGTAGGTGACACTACTCAAACATCTACTCGTCACCTTCACATGACACCTAAGAACATGTGGCGTACATCTCCACTCTTTGCGACAATGGGTATTGCCCTTCCTGGTGGTATCGCTGCTAAGAAAGATAATCCAGATCGCCAAGTATGGAACATCATGGGTGACGGTGCATTCAACATGTGCTACCCAGACGTGATCACAAACGTTCAATACGACCTTCCAGTTATCAACGTTGTCTTCTCAAATGGTAAATATGCCTTCATCAAGGACAAATACGAAGACACAAACAAACACTTGTTTGGTTGTGACTTCCCTAATGCTGACTATGCGAAAATCGCTGAAGCGCAAGGAGCTATTGGATTTACAGTTGATCGTATCGAAGACATCGATGCAGTTGTTGCAGAAGCTGTTAAATTGAACAAAGAAGGTAAAACTGTTGTGATCGATGCTCGCATCACTCCACATCGTCCACTTCCAGTAGAAGTACTTGAATTGGATCCAAAACTATACTCAGAAGAAGCCATCAAAGCCTTCAAGGAAAAATACGAAGCTGAAGAGCTTGTACCATTCCGCCTCTTCTTGGAAGAAGAAGGATTGCAATCACGCGCAATTAAATAATTCCTCTCGCCGAAAATCAAAAGTAAACAGTGTAGATTTTATGCATTGATTTTCTTAGAGGGAAACTTAAAAGATCGGAGCAATCCGGTCTTTTTATGGAGATAGTAAATGAATTTAAATCAAATAGATATCATCGTTTCAAATGTTCCCCAAGTCTGTGCTGACTTGGAGCATATCTTGGATAAAAAGGCAGATTATGCTGATGATAGTTTTGCTCAGTTCACGATTGGCAGTCATTGTCTAATGTTATCCCAAAATCATTTGATTCCTTTGGAAGATTTTCAGTCAGGAATCATTCTTCATATCGAGGTTGAGGATCTAAATCAGAACTACCAACGGTTGAAAGATCTTGGTATCCAGGTTTTAAACGGACCAGCTGTAACAGATTGGGGAACAGAAAGTCTGCTAGTTGAAGGCCCTGCCGGTCTAGTCATTGATTTTTATCGTATGAAATAGGATGCTTAGTCATTTGAAGTTAACCATAATTATTCTTAAAACAGAATATGAGAATATGAACTATTAAAAGATCGGAGTCATCCGATCTTTTTGTGTTGCATGAAAGCGATAGTTACCTTAGAATAGGTTCGGTTTTTCCTAGGATCTTGTAAGACTTTTGGGTTAGAGAGGGGTATAATAGAACTATCCAATCAAGTGAGGTAAAGTGATGACCGACAAACTTCAATTTCCAGATGGTTTCCTTTGGGGTGGTGCGACGGCTGCTAACCAGTGTGAGGGAGCTTATAATAAAGATGGCCGTGGCTTGGCCAATGTGGATGTGGTACCGATTGGGCCTGATCGTCATGCGATTATTACGGGTCAGAAAAAGATGTTTGACTTTGAAGAGGGCTATTTTTACCCGGCTAAAGATGGCATTGATATGTACCATCGCTACAAGGAAGACATTGCCCTCTTTGGGGAAATGGGCTTTAAAACCTATCGCTTGTCCATTGCCTGGTCTCGGATCTTCCCAAAAGGGGATGAACTGGAGCCGAATGAAGCGGGTCTACAGTTCTATGAAGACCTCTTTAAGGAGTGCCACAAGTATGGTATTGAACCCTTGGTGACCATTACCCACTTTGACTGCCCCATGCATTTGATTACAGAGTATGGAGGGTGGCGTAGTCGCAAGATGTTGGAATGTTATGAACGTCTCTGCCGAACCCTCTTCACTCGCTATAAGGGATTGGTCAACTACTGGCTGACCTTCAATGAAATCAATATGATCCTTCATGCGCCTTTTATGGGAGCGGGGCTCTGCTTTGAAGAAGGGGAGAATGAAGAGCAAGTCAAATACCAGGCAGCTCACCATGAGTTGGTTGCTTCAGCCATTGCCACCAAGCTAGCCCATGAGATTGATCCGAACAATAAGGTGGGCTGTATGCTAGCAGCAGGGCAAAACTATCCGCATACCTGTGCTCCACGAGATGTCTGGGCTGGTCTAGAAGAAGACCGCAAGAACTATTTCTTCATCGATGTGCAAGCGCGTGGGGAATACCCTAACTATGCCAAGAAAGAGTGGGAGCGTCAGGGAATCACGGTTGAGATGACGGAGCAGGACCTGCAATTGTTGAAAGACCATACAGTGGACTTTATTTCCTTCTCCTACTATGCCAGTCGAGTCGCTTCAGGGGATCCAGCTGAAAGGGAGAAAACAGCGGGCAATATCTTTGCCTCTCTGAAGAACCCCTACCTAGAAAGTTCAGAATGGGGTTGGCAGATTGACCCTCTTGGTCTCCGCATTACGCTGAACACCATCTGGGATCGTTATCAAAAACCCCTGTTTATTGTAGAAAATGGACTAGGCGCTGTTGATACCCCAAATGAAGACGGGGAGATTGAGGATGACTACCGGATTGACTACCTGGCTGCTCACATCAAGGCCATGCGGGATGCCATTAACGAAGATGGCGTTGTCCTCTGGGGCTATACAACTTGGGGATGTATTGACCTGGTCTCTGCCGGGACAGGAGAAATGAAGAAGCGCTACGGTTTTATCTATGTTGACCGGGACAACGAAGGCAAGGGAAGCTTGGAGCGCTCACGTAAGAAATCCTTCTATTGGTACAAAGAAGTCATTGCGACCAATGGGGCTTCTGTTGAATAAAAGTTTTCGGTACTTGCTGGCCGACTCTCTCCTATAAACGAAAAAGCTTAGAATCCCAATTTCAAGCTGGGGTCCTAAGCTTTTTGTATGTAGTTTAGCCAAGTTATTACGGATTTACTGGTCGTAATCTAAGACATTATTCTCGATGACAAACTTAGATTCAGCGGAAACGTTGGCTGCTCCTAGTTGCAACTGTGAACTTCCGTCTGGCTCTAGGATATGCCACTGACCGTCCTTGTGGGCAAAGATAGCCTGAAATGTGATGTTATCGCTCTTGTATCGAATGGGTAGAACAAATGCTTGATCTGTATTCTCTAAGAGAATCTCTTCTTTTTTTTCAAAGTTATAGATATAAAATTGCCCAGTTCTTTGTCCCAAACCATGAAGTTCATCGACTTTTTTCCAGTTCTCAAATTTTGTCCGAACAAGGGATTCATTATAAATCTTGTTGAAGGTTTCGTTGCGTTTCTTCGTTTCTTCCTCGTCTAGTGTTTTCTGAAACTCTGCAACCTTTTTAGTCGTTTGGATGGTTTGTCTGTTTTGCTCCCTGATTTGCTGGCGGTGGATGACTCGCATCATTCTTGCAGCAACGCCCAGGATGACAAGGATGGATACAAGACTGATTTTAGTTTTAGCATGATTTTTCATAGATGAGTCTCCCTATTGTGTCATTGGTCCTATTATACCCTTTGAAAGAAAGGATCGTCAAGTTCATCTTGTGATGATCTAACATGCAGATCTACCTGGGGACAATAGAATTTTATCAGATTTTCATTGACGAAGGTCCCTTTATTTGATAGGCTAGGGGAATAGAACTGATTTCGCAAGAAAAGAAAAAAGGAGCGAGGCAAGTGGCACGGATTTTATTAATCGAGGATAATAATGATATCCAAGAAATTTTATACAGTCTCTTAAGTGAAGATCATGAGGTCCTTCAGGCTTTTTCAGGTACAGAAGGGCTGCGGCTCTTCCAGCAAGAAGCTGTTGATTTGGTCTTTCTGGATATCATGCTTCCAGGGAAGAATGGGGATCAGGTCCTGGAGGAGATCCGTTTGCAGAGTCAAACACCGGTTATCATGATGACCGCTCTGGGAGACAAACACCTCATTAGCCAGTATCTCCTTGCAGGTGCCAATGATTATATTGTCAAGCCCTTTAATCTGGACGAAGTGGCGGCTCGGGTGACGGTGCAGTTGAGAAATCAACCGACGGTAGCACAGGAAGCTCAATCGTCGCAAAAGCTATCCTTTAAGAATTTGGTCTTAAATCCAGAAACCTTTGAATTGGAGTCCGGAGAACAGACGCTTCGCTTGGGCAAAAAAGAATTTCAAATTTTTGAGACCTTGCTGTCACATCCAAAGAAGATTTTCACCAAAGAAGAATTGTATGAGGCGGTCTGGGAAGAAGTTTATCTGCCTGGAGACAATACCCTCAATGCTCAATTAAGCAATCTCCGAAAGAAAATTGCCCAGCTTGATCCAGATGAGGACTATATTGAAACGGTCTGGGGCTTGGGTGTTCGCTTGAAAGGAGACAAGTAATGTGGGTTTTAGTTCTAATTCTTGTCGTCCTTGTCCTTCTCTTGGGTTTGGGCTATGCTCGCTTGCTTTCTGCCTTAAAGGATTTGCAGGAGCAGATTCAAAAGAAACTTCAAAGCGGAAGTGGGGTACGGCTGACCTCTCAGCTCTCAAAAAAAGAATTGGTCGCCTTGACCAAGCAGGTCAGTGATCTCTTTGATCAGATCGAGCGGACCAATCGGATTGCCTTTCAAGAGAAAAAGACCTTGGATATGGCCATCAGTAATATTGCTCACGATATTCGGACACCTTTGACCATTGCGTCGGGCTATACCCAACAAATCATTAAGGGTGGGACGCAGGAAGAGGAGAAGCTGAAGAAAATTGCTTCCAATCTTCAAGTCGTCTCAAAACGTTTGGAATCTCTCTTGGAATACAGACGCTTGATGGAGGGAGCTATTCAGCCTCGGATTTCAAACGTTAATCTCAGTCAAGTCTTAACCCAGCAGTTGTTCCAGTATTATGATAGCTTGTCTGAGGCGGGGATTACCTTAGAGGTAGAGCTAGAAGAGCATCTTCATTATGCTACGGATCCTGAGCTTTGGGAGCGCCTCTTGCAAAATATGCTCAGCAATGTCCTCAAGCATGGAAAGGAGCAGGCCCGTTTGACCTTGATGTCGGATGCAGACACGATTCGGGTCGAGCTGCGCAATATTGTGCAACAACCGATCCAGCACTTAGACCAATTGGCTAGTCGATTCTACTCTGAAAATCTCTCGGATACAGAAGAGTCATCTGGCTTGGGTCTCTATATCATTCAAAATTTTGTAGAGATCTTAGGCGGGGACTTGCAACTGGCAACGGAGGCAGACTGGTTTATCTTGACCATTACACTAAGAAAAAAGGCTTGAGCACTGCTCAAGTCTTTTTGTTATAAATCTTTGTGTTTAAAAGTAGCCAGTCCTAGGAAGCCGAAAACAAGGATGAATCCAAGGGCGATCGAGAGGGTGTTGGTTGTTGCTGTTGTGCTCTGTACCATGGAATATTGGAATTCCAAGTTTAGATAGTGGAGAATATCAATATCTTTAAGGAAGAGCGCAGGAAGGCTTAAGAGGATATTTCCAATGAAGTAGCCAACGAAGGCCAAGGTGATGGATTGGCTGGCATAAAGAAGGAAGGAAATGATGCTGACCCAAGCCAAGGTGGAAAGGAACTGAATCAGCACGGTCAGTCCAAAATGAGCAAGGAAGTGCTCTGGCATGGTGCCAAGTCCATTGTAGAGCGTCGCGATCAAGAAGACGAGACCATAAGAAACAAGAAATTGGAAGAGAGCAATGGTCAGAACAACGGCGCTTTTGGCAAAGTAGTAACTGGTGCGCGAAACGCCATAGGCCAGACTATTCTTGTATAAGTTTTGCGTTAAGTCTGTTCCCAGGACCAAGGTGATGACAATAATGGTAAAGAGGATAGTCACACTGATGCTGGAAGAGTAGTTGGTCAAAGCTTTAAAGCCTGTCCAAACTTCGGTCGCTTGGGGCAATTTGGATTCCGTATTGACGCCGACGTGGCCAGTAGCTCCAAAGATGACTCCAGACAGGATGTTGAGAACGAGAATGGCTTCTGTAATCCAAAAACCTTTGGAGCGAAAAAGTCTGTAAAAATCTGCTTGAATGGTATGCAACATGATAAATCTCCTAAATGAAATATGTGGGATAGGTAATAGAGGAAGACGGTGATTGGACTAGTCTACCAAGTCCGTAAAGAATTTTTCCAGATCTTGGCGGGCATAGTAGATTTCGTCCACGTCAATATCGGCTTGAACGAGGGCTTTGACAATGACTTTAATATCGTGAGTCTGTCCGAAGATATGGATTTCTCCATCCTTATCGATGACCTTGATGCGGTGATGGAGTTGATCCTGGATCAGTTGACTCGCAAGGGCTAGCTGACTTGTCTTGAGGATGATGTAGTCTTCTCCTTGTTCTTCGAATTCAGCCTTGCTAATTTCTTTGATCAGGCGTCCTTGGTCGACAATGCCAAAGCGATTGGCAACCAGATAGAGTTCGGAGAGGATGTGACTGGAAATGAGGATGGTCATGCCGAGTTCATCATTGAGGCGTTTGATCATCTGACGGAATTCCTTGATTCCGACTGGATCAAGGCCATTGATGGGTTCGTCCAGAATAAGGAAATCTGGCTTAGCAATGAGAGCAATCGCAATTCCCAACCGTTGTTTCATCCCGAGTGAAAAATCACGGAATTTCTTCTTACCCGTATTATTCAGGCCAACATAGTTCAAGGTTTCTTTGATGACCTGGTCGGGATTGGGAATATGGCGAGCCTTGCAATAGTAGACCAGGTTTTGATAGGCGGTCATATGCTTGTGAGCCACGGGACTTTCAATGACAGATCCAACCCGTTTCAAGGCTTGGGTCCACTGGGAGCGATTTGTAGAAGCAAAGAGAGAGACGCTTCCGTCAGTTTCTTGAATCAGCTGGGTGATGATCTTGATGAGAGTGGTTTTCCCAGCCCCGTTCTTACCGATCAGGCCATAAACGTCGCCTTTGCGAATGGTGAGATTCACATCATTTAAGGCGTATTGTTGACCGAACTTTTTACTCAAATGGGAAATTTCTAATACTTTTTCCATGGTTTTCTCCTTCGTCCAAATGACTAGTTGTTTTCTTTACACTCTTAGTATACAGCTTGCTTTTCAAATAACTATCAAGCAATTCTCAAATATTTCTAAAAAATTGCGGTAAAGACTTCTTATAAAATAAAAATGTTGAATAGGTGACTCTACAAAGAAATAAAAAGAATTTCTAATGTTGAAATTCAATCCAAAATATATTAAAACTTTCCGCTGTGAGAAAAGTGCTAGAAACGATCATGTTTCTAGCACTCGGGAGTTTTGGAACCTTAGGTCCAAAACTAAGTCATGGAACTTCTTTGAAGTTCGCTGACGTCCGTCCTCACCTAAGGAAAGTTTTAAAAATGACTTTATATATATTAAGAGCAACTGTTCTAAAAGTTAGCCTCTTCATTTTAAAACCCAGCGACAAACTCCTTGATGGCTTGCGCGAGTTCATAGGGTTTCTCGGTATTGAGTAGATGACCTCCGTCTGCGATTTCTTGATAGCGGCCTTTTGGCAGGAGCTTGGCCAATTTTTTAGAAGAAGATTGATTGGCCCAATCTTTGCTACCACAAATCACCAAGCTAGGAAGAGGGCAAACTTTAACGGTATCGGTTAAATTGAGCCCTTTTAATTCCGTCAAGATTTGAAGCATCTGTTGTTTATTGGCATCTTGTTTTTCAAAGACATGCTTGGGAAGTAGACGAAAGAGAAGGATCTGGAGCCGATAGAGGGGATTGGTGTTAAGTTTGTATTGTGTTCCTACAAGGACTAAGCCCTTGAGTTGCGGGAAGTCTTGTCTGGAGAGATCAAGAGCGAGCACGCCACCTAGTGAGAGTCCTACCAGAATAAAGGGTTCGCTTTCTTGCTGGAGGCGCTCCATCAACCTTTCTTTGACTTCCTGATAGCTTTCTTTTGGATGGGAGAAAATATCAAAAGTTTTGGAGTGCAAGGGTGAAAGTGCAAATTGGACTCCTTGCCAAGAGAGGACATCTTGCCCTAGTCCATGTAAAAAAATAAGTTTCATCAGGAATCCTTTCTTTGAAAATCGAGTTCGTAGAGACCACGAAGAGCATTGCAGGCATAAATACGATCAGCGTCTGTTAAATCGTTCAGAGTCAAGAGTTTTTCTTCCACCTGCTGGGTCTCAAGAAGATGGCGCCGATAAATGCCATCGAGTAAGGGGAGGTGAGCTGGTGGGGTATAGAGTTGTCCCTCTATCTCCAGCACCAGATTGCCAATCGTCGTCTCTAGCAAGGTTCCGTCTGGCAGATGGAAAATTTGCTCGTGATCTGACTGGTTGAGATGGTCTCTCTGACTCGTTTTGAAATAAGTAAATGGCGTCGCTAAATCAAGCTTCTGCTCTGTCAGTTGGGCCTGTAGATAGCTAGCTGGCAAGTCTGTCAGCTCCGTGATCTCTAGGTGGAAGGTCCCGTTTTTTTGCAAGGCAATCCGACAACGATAATCAAGGTTGGACTCCAAATGAGCAAGCTCTTCTTGAAGTTCTTTCAGGAGCTTCGACTCATCATAAGGATAGGCAAAGTAGCGACTAGCTTCCCTCAAGCGTGTTAAATGTTGGTCTAAGAAAGTCAACTCTCCTTGGTGGATGCGGCCGGTCGTCAGGAGCTCAAAGTGAGACTCTTGTCGGTAGAGGACAGCCGATTTTTGCTTGGTTTCCTGGTATTCACCTTCCCATTTGCTATCCCAAGTGATGCCTCCTCCCACGCCATAGATGGCTTGATCCCCCTGCATTTGAAGGGTCCGGATGGCCACATTAAAAATCCGTTTCCCTTTTGGAAGAAGGATGCCGATCGTTCCACAGTAGACACCTCGAGGAGCCTTCTCCGTCTTTTGGATGATTTCCATAGTGGAGATCTTTGGTGCTCCTGTAATCGAGCCACAAGGAAAGAGAGCTCGGAAGGTTTGGACCAGGTCGATCTCAGCTCGTAAGTGACTTTCAATGGTCGAGGTCATCTGCCAAACGGTGGAGTATTGCTCGACTTGGCAGAGATGGGTCACCTGCTCACTTCCAATCTCCGAAATCCGGTTCATGTCATTGCGGAGGAGGTCGACGATCATCATGTTTTCTGCTCGATTTTTTGGATCGGCTTCTAGCCAAGCAGCCTCTTTGAGATCCGCTTGGTTGGTAAGCCCGCGGCGTGTCGTTCCCTTCATAGGGCGAGTGGTCAGTAGCCGGTCGTCTTGCTCAAAAAAGAGCTCAGGGCTAATGGAGAGGATGGCTACATCATCATGTTGGATGAAGGCATTGTAATGAGCTTTCTGCTCTACCACTAGTCGGTTGTAGATGGCGAGAGGATCCGCCTCTAGCTCTTGAGAAAGCTGGACGGTGTAGTTGACCTGATAGGTATCCCCCTGGCGGATGTGGTGATGGATAGTCTTGATGGCTTCTTGGTAAGCGGGAGCCTCGACCTCTTCCTTCCAATTGGCTGGCAGGTCCACTGCTTCATAGTCCTCTGGGAAAGGAAGGGTTTCAACCTCCTGGTGGATAGTGAAGTAGAGGAGATACTCTCCCATGAGAGGAGCAGGGTGGACAGCTAATTTTTTCTCAAATGCAGGTGCTGCCTCATAGCTGACATAGCCGACAGCATAAAAACCAGCCTCCTGGTAAGTTTCCACTTCTTTAAGAAGTGCCTCTACTTGGTCGAGGTCTCTGGTTTTTAATTCTTTTATGGGCTTGGTGAAAAGGTGTCGCAATCCAAGTTCTTTAAAATCAATAATCGTTTGTTTGTGCATGCTTTGAGTATATCAAAAATAGAGGAAAAAAGGTAGATCAGGATACAAGATTCCTTGCCCCGGCCTTTCTTTCATGCTAAAATAACCTTAGATTCTGCATTTTGCAAGGAGTAGGAACATGCAAAAGAATTCCCTCTACAATACTTCTAGTATTAGTCTCTTTCAATATCTGTTTGCGATTGCAGTGATTTTGGTGCATAGTGGTCGCTTAACTTCATATGAGCCGGTGCATTTTGGTCTCAAGAGTATGCTTGGCCGGCTAGCGGTGCCATTTTTTATCGTCTGTGCCAGCTTTTTCCTTAAGCAATCACTAGGGAATTCTCAGAAAATGAAGGCCTATCTGGTCAAAATCGTAAAAACCTATTTGTTTTGGAGTTTTGTTTACCTTCCGTATGCTTGGCTCTTTTTCTCTAGTCTTCGTCTTCCTGTCTATCTTTTTCCAGCAGGTGTTCTCATTGCACTGATCTATCTGGGGATGTGCTACCAACTCTGGTATATCCCAGCCTTTTTGCTGGGTTTGTTTTTGGTCAATCAATTGGTCAAATACCTAGGTATGGTTTGGACGGGGTTGATCACCTTTCTTCTTTATTGCTGGGGCTTGATCGAGACCTATTCGGCTTATCTGGACACAACAAGTCTTCTCAAAGGTTACCAGCTCTACAGCAATTTATTTTTTACAGCGCGAAATGGTCTCTTTTACACGCCCATTTTTATTTATATGGGTTATTATCTGTATGACCATTTTCATGCACAAACTTTTAGAATTCACCGTTGGCAAAAGCTAGCTCTTGCCTTTGGATTGCTCTGTCTAGAAGGGATCATTATTTTTCAACACGAAGGAATTGATAAGAACTTTTTCTTTCTTCTTCCTTTTGTGACCGTTTATTTTGTCAATGCCTGCCTGCGATCGTCCTTTTTGAAAAGCTATAATTTACAGTATTTAAAGCAAATGAGTATAGCTCTTTACTTTTCGCATCCGATCTTTATCGAGTGGGCTCGCTATGGCTTTAGCAGCCCCCCTCTCTCTTATCCAGACAGGGGCAAGCTGATTTTTGTGACGGCCTTGTTTGGCAGCCACCTCTTTGGACTAGCCATGCTGTGGGTACGAGAGAGAAGGGAAAAACAAAAGATTCCTTCAAATGGTGAAGAGTTAGATAAAATAACCAACCAATAGTAGGGTGTACAAAACTCAAGCAGATGTGTTTGAGTTTTTTTGTATGAAGAAAATCAAGGAAGAATAAGAATTGGCAGACTGCTCCTCCTTGTTTATAAATGTTTTATTTTCTTGCCCTTGGATATAAGAAAGGGGAAATCAGTACCAGATAGTGATTTATAATATAGACATCATTGTAAATAATGTCTATATTATTGAATAGTGATGATTTAATTTGAAAAGCAAAGGATATTTTAAAAAATAAGTGATAAAATTAAAGGGAGGGCCTTTTGGAAGGCTAACAAAAGTAAAGGAGATAAGACATGAAAAAGCTTCGTTCATTATGGAAAGACTTTTTGAAAAAAGGTTTTGCCATTTTAACAATTTTCATGATGCTAGGCCAGCTTGGCCAAGGGGCGATCACAGCCTTTGCCAATGAGCTAGCAGTCGGGGATAATGGGGCCTTGGATGTTGCCCTTATGTATGGGGATAAACAGAACCATCCAGATGGGATGTCCTATTACACAGGGGATACCATGTCTGGTTATATCCAGATCACCCCTAAGAATTTGACAACGGATATTAATGAAGTAACGGTGACCTTGAAGGTTCCTGGAAAGTACTTACGAGAAGTTAGTTTCCCTGACTTCAATAGTGCTTCAGAGCATGACAAACCAACGGTTACAAAAGTTGGAGATGATTATCAAGTCACACTTCACTTTAACAATTACCAAAAGTCAGAGGTCCTAACTCTACCATTTATTGGAAAATTTAAAGTCGGTTATGCACCGACCAATTATTCATTGGATATTACGGGTACCTTGAACATCAATGGGCAGGAAACAGCGCTCAATGATATCATTTGGAAACCCAAGTACAACGACTATCGCTTCACCAAGTACATCAACCAAAACTTGAACGAAGCCATGTCTAAGGACTATGCGGAAGCAATGCCAGGTATTGTCAAAGGTGCGGATGGTAAGAACTATATTGAAACACCAACTTCTGTCCCATTTGCCTTCCAATTGGACGGAATGCGTGGTCAATACGGTGGTCAATACCGTCAGTTAGAATCAGCAACGATCACTGATAAGTTACCAACCTATACAGATAAAAGTGGGAAGACTCGTACAGCTGTTCTTGATACAACCAAGTCTGAAGGCTGGGTAGACAATGGAGATGGTACCGTTACGAAGACTTTCAAGGCGGATGCAAACAACAATCCAGCAGCTTATCACCAAGAATTTATGACCAAAATCAAGGATACAAGTTACCTCTACTTGAAATTCCCTGATTTGGTCTTAGAAAAAGACCAAACCCTCAAGGATGTCCTTAGTAAGGATTTGACCAATACTGGTAGCATCGTAGGGATTCCTGCCAACCGTGGAGAGGGAGAACCGGATATTACAGCTGAAGATTCCCTCATTTTCCGCTTGACTTCTCGTGACCTTGAAGGGGCTGGAAGTTTTGCCAAAAAAGCAGATGGTGATGTCTATGATTCAACTGAATATAAAGCAGCAAATTATAAGTGGATCATAGCCTTTGATAACAAAACTCCTTCACCACAAAAGAATTTTGTTTTCTATGATGAGACAGTTGACTCTCGGTTAAAATTTACCAAAATTGATTACGCTCGTCTCATGCAAGGGAATTATGGAAATGGCGAGTTTGTTAGCAAATATGTGAAACGCTTGATCCTTACTTTGGACGATGGTAGTAAAAAAGAAATTCAGCCAGAAACTGATAAAGACGGCAATGGCTTGATCGATTTAACCAAGTATGGAACAGTTGTCGGTTGGCGGATGGAAATGAAGGATGATTTTGTCCTAAAATCTGGTCAAGGAATTCGCCTCAATACCTATACAAGCTTCAAAGATCCAGAAAAGACTCGTTACGATGAAAATGATGCGACCAAGAATGAATTCAAGAATACAGGTCGTGTCACTTATCAAACACAATCAAATATTGCTAAAGACCAAACATCAGATTGGACCTTTAAGCTGATTCCTTTGAAGGAAAGCTTTGAGATTTCAAAAACGACGGATTACAATGATGTTCGTTATACTGATGGAGAAAATATTCGTTTTGGTTTGATGGCAACCAAAGTAGTTTTAGATCCTGATAAGGATTATGGAGACCTGCGAATCATTGATCTGTATGATCCAAATACCCTTAAAGTCGACTATAAAGATTTTGAGAGAAACCTTGCCTCTAATGAAAAAGGTATGAAATTCTTAAAGAGTTACGATGTCATTGAAAACTATCACAACTCTGGACGGACAGCTCTCATCATGCATTTGGACCAAAAAGAGTTTATTAAGGCTTCTCTGAAAGATCTTAACCGCGTGCGTCTACCGTTTATTGTGGCTGATCTGAAAGGGAAAGATGATGGTGGTACCTTCACAAATAAAGTATATGTCGCTGGAAACGGGATCCACGATCTTGAAAATGCCAACCCTGATCGGGTCACGGAAGACGTTTACGATCTGAATGGAAATGGTTCAACAACGGATAAAATCCCATATGCTCAATCAAACTATACGATTGTTGCGGCTGAAGGAATCTATGCACGCAAATATATCGCTAAAAATGATGACCTGTCAGACGCTTCGATTGTGACACGTACCTTCAAACCAGGTGAAACCTTTAACTACAAACTCACCATTAAAAATAATACGGATAAGGCAGTAGAAGATGGAGTCGTCTATGATGTCCTACCAAAAGTAAAAGACGTTAACACACTAGACGGATCTGGTCGGATGACAGAATACACGGTCAGCCTTCGTGGACCAGTGACAGCTCCAGAAGGATGGACGGTCTACTATACAACTGATACAGGCGTTACGACAGATACCATGGCGCAAGCTGCTGACAAGGATATCTGGACGACAGCTGTGGCTGATTACAGTCAAGTAACAGGAATCAAGTTAGTTGCAAATGCAGGAACTACGATTCCTGCGCGTGGAGAAGCCAGCTTTGGTGTCCCAGTCGTGAATCCAAGTGAATTGACCGATGAAGTCAAGGCCTTGATGCAAAAACGCACCAAAGATAATGAAGATAACGGCGGTCGTTCCGGTCTTGTTCAAGCTCATAACCAGTTTGGTTACAAGGCGAAAGGTCACGAAGGAAATCGTGAGTCTAATACCGTAACTGCACAAATCTTCTCGGCTGCTTTCCAAGTCAAGAAGGTAGACAAGGATGATCCTAAGAAAGTCCTTGAAGGTGCTGAATTTACCTTAACTGATGCAAATGGTGCGGTTGTTGCGACGGCCACTTCTGATAAAAATGGAGAACTCTCCTTTAACACCTTAACAGAAGGAACCTATACGCTCAAAGAAATCAAAGCACCTGAAAACTACAAGTTGGATGAAACAGAACATGCTGTGGTTGTCACCTATGATGCGGACAAACAAATCTACCACGTCACGGTGGATGGAAAAGCGGTTGGCTCAAAAGCAGTCCCAGTTGAGATCGCTAATGAAGCAGATATCAAGTATCTCGATCTTGAAGCTTCAAAAGTTTGGGATGACCAAGACAACCAAGAAGGGCTTCGACCAGCAAGTGTGGAATTCCAACTTTACAAGAATGGCAAAGCTCAAGGAAAACCAGTCACGGTTTCAGCAGCAACAGACTGGAAAGCTCACTTTACGAACCTTCCAGATAAAGACAGTGATGGCAAGCTCATCACCTACACTGTTAAAGAAGTGAAAGTTCCGACTCATTATACGGTCGATACAGAAGAAGCCAGCTTCACAGATGGAAAAGCCACCATCACCAACAAGCGCACTCCTGAGACAACGACGGTTACAGTCAAGAAAGTCTGGGATGATGCACAAAACCAAGACGGTCTTCGCCCATCTACCATCAAAGTTCACCTCTTGGCAAATGGAACAGAGGTGCAAGCACTTGACCTGACTGGTGAAGGAGATGAATGGACTCATACCTTCACAGACCTACCCGTCTATAAAGATGGTCAAAAAGTTGTCTACACAGTGACAGAAGACAAAGTGGACAATTACACTACTAAGATTGATGGAACGACGATTACCAATACTTACAAACCAGGTAAGACAAGCCTTACTGTTACGAAAAACTGGAAGGATGCCAATAACCAAGATGGCCTTCGTCCAAAAACAATCAAGGTTCAATTGTATGCTGGTGATCAAAAGGTTGGTAAGGCTATTGAATTGTCAGCAGATAACAAATGGACCCATACCTTCTCAAACTTAGACGAGAAGAAAGCTGGCCAAGTTATCAACTATACAGTAAAAGAAATCGATGTTCCAGAAGGCTACACACAAGCCGTCGAAGCAAGCAACCCAGGTCAAGTAGTCGTGACCAACACGCACGAACCAGAAAAGACCAAAGTAGAAGTGAGCAAGAAGTGGGAAGATGGAGACGACCAAGATGGTCTCCGTCCAGCCAGCATTCAAGTTCAATTATACAAAGATGGTCTTGCGACGGATCAAGTGGTAGAACTTTCAGCCGCGAATGACTGGAAAGGTGCATTTGAAAACCTTGATGCCAAGGCAGCTGGAAAAGCAATCACTTACACGGTGAAAGAAGTCGCTGTTCCAGATGGTTACAAGGTGACGGTAAATGATAAGGACAAGGCCAATGTTGTCTTGACCAATACGCATGAACCAGCTTTGACAGAGATGAAAGTTACGAAGAAATGGGAAGATGCCAATGACCAAGATGGTCTTCGTCCAAAATCCATTAAGGTTCAACTCTATGCTGGTGATGAAAAAGTAGGAGATCCAGTGGAGTTGTCAGCGGACAATCAGTGGACTCATACCTTTAGTAAATTAGCTGAAAAGAAAGCCGGTCAAGCTATCAGCTACCGTGTGGAAGAAGTCTCTGTTCCTGAAGGCTACCAAGTCACTGCTGATACCTCTGATGCTGCTCACACGATCTTGACCAATACGCATACGCCTGCGGTGATCGATATTCCAGTGACCAAGATCTGGAATGACCAAGACAATCAAGATGGTCTTCGTCCAGCAAGTATCGTGGTGAATCTTCTTGCCAATGGTGAAAAAGTTGCTCAAAAAGAACTCACGAATGCGACAGATTGGAAAGAAAGCTTCACAGGTCTACCAAAATTCAAGGATGGAAAAGAAATCGTCTATACTCTTCAAGAAGAGAAGGTAGCTGAATATACGACTACAATTGATCAGGCTGCTTATACCATTACCAATACCCATGCACCTGGTAAGACAAGCGTCACGGTCACTAAGAAGTGGGATGATGAGAATGACAAGGATGGAATTCGTCCGAAGAGTATTCGCGTTCAACTCTATGCCAATGATCAAAAAGTCGGTCAAGAAGTAGAATTGTCAGCTGAAAACAAGTGGACCCATACCTTTGCAGATTTAGATGAAAAAGCAAATGGAAACACCATCACTTATACAGTGAGAGAAGTCAGTGTTCCAAAGGGCTATGAAGCTCGTAACGACGAGGATGGTAAAGGAAATGTTGTGATTACTAACAAGCATGTTCCAAAAGAAACTCCAAAACAACCAACTCCTCCAAGTTCTTCTGAACCAAAGAAACCGGGTCAACCTGAACCTAAAAAACCAAGCCAACCAGAGCCGAAGAAACCAGGCAAGATCTTAGGATTCTTACCAAATACAGGTACGACCATCTCTATTATTAGCTTAGTTTTAGCCTTTGTCTTGGCAAGCATTGCAGCTTATATTTTGAAGAAAAAGAAAAAATAAGCTAGTGCTTCCTTTATAAAATGAAACAAACACCAGAGATGGTGTTTGTTTTTTATAGTGGCCTCTTATAATTGTTTAGCGATCGTTCTCATGGGCGCTCGCTCTATTTTTCAATTCCCGAACGTTTTCAAGAAAACTTCAGAAAATTCTTGACTTCTGATGAAATAGGCGTATGATTAGTTGTGAACTGTTGAACAATCATTTTCAAGAAAATCCCTGATGTCGACTAAGGGATCTGTGAAAGGAGAAGCGGTTCAAATCGAAAATCTATAGAGCGTTGCGTCCGAAAGTCTAAACAGACACGGCTCTTTAAAAACAAAAGGAGAAGATTATGAAAACAGAACCGATTCATCGTACCAGTATGTGGAAATTTAAGTTAAGTGCTGCCACCATGACTTTGATTCCCGCTGCCGTGGGGATTAACTATGTTGCCAAAGCCTTGGCGGAGGGGTTAAAGTTGCCCGTTTGGCTGGGGTCTTTGGGAACCTTTCTTGCCAGCATGTTGGCTGGGCCGGTTGCCGGTGCCATCAGTGGTTTCATCAACAACGTGATCTATGGGCTGACCTTATCGCCAATTTCAACCGTGTATGCGATTACCAGCATCGGAATTGGGATTGCTGTCGGAGTTTTGCACGCCAATGGGTGGTTCTCGTCAGCGCGACGAGTATTTGTTTCTGCTATTATTATTGCCATCGTTTCAGCTGTCATTTCAACGCCACTCAACGTCATCTTTTGGGGTGGTCAGACCGGTATCGCTTGGGGTGACTCATTGTTTGCGGTAATGGTCGCCAATCATGCACCAGTGTGGCTGGCCTCATTTACCGATGAGTTTGTCTTGGATATTTTGGATAAAGTCTGCGTGGCCTACCTGGCATTCTTCATCTATCGTCAGCTACCGAAGCGGATGGTGCACTTCTTTAGCGGTGATAAATGATGACTGATCAAACATTGATTTCTGGAGCGCCACGGGTCAAGCTCAAGTGGTACCAGGTGATCGATCCGATTACTAAGCTCTTGTTCATCTTGGACATGACGTTGTTGAGCTTTGCCAGTATGAATTTATTGCTTCAGGCCGGATTAATTCTTGTCGCAACACTGCTATTGTTATTTTCCAAATTGAGTTCTACCATCTTTAAGGCGCTGGGATTCAGCCTGTTTCTGATTTGCACCATGCTGATCATCCAAGGATTATTTTACAGTCGGAATCAAACTGTGCTGTTTTCTGTGCTTGGGGTGTCGTTCTACAAAGAAGGCCTGATTTACGCCACCACTCTGGGTTGTCGAGTATTGGTGATTATTTTGACCAGTGGCTTTTTTATGGTGACCACGAGTATTTCAGAAAACGCGGCCTATTTGGAACTGTCCGGATTGTCTTATAAAACCGTCTACGTTCTGATGTCGGTGTGTTATATTTTGCCGGAAATGATGCGCAATATGCGGAAAATCCAGCAGGCACAAAAAGTTCGCGGAACCAATCCGCAAAAAACGTTGATTCAGAAATTAAAGTCAGTCCTGCCGGTTCTAATTCCATTGGTGATTAAGACCTTGGATCAATCGATGGCGCGGTCGATTTCTCTCCAACTGAGAGGTTTTGATAATCCCAACCGGACTGTCAGAACCTCCCAGCGCGTGTATCGCCTGTCGCGGACGCTGCACATTGGTCTGACTGGATTGGCAATTTTATTGATTGGGTGGAAGATATGGACGAAGATAAACGGATTGTAATTGAAAATTTGACCACCCGTTATCCGGGTACTGAGCAACCACAACTGCGTCAGATTAACGCGGAGGTTCATACCGGCCAGGTGGTTGGGATTATCGGGAATAGCCACTCCGGCAAATCGACTTTGTGCCGTGTGCTGGCAGGGGTCATTCCCAAAATGGTGTCTGCTGAGATTGAGGGCGACTGGCACATGTTTGGCCAGCGAGTGTCCGACAATTGGCCCGTTTATAATGCCATGAATGGAGTTGTACTGCAAAATCCAGCTGGCCAACTAAGCGGGTTGGCAGACACGGTTGCCGATGAAATTGCCTTTGACTTGATTAATCAGGGAATGGCTGAAGGACTGATTCAAAAACGGGTTGAAGAAGTTGCGACGCAAATGGGGCTGATTGAACAGCTGAATTTGCGTCCCGAGAGCCTTTCCGGTGGTCAGAGCCAGCGGTTGGCAATTGCCACGGCGATTGCGGCTAACCCGGCTGTTTTGATTATGGATGATCCGACCAGTCAGATGGATCCCCTTGGTCGCCGACAATTTTTCCAATGGCTGGCCCAAGTCAAAGAGACGACTGTCTTCATTGTCACCAGTGAAATTGACGATTTGTGCGAAGTCGCCGACGTTGTGTGGGTGCTGCACGAGGGTCAAATGGTAGCCCAGGGCAGGCCGGGTGAGGTGTTTAATCATTTGGAAGCTGACTGGCAGATTCCAGCCCCGACAATCCAGCAACTTGCTCAAAAAATGGATTGGCGCTTGGCTGATGGCCGGTATCCGGTGAATGACGCTGAACTGAAGGAGGTTTGTTATGTCCACAATTGAACTGAACCACCTGACGTTCACTTATCCGGAACGGTCCTTTAGCTTGGATGTTGAAGACAAACTCTTCGCCGATCCGATGGTGGCGATTGTCGGCCAAAATGGTGCCGGCAAATCAACGCTCTTCAAATTATTGACGGGCTTGCTGACACCACAAACCGGTGTGATTAAGATCGATGGAGAAAATTTTAATGATCTTAAACCAGTCGAAAAGTTACTGAAGGTTGGGATTACTTTTCAGAATCCTGACGATCAGCTTTTTAACCCGACCGTTCAACGAGAGGTGGAGTGGAGTGTCGCGCAGGTCATAGATGACCACGACACGATTACGAGGCGGGCTTTAGCGGCTCTAAAAAGAGTTGGCTTGGATGATAAAACAGCTGAAAGTCCATATGACCTGTCATTGTCGGAACGCAAGCTGTTGAGCGTTGCCACAGTTTTGGCAGTGGATCCGGCGATTTATTTATTTGATGAGCCGATGATGTCGCTTGATTGGGAAAGCCGGCGCAAGTTGACCGCAATTTTCCATCAGTTGGCTGATTCGGGCCACCAAGTTGTGACCATCACCCATGACATGGATTGGGTCGCCGCCGAGTTTGAGTCGGTGTATGTTATGGAACACGGGAAGTTTGGCTTCTCCGGCAGTCCACGGGAATTGTTCAGCGATCACGAACTTGTCCAGCGAGTGGGATTACTACCACCGCGGATTATGGACATAGCGGAGTCGCTGGGTGATTCACAGACATATTTATCGGTTAATGATTATTACCAGAAAAATCGAGATGTATAGAAAAAGTCACCTCTGCGGGTTTTCCAGGTTGAAGGATTAACTTCAGCTTCTGGCAAGAACTCACATGGGTGACTTTTGTGTTTAATAACGTTTCATGATCATCGGGTGCTTCCTCAGATCACTTGGTTTGATTTTACTTTGTTTCATGGTCATAATCATATACCATTTCTTTTGGATCTTTTGTTTGACTAATACAAAATAGGTCTTCATAGGTCTTCGCATTTTTAGCGCCCATTAGGATCATCAGTATAATTTTCTGAATTAGGAGACTGTCCCGTCACTATTCGAACTTCGTCTCCCAACTTACGCTGTTCCCATTCATCCGCGAATCCTTTAAATCGCAATTCTGGAACTTTCTTTTTAACTGAATCATCTATTTTCGCCATAGTCCCCACCATTTTATTGGTTTTTCTTGATTTACCTTATCAACAGTCTCGTTGGTTGGTACCAATAGACCAAGGCGGCCAAGAAAGGCTACTAGTAACAATTAATAAATACAAGAGGTGGGCATGTTGCCCCACCTCTTTTTATGATATACTAGAGTAGTTTTTGAGACTTGTGGAAAAACGTTCATTTCAAAGAAGTAAAAGGAGAAAACATGGAGATCTTTTTGAGGAGTATATCAGGGATCCTGGTCATTCTAGGTATGATTTTAGTGGGCTTTGTCATAGGTGAAAAAGGCTGGTTTGATGACAAGTCACGTGGCCTGATCGCAAAATTAGTCACTCAAATTGCTCTTCCCTGCTATATGCTTTATACCATTACACAGCGTTTTACAGCGGCTGACCTCCTAAAAATGTTGCCAGAACTGCGTTTTCCTGCCCTGTCTATGGTTATTTTGCTTGGCATCGCGACAGGAGTAGCCAGGATCTTTGCGGTGAGACAGGACCGTCGTGGCCTCTTTATTTCCATGTTTTTTAACTCCAATACTATCTTCGTGGGGCTTCCTATTAACCAAGCTCTCTTTGGAGATGCCAGTATTCCCTATGTTTTGATCTATTACATGTGTAATACGACCTTTTTCTGGACCTTGGGGAGCTACCTGATCCAGCGAGATGGCGAAGGAGAAGCGCAGTTTGATATCAGAACCAGTCTGAAAAAAGTCTTTTCTCCTCCCCTCATGGGCTTTCTCTTAGGACTAGTCATGGTGATGCTGCAGATAAAGCTCCCTGCATTTCTAGCCAGTGATTTGCAGTATCTGGGCAATTTAACAACCCCCTTATCCATGATTTTCATTGGTTTGTCGGTATCTCATGTAGGCGTGAAGCAGTTGGTACTTGGAAAAGATCAGCTCCTCATTCTACTAGGACGCTTCGTAGTTGCTCCACTCCTAATGGCGACCATTGTTTACTGGGCCCCTCTTCCAAGCTTGATGAAGCAAGTCTTTATCATCCAGTCTGCCATGCCTGTGATGACTAATGCCCCGGTCGTTGCCAGGCTCTACGGAGCTGATAGTGATTACGCAGCGGTCATGGTGACAGAGACGACCCTTGCAACCATGGTGGTGATCCCTATTCTCATGCTGTTAATGGCTTAACAAATAGAAACTACAAAAGCTCAAGTTTTTCTGCAAACTTGAGCTTTTCTTATATGAGAGCTAATAAAATTGTAATCACCAGAGCGATGCCCATTCGAATCAGGTGGTGGACTGGGTGGAAGTTTCCTTTGTGTTTCCCATTCCAATAGGCCCCGTAGCAAATCAAACCACAGCCGATCAACCAAAGGACTAGAGAGACAATCGGTAAAAAGAAGTAGAGGGTGAGAGATAAGGTCGCAAGACTACTTCCGATGAGGAGAAATGTATTTCCTAGAGTGTGATTTCCTTTTTTAACTTCAGAAAGAGAAGCCAATAAGTGAAGAAGAGCAAAAGCAAGGGCAAAGAAGGCTGTCAAAAAGCCGAGAAGAATGGGGAAGAACATAGGGTTTCCTTTCTAAGATATGATTGCCTGAGTACTATTTTTTATGACTGATTTTATGAAGAATCATAAATGATACTACAAGATTTAAAATAATAACCAATAAGGTAAAAAGAGAGTAACCATAAAGTGTAATTGGAATTTCATTTTTGAGGGAAATGATAGAAAAGTAACTTGTTAAAATGCCCGTTAACAACCCAGGCACGTATTTTCGTATAACGATTGTTTGAATCAGATGTCCGAATACATGGTAGATATAAGCGATTATGATGCTTGCGTAAATGCTATAGTTATTAAACTGGTAACTAAGATATAGAGACGTCATTAGGATGAGAAATTGCTCCAAGACAATAAAGTTGAAAGCAAAAGGAGTGTAATAAGTTAGGATTCGATTGTTTGGATACTGGATTGATATTTTTTTGACAAAGGATGGCATCCAAACGATTTCTTCCAGTTCGTGAAGCATGAAGAGTGATGGAAATAGAAAGTAAAATTGTACGCTGGTCATTGAAAATACTCCCTTCTAGTTCGACCCCACTTTTAAAATCTCCAAATAAAACTGGGTCACTTCTTGTTCGGTGTAGGACTTGCCTTTTTTCAACCACCAGCTGAGGGTTTCGATGAAATGGCTGACGACCAGGTGTTTGAGGTAAGAGTGAGGGAGAGTTGGATGGGCCTTGATGAGTTCGTCGGCTACCATTGGGTAGACATCGTGTTCTAGTTCTTTTCGCAGTTGCCGTATAAAATAATCGTTTTTAGAGAGCAAGAGACTGGTCACATGATCTTGATTTTTCTTGAAATGCTGGAAGATATGGGCCAGATAGTCTTGTGGTGAGAGGTGTTCAGCACGCTCAAAGAGATGGTGAAAGAGTTTTTGACAGAGTTCATCTAGCAATAATTCCTTGCTCTCGTAATGGCTGTAAAAGGTCGAGCGCCCCACATCAGCAAGGTCTATAATTTCCTGAACGGTGATGGCCTCGTAGTCTTTTTGGTTGAGTAAGTGTAAGAAAGCTTGATAGATAGCTTTTCGAGTTTTGGTGATGCGACGATCCTGAGTATTCATATGGACAATTTGAACAAATTGTTCAGTAACGTACACCCTAAACAGTTTGCTCCTATCCTTTCTGTTGATAGTAGTGGATAATAGATAATGAACATGATGTTCATGAATCTATTATATCAGAGGATTAAGGATTATGAAGACAAAACATGCGGTCTGGATCGCTTTTTTCTTGAATTTGAGTTATGCCATTGTTGAGTTTATTGCAGGAGGGATTTTTGGATCCAGTGCAGTCCTTGCGGATTCGGTCCATGACTTGGGGGATGCAATCGCTATTGGGATCTCCGCCTTTTTGGAGAGTATTTCCAATCGTGAAGAAGACAGCCACTATACCTTGGGCTACAAGCGCTTTAGCCTTTTAGGGGCCATGGTAACAGCTGTGATTCTCATGACAGGGTCCGTTCTGGTTATTTTGGAAAATATAACGAAATTGGTTCACCCACAACCTGTCAACGATGAGGGCATTCTCTGGCTTGGAATCATAGCCGTCAGCATCAATGTGCTAGCGAGTCTCGTCATTCGCAAAGGGCAAACCAAGAACGAATCCATTCTCAGCCTGCACTTTCTGGAAGATACCTTAGGTTGGGTGGCTGTCATCTTAATGGCCATTGTTCTCCGATTTACCGACTGGTATATCCTGGATCCGCTCTTATCTCTTGCCATTTCCATCTTTATTCTGTCAAAAGCCATTCCACGTTTTTGGAGCACGCTCAGGATTTTCCTGGATGCCGTGCCAGAAGGAGTAGATATCCAGCAAGTCAAGAGTGATTTGGAACAGTTGGACCATGTGGCTAGTATCAATCAGCTTAATCTCTGGACCATGGATGGGCTGGAAAAGAACGCCATTGTCCATGTTTGTCTGGAGCATGTCAACCACATGGAGGTTTGTAAAGAAGCGATTCGTACCTTGCTCAAAGATTGTGGCTTTCAAAACGTCACCATTGAGGTAGATGAAGACTTGGCAACCCACCGAGCTCACAAGAGAAATATCGAAGACCTGGAAACTGATCAAGGTCATGGGCATGATCATCACCACCATTAATGACGACTTGGTATGAGCAGAAGCTCGATAAAAAGTGTATACTATAGATAAGTAAGCAATAGAAAGTAGGTCGTCCCTATGAAGAAAACAGTCTATACAGAAGCTGGGCAAGTGGGCCTTGTAGAAGTGGAACGTCCACAGATCGAAGCGCCAGATGATGTCATTCTCCGTATCGTTCGCACCTGTGTCTGTGGATCCGATCTATGGAGCTACCGTAATCCAGATATTGAAGCGGGGCACCAAAATAGTGGCCACGAAGCCATTGGGATTGTCGAAGAAATCGGTGAGGCCATTACAACGGTCAAACCGGGAGATTTTGTCATTGCACCTTTCACCCATGGCTGTGGAGAGTGTGATGCCTGTCGTGCTGGCTACGATGGGACTTGTGACCGTCATATCGGCACCAACTGGTCTGATGGAGTGCAAGCGGAGTACATCCGTTTCCACTTTGCTAATTGGGCCCTTGTCAAGATTCCAGGGCAACCTTCTGATTATACAGAAGCTATGCTTAAATCCTTCTTGACGCTAGCAGATGTCATGCCGACGGGCTATCATGCGGCGCGTGTAGCAGATGTGCAAAAAGGTGACAAAGTCGTGGTCATTGGGGACGGTGCCGTTGGTCAATGTGCAGTGATCGCAGCTAAGATGCGTGGTGCGTCTCAAATCGTCCTTATGAGTCGCCACGAAGACCGTCAACAGATGGCCTTGGAGTCAGGCGCGACAGCGGTTGTGGCTGAGCGTGGTGAAGAAGGGATTGCCAAGGTTCGTGAAATCCTCGGAGGAGGAGCAGATGCGGCCCTTGAATGTGTCGGTACCGCGGCAGCTGTCGATCAAGCCCTTGGGGTCCTTCACAATGGTGGACGTATGGGATTTGTCGGTGTGCCACACTACAATAACCGTGCCCTTGGTTCGACCTTCGCCCAAAATATCTCAGTGGCAGGTGGAGCAGCCTCAGTTACTACTTATGATAAACAAGTTTTGTTAAAAGCAGTTCTTGACGGTGATATTAATCCGGGTCGTGTCTTTACTTCAAGCTATAAACTGGAAGATATCGACCAAGCTTATAAGGACATGGATGAACGTAAGACTATTAAGGCTATGATTGTACTTGACTAACAAAAAATTCTAGTAGAGGATGTCTACTAGAATTTTTTTGTAGTGAAATCAGTTTTATTTCAAATCCGACATCACTTGTTTCTTGGTGAAGGTGCGCTCTTGTTTGTTAGCTAGAGCCTTGATGCGAGCATCTAGGAGAATGGCGCGACCTTCGACACTTCGGGTATAGACGAGGTCATACTTGCCTATACTCTTTCGGATTTGCGCGACAAAGGCTTGGGCATCCTCTTTCCGTTTGTCAAAGAGGCTTGGTACAGCGAAATATTCTGTTTGATCGGATACCTTTTCCTGTGCTTTCAAGATATAGCGCTGATTTTCAATCGGTGCGAAGAATTCGATTATGGTTTGCGAGAAGAGTTCCTTCTCCCGCATGGTTCCGCCCTTCAAATAAATCAGCGTGTTGATGGCATCCTTTCTGTCTCGTACGACTTGGATACGGGTCTCCTGGGTTTGAATATGCCCAGAGAGGAGCAAGGCTTGGTGAATAGCTTGTCCAAAGACCTCTAACCGTTTATAAGGGCTCTTATAGAGATAGTAGCGGAGCCAGGCAAGGAGAGCGAGAACAGCTAAAACGAATAGAAGAATTAGAGACGCTTTATTCCCTCCTCCTCTATGTGAATAGTAAAAAAGGTTGGCGAAAGCATCGGTCAAAGTGGCGGCCGTCAGCCAACGAGCCAGCTTTCTGGCATCGAAGAATAGGGCCAGAGGCAGGAAGTGTTTATCCACTTGGACCTCATTTGCAATCTCCATATTCTCCAGAATAGGCAGGGCTTTTTGCCAGCCGTCTCGGAGTTCTTGACGATGGGTGGAGCGCTCTAAGGTCTCTTCATTGAGTTTTTGTAACTGTTTTTTGGTATAGCGAATATTGTCAAAGGCTAGGCGTTCGATACCGGATTCGATGAAGGGCTCCTTGTAATGAAGGCCTAAAAATTGCTTCATCCGTCTTTCTAAGAGCTCCAAATCAGGACTGTATTCTTTCAACTGATCAGTGATGGCTTCGATCTCTTCCTTTTCAAGATCGGACTTTTCATACCATTTCTTTAGGGAAAGGTTGATAGAGACTAGATGCCAGATGTTACTGGTCTTGTCTGGATCCTCAGGCCACACTCGGATGGCACGACCCCGCATTTGGTTACTGAGCATAAAACTGCCGACAAAGCTCGCTAGGATCAGGGAATTGACGCAAGGAGCATCCCAGCCTTCCCCTAGAAGTGACTTGGTTCCAATGACGACTTGGATGAGCCCTTCTTGAAAGAGCTGGGTCACGGCTGTCACCAAATCATGCTGAGAACCAACCAAGCGAACCTTGAGAAAGTCATCAGGAGATAATTGGCCGACACTTTGGTAAGTCAGTCGATTCCCTCCTAGAAGCTCTTCTAGTCTTGACTTAGCGACCGTCGGAATGATGACGATGCTACCGGTCAAAACAGCGATGGCAGGAGGAGTTGCTTGCTCTAAGCTTTCCCTGCGAATGGATTCGAAATAAGAGAGAACTCCCAATTGAGTAAATTGGGCGTCCTTATCCCCGAGATGAACTTCAAAGTCTTGGCGGATATAGTCTGTTAGGACCAGTTGGCGCAGTTGATTTCCAAGCGCCTGGTATTCCGCCTTGAAAATCTCACGAACGGCATTGAGTTTTCCGAGGGATTGGTTGAGCAGAAGGTCTTGTTTTTTGTTGCGGACAAGTTTAACTTGTTTTCGATCGATCAAGCTGGCTGCTTTTAGTTCATGGAGGACTTGCTTCTCGTATTCCTCAGGTAGATTGTACCAGTGAGGCACTTGAAAGAGCAGACCTTGCAGGAGAATTTCAAGCCAGTCCAGGGTGAAAGTAGGTAGTTTCTTGGCTCCTAAAAGGTCCTGGAAACGTTTGGGAAAGGCGATTCCCTTGCTTCGAAGAAAGATCAAGGTAGCAGAGAGATACTTGGGCTCATTGAGTAGCTCATCATCACTGATCTGACCAGATAAGGCCTGGCAGGTTTGGAGGTATTGGCAAAAGAGAGGATCTGAAGTCAGTTGCTGCAAGAGAGCATTCTTTTGTTGGCTAAAAGCATCCAACTGCTCTTGCTCTTCCTTGGTTGGAAAGGCAAAGTAGACATAGTCTTGGTGAGGACAAAGGGTGTCTTCCTTGACCAATTCGGGAACCGTAATTTCCTCATCGATCTCACCACACATGCGGATATAGCGATCCCAAAGGGCAGGGTCTCCTTCATAGGGAGGGGTAGCGGTGAGGGAGATCATCTTTAAGTCAGGGAAGGCTTGACGAAAGGCTTCCAAACTCTTCCACCATTCATTGCGCAAGTGGTGACACTCATCTAAACAAAGGGTCCCGAGTGAGATGTCTTTGAAAGTAGTAAAGATATCAAAGCCTTTGAAATCAAATGTTTCAATCTCTGCCTGGTCATCGGTATCCTCAGCTTGCGATTGACCGACGACTTGGTTCATGGCACTGTGTAGAGCCTGATAGGTAGCCACTGTAATTAGCTTAGGATGTTTGAGGTCCTGAGAGATCAGTTGCTCTGCCTGGCTTTCATCTTTCAAGAATGCTTGGATAATCCGGTCCACCCATTGTTGACGAATGGTGACCGTAGGAGCTAAGATCAGGGTTGGCTGGCCGAAGCGTCTGATAAATTCGATTCCCAGGGTTGTTTTTCCAGAGCCAGGCGCTGCTACCAAATGCAGATGGCCATCCGCCATAAAAGCGTCACTCTTATCGAGAACGCGTTTTTGATAGCGTCTCCATTGGCCTGTAAAGGCTAGTTCTTGTAACATTGGTTTCCTCCCTTGTACTGTCCCCATTATATCATAGCGGAGGACAAGAATTTCTTGGTAGAAGTTGAAGATTTCCGCTTTCTAATGAAAATAGCAAAGGGGAAATTTTGAGTGATAAAAAGCCCAATCAACGGATTAGGCTTTTCATGTTAGTCTTTCTTTGTTTTACGAGAGAGGCCAAAGGCAGCACCCATGCTAAGAAGACCAAGACCTAGAGTCGTCAAAGCAATTGAGGTCTTGCTTCCTGTATTTGGAAGGCTTGCTTCTTTTTGAGGAAGAGCTGCTGGTGCGATATAAACTTCCGTTTTCACAGGCTCGTTTTTAGCCGGTGTGAATACGGTCGGTTTCGCAGGGGTTACAACAGCCGGTTTTTGAGGAGTAGGAGTCGGTGTTGCAGGCGTTTGGATGCTAGGTGTTTGTGGTTTTGCTTTCGCCACACGATGAGTTTTTGAGATCAACTCATACTTGTCTGTTTGTACCTTGAAGACACGACCTTTTTGGACGGTTTCAACGACTTTATTGGCAAATTGAACGTTCAACAAGTTAGCAAAGTTTTTGTCGATATCTAGGTAGAGACCATTTGTTCCATTGACCAATGGATCAAAGTCTTTTTTTTCACGTGTTTCACCAACCACTGTCAAAGAGATACCAGCATCTTGAAGGGCTTTCAGTGTCGCTTCTTTTGTTGGTGTATCCTTTGTAAGATCAATGTCCTCATCTGTAATCAAGAAAGCAAAGCGATGGTTGTTTGCCCCAGTCCCCCAGTTGTAGTCTCCTGAAGTAGCGATATGATGCAATGGAACAGTAGCATTTTCATAGTAGCCATCAGTTTTGATGGTTTTCAGGGCGGAAATGAAGCTTTCTGGATCACTTGTGAACTTCGATCCATTGAAATCATGGTATTTAACTTCACTAGCTCTTTCGTATTCAGCTAATCCTAAACGGGCTTGAATTTTCTTAGCAGATAGATTGCGAACAAAGGACTCGATATTCTTCATTGTATCATTGATATGTGAATCCATCGAAGTTGATTTATCGATGACAAAGACGATGTCTGATGTTCCTTGGACTTCTTTTTTGTTGACGACATCGGCTTCTTTTGTCACTTCGACTACAGTTGTTTTGTTGACTGTTTCAGTTGTTGTCTCAGTGTAGTCAGCTGTTTCTTTGGTTGATGTAGCTGTCTTGGTAGAAGAGACTGGTTTTGAAGTGCCAACAGGTGTGTCTTGATCGGCTAAGCTAGTCGTTTTGATGGTTGCTGTTGAGGTAGTGGTGGTGTCTGCACCGTCTGTTTTAGCAGATGGGCCAGTTTTTTTGACGTCCACAGCGATGACATCTCCAGTTTTTGCTTTATCAGCAGGAACAACTGGTGTATTGGCTTTGGCGTTGATTTCTTCTGTTGCAGCAGTGATAGGTGATTTTGTTGCTGTAGTAGCTGCAGGAGCAGCTTGGGTTGTTGCAGGTGCAACGTCATCAGCAGAAGCAATAGTCGTTCCTGTGAAGACCGTTCCTAAAACAACGGAAGCTAAAGTTAAAGTTTGTTTACGTGAAATAGTATATTTTTTCAAAATACGTCCCCTTTTTAATAAACTTTTTTCTATCATACAGGTTTTTGAAAAGCTTGTCAACGGTATAATAATCAAGGCTTTGCGAGCTTTTTATATCTCTAATTATTAATAATAAGCTGAATAAGCAAAATATACACAAAATAATTTAATTATACAATACATACGAAAGAAAATAGGATTCCCACAAATTTGCAGGAATCCTTATTTTATCGGCATTTCTACTATATTTTTTAGTCGTAAAAAATACTAGCTAGTCACTTTATTTATGTTTCTAAATCAGGACAAAGAATGGAGGTTGTGATTAGCTTAGTAATTTTTCAAAGAATTGGATGACCTCCGGTTTGAGATTACTTTCCCTCGGTTCAACTAATGAAACGTAAAAGCTGATCCGTTCGTCTTCATCCATCGGAATGGCAATCAATTCCTCTTCATCATCTGTTAGTGCAAGATCTGCTAGTAAACTGATCCCCACTTGTTTACGAAGAAGTTGTTTTAGGAGCTGAATATCATCCGTCTGAAAGAAGGGCGTAGCCTCATGGTGATAGCGCTCATTCAACAGTTCAAAGGCTTTTAAATGAACAAAGTGCTCATCTGGAATGATAAAATCTTCATCGATGACGTCTGAAAATTGTAATACTTTTTTTGAGGATAGTGGATGGTTGTGATGAAGGATATAGAAGAGATCTCGTTTGGCCATTTCTCTTACCTGGAAGCGATGATCTTTAATCGGTTCTAAACTCCCTAAAAAACTAGCATCTAGTTCTCCTTTGGAAAGTAATTCCAAAAGTTCGACAGACCCTTCTTGAACAGGATGGATACTTTGAAGAGCTGCAACATTACTGATAAAGGCGGGTTGTTTTCGGACAAGATAGTCAATGATGATTGGTGGGAAACCAATCGTATTGAATTGAGAGAGACTCCGGAGGATCTCTTTTTTAGCCCCTTGAATCTCAGGTAGGACCTTTTGAATATGTCGTAGCAAGATTTCTCCTTGGGGCGTTAATTTGAAAGTACGGTGAGAAGGATCGTGCGCGATTAATGGGCAGTGAAATTCCTTTTCTAGTCGTTTAATCGCATAGGAAACGGATGGTTGACTGATCCCGTGTTTTTGGGCAACCCCAGTAAAGGATTGCTGTTGACTAAGATCAAAAAAATAATAAAAGTCCTTAAGATTCATTGGGCTCCCTCTTCTAAATAGACAGACATGGATAAGCAAAAATTATCCGTGATAGCTAATTTGACTATATGATTTTTTGTTTGTTACAATCTGAGGTGAGTCAGAGGACCATTAAAGGCTATCTAAAAGATCTTCAAAAATCGTTAGGATCTTTTCCCTTTTTCCAACTGGAAGTTGTTTAATTTTCATGTTTACTCTCTTAAGTGAAAGGCTGTCAGTAGGATCTGAAGACGCTTCGAGTGAATCAAAATTGAAGAATTCTTCAGGCGTTAACTCAAGAGCAGAAATGACTTTTTCAAGACTGTGAATGGTCAGATTCACGTTTTGATTTTCCAATTGATTGATGTATTTTAATCCAAGATCTGCCCGTTCCGATAGCTCCTCTTGACTCATGTTTTGTTTTTTTCGCAAATATTTGACCTTTTGCGCTATATACCGTTGTAAATAATGTTTTGTTTTCATGTAACCAGAATACAAGTTTTAAATGACAAAAATAACACCTTAAACAAAACAAAGTATTTTATAACAAACATATTTTAGATTTATTATCTATGGTTTTTATAGGTATTGATCATCATAAGTGGAAAAAAGAGTACCTGAAAACAGTGGATCTTTTGATGAGAATAACCTTCTAAAAGGTGGAAAGGAACAGGCTTTTTTAAGAGATGACCGTGACTATCTAGGAAGTGATGGATAAACCTATTATTTTGTTATCTATTGAAATCGCATCATTTTCGGTTGTATCGCCTGAACTTTCATTGAGTGATTCATTTATATTGTATCATATATAGAACAAAGTGTCATTTAATGCAAATAAGTGGTATAATAAATTAAACTAATAAGGAGGTCACATGATGACTGCACATGATATTTTAAACAACCCTTTCCTTAACAAGGGAACTGCCTTTACCTTAGAGGAACGTCAGAAACTAGGTCTCATTGGCCTCCTGCCACCTTACGTTCAAACCATTGAAGAACAAGCAGCGCAAACTTATGCGCAAATGCAAACGAAGGTTAACGATTTGGAAAAACGTTTGTTCCTAATGGAAATTTTTAATACCAACCGTACCCTTTTCTATTACCTGTTTGCTCAACATTTGGAAGAATTTAATCCCATTGTCTATGATCCAACCATTGCCGATACCATTGAGGGTTATAGCGACCTCTTTGTTGATCCACAATATGCCGCCTATCTTGATATCAATCATCCTGAAAATATCGAAGCAACTTTGAAAAATGCAGCAGGGGACCGTGAAATTCGTCTTATTGTTGTGACAGATGCAGAAGGTATTCTTGGTATTGGAGACTGGGGAACAAATGGTGTCGATATTTCTGTTGGGAAACTGATGGTCTATACTGGAGCTGCAGGAATCGATCCTTCAACGGTGCTTCCTTTGGTCATTGATGCAGGTACCAACCGTGAAGAATTGCGTAACAATCCTAATTACTTAGGAAATCGTCACGAACGGGTTCGCGGAGATCGTTACTACGACTTCATTGACCAATTTGTTCAAACAGCAGAACGTCTCTTTCCTAAACTCTACCTTCACTGGGAAGATTTTGGTCGCTTGAATGCAGCCAATATTCTTGAAAAATACCGGAAACAAATTCCAACTTTTAATGATGATATTCAAGGTACAGGAATCGTTACCTTGGGTGGTATCTTTGGTTCACTGGATATTAGTGGTGAAAAATTAACAGATCAAGTTTATCTCTGCTATGGTGGTGGTACTGCGGGCGCAGGAATTGCCTCTCGTGTTCTTCGTGAAATGGTGAGTGAAGGTCTTTCTGAAGAAGAAGCCTATAAACGTTTCTTTATGGTTGATAAACAAGGTCTTCTCTTTGATGACATGGATGACCTAACCCCTGAACAAAAACCGTTTGCTAAGAAACGTGCTGACTTTAGTAACGCAGACAAGTTGACTGACCTGCTTGAAGTAGTGAAGACTGTGAAGCCAACCATTCTTGTAGGAACTTCAACTCAACCTAATACCTTCACTAAAGAAATAGTAGAGGCTATGTGTGAAAATACAGAGCGTCCGATGATTTTCCCTTTGTCAAATCCAACCAAACTAGCAGAAGCTAGTGCCAAAGATTTGATCGAATGGTCAGATGGCAAAGCTTTTGTCGCAACAGGAATTCCTGCTGATACAGTTTCTTATAAAGGTGTCGACTATGTGATTGGTCAAGCCAATAATGCCTTGATTTACCCAGGTCTTGGTCTAGGTATGCTGGCTTCTGAAGCAAGTCTTTTGACTGATGAAATGATTGGAGCAGCGGCTCATTCATTGAGTGGTATTGTCAATCCAGGCCAACCAGGAGCTCCTGTCTTGCCACCATTCAAGTATGTAGCAGATGTTTCTATTAAAGTAGCAGAAGCAGTCGCTAAAAAAGCACAAGAGCAAGGTCTTGCGTGTGCTAAGGAAACAGATATGGCCAAAGCAGTTCGTGATTTGAAATGGTACCCAGAATATAAATAAGTAAATTTAATTGGGGTGTACGAGTGCGACTGGATGCCTCGTACGCCTTTTACTGTATGTCCTATTATATAGAAAGGGAGACTATGGAAATCTTTATAACGTCAATTCAGAGTATTGTACCCATTATCGTCATCATCATTCTTGGTTATTTCTTGCAAGTCCGCGGTTGGTTCCAAGAGAGTTTCGGAAATGACTTGTCTAAACTTATTATGAATGTGGCCATGCCCGTTGCAATTTTCACCTCTGTTCTTAAATATTTAACTTTAGATAAGCTGATTAGCTTGTCTGGCGGTTTGCTCTATACGTTTATCGCCTTCATTCTTGGTTACCTAGCGGCCTTTATCGCGGTGAAAGTTTTTAGAGTGCGCCCAGGACGCCGAGGAACCATGATTAATACCTTTGTCAATGCCAATACCATATTTATTGGTTTGCCTTTAAATATCGCTCTGTTTGGAAATCAAGCCCTTCCTTATTTCTTAGTGTATTATATTACAAATACAGTATCTACTTGGACATTAGGTGTCTATCTGATGACTTCTGATAGTAAAGAAGGGGCTTCAAAACAGGCTCAAAAATTTAATTGGAAGAAGCTTTTCCCAGCTCCTTTATTAGGTTTTCTCGTAGCCCTCGTCTTTTTGGTGTTGCGTATTCCTGTTCCAAGTTTTGCAGAAAGCACCTTGACTTATATTGGTAGTTTAACAACGCCCTTATCTCTTGTCTATATCGGTATCGTCCTAGCTAAGGCAGGCCTTAAGACGATTCGCTTTGATAAAGATACCATTATCACACTGGTTGGTCGTTTTATTCTTGCACCTGTCATCATGCTCTTGGTTCTGAAGTTCTTCTCTCCAAATATGGTGGCACCAGAATTTAGAACCTTTATGATTCAATCAGCAACACCAGCTTTGGCAGTTCTTCCTATTCTTGCCAATCAAGGTAAAGGCGATGTTGAGTTTTCAACGAATGTGGTCACTCTCAGCACAGTCTTATTTGTGATTGTGGTTCCAATTCTGCAGACATTGTTGGGATAGCATTTATATGAAAATGATGTAGTTTTAGTGCTATACATTCGTCAAAAAGGACGTCGGATATTATACTCGACGTCCTTTTTAAACGGATGACTAGATCAACACATAGGTTTCAACCGCATGCCCAGCCCCGTTTTCATTGTTGGTCTTTGTCACGACTGCTGCTCCCTCTTTCACTTCTTGTGGAGCGTTGCCCATAGCGACACCGATGCCTGCTTTTTTGAGCATAGGAAGGTCATTGAAGTTGTCCCCCATGGTGAGGACTTCTTCTAAGCTCAAGTGGTAGTGATTAGCGAGCTCAACCAGAGCATCCTCTTTAGAGACGTGCTTAGCGGTAACTTCTAGGTAGTTGGCTTTGGAGAGATAAAAGGCGGTAGAAGGGAAGTCGTCGGCAGAAATAGCACGATAGAGGGCTTGGATCTCTTCTGCATCTCCAATTAAGAGCAATTTGTGGAGGGGCTTTGTCGTATCCAGCAAAGGATCCAATAGGGGAAGAATAAGAGGTTTTTCCCCTGTAATCCGGGCTTCCTCTCGGCTCCATTGGTCGAGATGATCGGTCATCCAGTCTTTTCCGCTATAGAGGTTGATCGAAACTTGAGGGAAGTGTTGGTTGGCCCAGTCGATAAACTGACGAGCTTCATTCTTGTCTAAGGGATGCTCAAACAGAACCTGCTCGCCTTTTTGAATCAAGGCCCCGTTGTAGCAGGCCATGGGGCAGTCTTCTATACCGAGTTCTTTGGCAATGGGTGCCATTCCTTTGGGGGAGCGAGCAGAGGCTAGCACGAAAGGGATCTCTTCACGCTTTAAATCTGGGATCAGAGTCAGTAAATCAGAATCGATCTGGTGTAGATCATTTAAGATGGTGCCATCGATATCGCTGATGATGAGACGGATGTGAGACATAAAATTACCTCCTAGTAAAGAATAGTGGTTTCGTTGCCAACTTGTTTTAGGATTTCCGGGCTTGGTTTTTGGTCGGTAATCCAATAGTCAAATTGCTTGAGATGAGCGAGATAGTAGTTGGCATTTTGGGAGAACTTGATGCTTTCTGCCACCAGCACCTTGGTACGAGCTCGTTCAAAAACGAGAGACTTGACGGCAACGTCTTCGGCATCTTCAAAGGTGACCTCGCCGTTGGCTAAGCTACTCGCTCCAAAAAAAGCGAGATCAAAGCGAAGATTGTCCAGTATTTGTGCTTGATTCGCGTCATAGTAGAAGCGGTTTTTAGGGTAGAATTTTCCTCCTAAAAGATGAAAGTCAACCTGGGAATGACTACTGAGCTGGATAGCATTGTCAAGGGAATGCGAATAGACTGTGACTTCCTTATTAAGCAAGCCAGCAAGCAGGGTCATCGAGGTGGAAACGTCGAGAAAGATCACTTGGCCATTTTGGATCAATTGCAGGGCCTTTTGAGCCATGGTAGTCTTTTCCTTGTTAGCCTTTTGACTGCGGTCTAGATAAGAAGGGCCAGGTTCTTTGTTTAAGGGAAGGAGCCCACCGTGGGTCCTGCGGACCAGCTGGCGTTGGCTAAGGAGAGCGAAGTCTCGACGGATGGTATCTTTTGAGACCTTAAAATAATCAACCATTTCTTTAGCGGATAGCTGTTTTCGCTCTTCTAAAAGTTCTAGGATTTTTTCGAGCCGTTGTTCCTGGTACATGAATTCGCTCCTTATTTCTGTTCTTGTCTTTATTGTACATTATTTTGTAAGCAAATGCAAGTTTTGTTAAGTATTTTTAAGTGTTTATGATCTTTTTTCTTGCAAACCCTTATTCTGACGTTTGTTTTAAAGGTGGAATTCTGCTATAATATGTCAAAATAACGTGGAGGTTTCCTTATGGCCAGTGAATATGAAAAAATGATTGCGGGTGACTATTATAGACCTGCGGACCCTGAATTACGGGCTTTGGCAAAAGCCTCTCGGGAGAAACAGGAAGCTTTTAACCAAGAGGTGGATCCTAAAAAAGGTGTAGCTATCATCAAAGAGTGGTTTGGTTCAACCGGTGAAAACCTCTATCTCAATCGTCAGGTTCTTGTGGATTATGGGGTCAACATCCATCTGGGAGAAAATTTCTATGCCAATTACAATTTGACCATGTTGGACATTTGTCCTATCACGATTGGAAAGAATGCCATGATTGGTCCTAATTGCCAATTTTTGACCCCCTTACACCCACTGGATCCAGACGAGCGCAATTCTGGTCTGGAGTATGGCGCTCCGATTACAATAGGGGACAATTTCTGGGCAGGAGGAGGGGTCACCATCCTTCCTGGTGTGACGCTGGGTGACAATGTGGTTGCTGGCGCAGGAGCAGTCGTGACCAAGTCCTTTGGAGACAATGTGGTCCTTGCAGGAAACCCAGCCCGTGTCATTAAAGAAATACTCGTCAAAAAGGAGAAACAATGATCCATAAACATGAAATACCCATTTTAGAGTTTGACGACAATCCGCAGGCAGTCATTATGCCGACCCATGAGGGGTTAGACCTGCACCTACCCGAAAAATGTGTTTATGCTTTCCTGGAGGATGAGATTGATCGCTTTGCCAAAGCTGTTGGAGCCAAACAAGTAGCTAGCTTTGTCTCAGCTACCAAGGTCTATCCGGTCTATGTTATGGAGCACCAAGGAGAGAAAGTCTGCTTGGCCCAAGCGCCAGTTGGATCTGCAGCTGCTGCCCAATTCATGGATTGGTTGATTGGCTATGGGGTGAAGAAGATCATTTCCTCGGGTAGCTGTGGCGTCTTGGTAGATATAGAAGAAAATGCCTTTTTGATCCCGACCAAGGCCTTGCGAGATGAGGGAGCTAGTTACCATTATGTAGCGCCTTCTCGTTATATCGAAGTGGACAGTCGTGCACTGACCGCCATCGAAACTGTCTTGAAAGGAAAAGATATTCCTTATCAAGAGGTCATGACCTGGTCGACGGACGGTTTTTATAGAGAAACACCTGACAAGGTGGCCTATCGCATTGAAGAAGGGTGTCGTGTTGTGGAGATGGAGTGTGCCTCACTTGCAGCGGTCGCCCAGCTTCGTGATGCAGTTTGGGGCTTGCTCCTATTTACCGCAGATTCTCTTGCAGACCTGGAAAATTATGACCAGCGTGACTGGGGTGCTGAAGCTTTTGAGAAGGCCCTAGAATTGTGCCTAGAGATGGTTCATCACTTGTAGGTCTTTTCACTTTTTATGATACAATGAAGCTATGTTAGTCAAATTATTTTTTAAACAATGGCAGGCCAAAATTAAAAGCCTGTCTCCGGCAAGGCGAATATTTCTCAGCTTTGCCTTAGTTATCCTGGTGGGCTCGCTCTTATTGAGTCTGCCCTTTGTCCAGCAAGCGAGCTCAAAAGCAGGCTATATCGACCACCTCTTTACAGCGGTCTCCATGGTCTGTGTGACGGGGCTCTTTACCCAGTCGGTGGCTTCGACCTATAATGGTTTGGGACAATTGATCTGTATGCTCTTGATCCAGATCGGAGGCTTAGGGATCTTGACCTTTATCGGTCTCTTCTTTATGGAAGGTCGCCAAAAACTTAGTTACAAGGACCGGCAGACCATTCGAGACAGTTTTAGTTTTAGCAATAACCAGAGCTTGGCCCGTTTTGTCCGCTCCATCTTTATTACCACCTTTACCATCGAAGGAGTGGGGGCCTTGCTCCTCATGACCCGCTTTATCCCTCGCTTTGGCTGGGGGCATGGGATCTTTAACTCCATCTTTGTTGCGGTCTCGGCCTTTTGTAATGCGGGCTTTGATAATTTTGGGGGCGATAGTATGATGAGTTTCCAGACCGATTGGTTGGTCAATCTGACCTTGTCTGCTCTGATCATTACCGGAGGCTTGGGCTTCATGGTCTGGTTTGACCTAGCCACCAAGGCCCGCAACCAATCTGGACGCCGGACTCTTCGCTTTCACACCAAGGTGGTTCTCTGGTTAACAGCTGCTATCCTTCTCTTTGGGACAGTGACTAGTCTTATGACCGAGTTTAATAATCCAGCAACGATTGGGTCCCTTCCGTTAGGAGAGAAGATCTTGGTCAGCTTCTTCCAAACTGTCAGTATGCGGACGGCTGGTTTTGCCTCGTTGGATTATACAGCAGTCCGGCCAGTGACGCTCTTTATCTATCTCTTACAGATGTTCCTAGGTGGGGCACCAGGCGGGACAGCAGGGGGGATGAAGATCACCACCTTCTTGGTGCTAATTCTCTTAGCGCGCAAAGAGTTGCTCGGCTTGCCACATACCAACCTGGGTAAGCGCACCATCGCACCAGACTTGGTCCAACGCTCTTTGGGGACGGCAGTGATTTTCCAGTTGACTTTTCTCCTTGGACTCTTTGGCCTTTGTCTCGTGACTCCGGATGGTCAACGCTTTTTGTACCTGGTCTTTGAGGTAGTATCGGCTCTAGCGACAGTAGGCGTGACAGCCAATGTGACCTCGACCTTAAATGGAGCAGGGCTGGGGATCATCATGGTGCTTATGTTTATCGGTCGGATCGGCCCCTTGACCCTCATGGTCAGTTTGAACAATTACAAAGCCAAAAAAGCAGATGCCTTGCAATATGCCAAGGCAGACATCATTATCGGATAGGAGAGACTTATGGCAAATCGAACCATTGGAATTCTGGGCTTAGGGATTTTTGGACAGAGTGTCTTAAAAACCCTGCAGGACCAGGATGTGGATATCATCGCAATTGACGATCACGAAGATGTGATCAACCAGTATGAATCTATGATTACAACTGGAATTGTTGGAGACATTACGGAAATGGACCTCTTGGATGCGGCAGATATTGGGAACTGTGACACAGTCGTGATTGCGACAGGTGAAAACCTGGAGTCCAGTGTCCTAGCTGTCATGCACTGTAAGGCATTGGGCGTCGAGCACGTCATTGCTAAGGTCAAGAATGAAGTGACCAAGGAAGTTCTTGAGAAGATTGGAGCTGATTTGGTCATCCTACCAGAGGTAGAAGCGGGGATGTCTCTAGCTAAGATGATCCTCTTCCAACACGGGATTGAAGTCTTCCAGTTGGATGAAGCAGTGGTGGTGGCTGAGTTTACGGTTCCAGCTAGCTGGGTAGGAAAAAGCCTTCAGGACTTGGCTGTCAGAGAGGAGTACCATCTCAATATTATCGGCTATCGAGATGCGGAAGACCAACCGCTTCATATTCAGATTGCTCCCGACTTTATCTGGCCAGAAGGGGTGCGCGTGATGGCGGTGACAGACAACCAGTATCTGGATAGAATCCAAGACTTGTTAGACTAATCGTGTAATTGAGAGTGGGACAGAAATCGGTAATTCATTAGAATTCGATTTCGTCGTCCCTCCTTCGCACAGTTGAGTAGGGCTGTAAAAGCTGATGAAATCAGCGTAGTAGAGCCCATCAACCACTGCGTCTTGCTCGACAATCCAAAAACAATTAAGAGGCTAGGACTTTTGTCCCAGCCTCAGAATGTTGATAACCTATTTTTTAACTAAAATAGGTGAAATGATTCTGCAGAAAAATGATTTTTAATTTTTACTCCGCAGACGCCCTCTGTATCTTAATTTAGTCATAGAACTTCCTGGATTGCTGAAATCATCCACTGGAT
>NZ_KV818852.1:239251-280569 GCF_001815045.1 Streptococcus sp. HMSC065E03 | reverse complement strand
TCCTGGATTGCTGAAATCATCCACTGGATAATTTGACCTAACGTCCGTCCTCAAGGACGTCAAGAATCTCTTGCCATTTTTCCTCATGCTTGCCTTGGCAGATATGTTTGGCTCGAGTCTCATGTATCTCTTGATCAATTGGGGAAGTTGATCTTATAAAATTTTAGGAAAGGCTCTGTCAAGTGTTGACAGGCCTTTTTTTGAGTGCTATAGTAAAATCGTAAGCGCTTACCTAGTGAGGCGAACCAGATGAAAAGAGGGCTAGTCAGATGCCCTATAAAAAGAGGAGGACAGACAAATGGCAGGACCAGTGATAAAGGGAGAAAACTATCGGATCTCCGTATTAACGGAATCCTTGGTGCGCTTGGAATACTCAGAGGATGGTGTTTTTGAAGATGGTCAGACGCAAGTTGTACAAAATCGAGATTTTGGACCTGTTGCCTGTGAGGTTGTAGAGACAGAAGCTGTTCTCGACCTTCATACAGAGCATCTCCACCTCCATTTTGAAAAAGGACCTTTTGCACCGGATCGGCTTTTTATCGAACTCAAGGGTCAGTATGCAGTCTATGGGAGCCGGTGGCATTATGGAGATCAGCCGGAGACCTTAAAGGGGACCAGTCGGACGCTTGACGAGGTCGATGGGGCTATGGAGTTGCAAGATGGGATCTTGAGCAAGGCCGGTTATGCTCTTTTAGACGATTCCGCTTCCTACTTGTATGATGACGAAAGCGGGTTTAGAGCACGGCCCTATCCAGAAGTGGATTTGTATTTCTTCGGTTATGGGCGCGATTATCTAGGTGCCTTGAAAGATTTTTACCATCTGACAGGACAGCCACCCCTCTTGCCACGTTATGCTCTGGGAAACTGGTGGAGCCGCTATTGGCCTTATACCAGTCAGGAGTACACAGATTTGATGGATCGTTTCAAAGCAGAAGGGGTGCCTCTAGCAGTCAGTGTGATCGATATGGATTGGCACAAGACGGCGATTCCAGCTCGCTTTGGAAGTGGTTGGACTGGCTATAGTTGGAACCGGGATTTGATTCCTGATCCAGCTGCTTTCTTAAATGGCCTGCATGAGCGTGGTTTAAAGGTGACCTTAAATGTCCATCCGGCAGATGGAATTCGCGCCTTCGAAGATGCTTATCCCATGGTCGCAAAACGCTTGGGACTGGATGCGGAAAAAGAAGAAGCGGCTAGCTTTGACTTTTATAGTCCGGCCTTTCGCGAAGCTTATTTTGAAGATGTCCACCATCCTTTGGAAGATCAAGGAGTGGACTTTTGGTGGATTGATTGGCAGCAAGGTAGTCATGGCAAGATGGATCCCCTTTGGTTGTTAAATCACTATCATTATCTAGACAATTGTCGAAAAGGCCAAGCTGGTCTCATCTTATCGCGTTATGGGGGTCCTGGTAGCCATCGGTATCCGATTGGTTTTTCAGGGGACACTATTGTGACTTGGGAATCCCTAGCCTTTCAACCCTATTTTACTAGCACAGCTTCCAATATCGGCTACACCTGGTGGAGTCATGATATCGGTGGCCATATGCGGGGCTACTATGATGAAGACTTGGCTCTTCGATGGTTGCAGTTTGGGGTCTTTAGCCCGATTAATCGTCTCCATAGTTCTTGTAATGCCTTTAACAGCAAGGAACCGTGGTTTTACTCGCCTGAGACCTGTCGCTTGATGAAGCAGTATTTGCGCCTGCGCCATGGCCTACTACCTTATCTCTACACCATGAATGTGGCGACACACGAAGAAGGGCTACCTTTGGTTCAACCCCTCTATTACCACTATCCAAATGAAGAAGAGGCTTATGAAGCGAAGAATCAATATTTCTTTGGTAGTGAACTCATGGTGGCACCAATTACCGAAGCGCTGGATCCTGTCTTTCATAGTGCTTCTGTGAGCGTTTGGTTCCCAGACGGCGTTTGGTACGATTTCTTCCATGATTGGAAGTATGAAGGAAGAGGCAAGCTTACGGTCTTTAGGACCAGCCAGGATATTCCGGTCTTTGCACGTGCAGGAGCCATCATCCCTATGGATGCACAACCACAGACAGGAGTAGACCTTCCAGAAATGCTGGACTGGCATCTCTTCCCAGGTGACAATCGTTCCTTCGTACTCGTCGAAGGAGAAGGAGCTAGCAAGGTTGAAACCCGCCTAACAGTCGATTGGGATGAAAAAAAGATTAGGATGGATCTGTCAGGTGATCTAGCCTTGCTTCCTGAAAAGAGACAGCACCGGTTCTTCCTCCATACCTTAGAGACAGCCCCTATCTTAGTAGACAATCAAAGTCAAGAAATTGCGATGGGTGAGCTGCAATCGCGTCCTACTGCAAAAGAAGATCGGATGTTTGAACTCTTGAAATCTGCCAACCTGGCCTACGATAGGAAAAATGAATTATTTGCGGCTTGTTCAAGAGCGAAGGATTGGAAACAGTTGATGAAGGTCATCACACCTTTGGAGGAAGGCTTGCGCCAACGTCTCTTTGAAGTGATTTATTCCAGTGAAGAGGGAGAAGACTTGTAAACTCTTGCAATTTCACCCCTATTTTTGTATGATGAAAATGATTTCACAATCATAAAGGAGAAGAAAAAATGGAACAAAAATGGTGGCATAACGCCGTAATTTACCAAGTTTATCCAAAAAGTTTCAAGGATAGTAATGGCGATGGCATAGGGGATCTCAAGGGGATCACGAGCAAGCTAGACTATCTGGAAAAGCTAGGGATTACAGCCATCTGGCTCTCACCAGTCTACAAGAGTCCCATGGATGATAACGGCTATGACATCTCGGATTACGAGGATATTGCCTCCATCTTTGGTACCATGGAAGATATGGAAGAATTGATCGCAGAAGGTCAGAAACGCAAGATCAAAATCATCATGGACTTGGTGGTCAACCATACCTCTGATGAGCATGCTTGGTTTATCGAGGCGCGTGAAAATCCAGACAGTCCAAAGCGGGATTTCTATATTTGGCGCGATGAGCCCAATGGCATTATTTCTGCTTTTAGTGGCTCTGCTTGGGAGTTCGATGAAGCTTCTGGTCAATACTACCTGCATAACTTTAGTAAGAAGCAACCAGACCTTAACTGGGAAAATGAGGAGCTCCGTCATCAGATCTATGACATGATGAATTTCTGGATTGACAAGGGAATTGGTGGCTTCCGTATGGATGTGATCGATATGATCGGTAAGATCCCAGATCAGGAAATCATCAGCAATGGTCCCATGCTCCATCCTTACTTGAAGGAAATGAATCAAGCGACCTTTGGCGATAAGGATCTGCTCACAGTGGGAGAAACTTGGGGAGCAACTCCAGAGATTGCCAAGCAATACTCCAATCCAAAAAATCAAGAATTGTCCATGGTTTTCCAATTTGAACACATAGGCCTTCAATACCAACCGGGTCAACCAAAGTGGCACTACGCTAAGGAATTGGATGTGCCTAAATTGAAGGAAATTTTCACCAAGTGGCAGACGGAATTAGGAGAAGAGGAAGGCTGGAATTCCCTCTTTTGGAACAACCACGATTTGCCACGGATTGTGTCAACTTGGGGGGATGATGGCGACTACCGTGTCAAATCTGCCAAGGCTTTAGCGATTCTGCTTCACTTGATGAAGGGAACTCCTTATATCTATCAAGGGGAAGAAATCGGGATGACCAATTTTCCATTTAAGAGCCTTGAGGACGTAGAAGATATTGAGTCGATCAACTATGCTCATGAAGCCTTAGAAAAAGGGGTTCCTCTCGAAGTGATCATGGATCAAATCCGCCATATTGGTCGGGACAATGCCCGGACACCGATGCAGTGGAATGATGAAGCAGAAGCTGGCTTTACGACAGGTCGTCCATGGCTTGCGGTCAACCCAAACTACAAAGAGATCAATGTGGAGGCTGCCCTAGCAGATCCAGACTCTATTTTCTATACCTACCAAGCCCTCATTGCTTTGAGAAAAGAGTATCCTTGGCTTGTGACTGCTGATTATGAATTGGTGGACGCAGCAGACAAGGTTTTTGCCTACAAGCGTGTAGAAGGAGAGCAAGCCTATTTGGTGGTTGTCAATCTCTCCAGTCAAGAGCAAGAGTTGCCGATCGTTAATGGGGTTGAAGAGGTTCTTATTGCCAATACCAAGGTAGAACAAGTCCTCGAATCAGGCAAGTTAGCCCCTTGGGATGCCTTCTGTGTCAAATTAGCCTAATAAAAGTAAGAAAAATAGAGGAAATTACTTCCTCGTAGAAGCAGGTCTTTCTCAGTTGAGAAGGACTGTCAGAATGAGGACGAAGTCATCTAAAAAACTTTCCTTAGGTGAGGACGGACGTCAGCGAACTTCTACGAAGTTCCAAGACTAAATCAAGATACAAAGGGAGACTGCGGATAAAGGCAAAATAGGAAGTTTGACGAAGAATCTTTAGATTCTAGGAGAACTTATCTTTTTGACACAATCCGCAGCCCGTGTTCAATTCGTATTGAGCCCCTTCGCTCTTTAATTTCTGGGCTCAGGCTAAAACAGTTTCCCAAACTGTTTTACTCTCAAAACTCCCGAGTGCTAGAAACTAGTGTTTCTAGCACTTTTCTCACGGCGGAAAGTTTCAGTAGATGATAGAATCATTCTAACGAATACATTTTTATAGAATTTCTTAGATTTGTAAACAGAAGCAGTTTGTTTATGCTTGCACAGGTCTTTCTCAATAGAGAAGGCCTGCTTTGCTTTTTAGAGGCTGTCCTTCTAGCGAAATCCGCTCAAAAATGGTTCAGGGACGCTTGGGCTATAGGAAATATTTATAAGAAGTCCTAGTTTTTGCTTTTGATTTCTGCTCTCAAGGCCCATTAAATCTGTGTTATAGTTTTTGGCTATATCAAAATTCGTGTAAAAGCAATTATACAAGACGGCTATCTTCTGATATGATAGTGTCAATTAGAATTTTTGGAGGACACAACATGTCAACTACAATTATCGGTTTCCCACGTTTGGGTGAATTCCGTGAATTAAAATTTACAACTGAAAAATACTTTAGAAAAGAAATCTCAGCAGACGAGCTCTTGGTAGCTGCTAAAGACTTGCGCGCAAAACACTGGAACATTGTTAAAGAACAAGGCATCTCAGAGATTCCTTCAAATGACTTCTCACACTACGACAATTTCCTTGATGCGGCCTTCCTTTTCAACGTCGTGCCTGCATCTGTTCAAAACTTGGATTTGACAGACCTTGAACAATACTTCGCTTTGGCGCGTGGTTACCAAGGTGAAAAAGGGGATGTCCGTGCCCTTCCAATGAAAAAATGGTTTAACACCAACTACCATTACATCGTTCCTAAATTTGAAAAAGCGACAGAAGTGAAATTGGCTGGTCACAAGATTTTTGATGAGTACCAAGAAGCCAAAGAATTGGGGATCAACACTCGTCCAGTAGTGGTTGGACCATTCACTTTCCTTCAATTATCTGACTTTGAAGATGGTGTGAAAGCTGAGGACTTCGTAGACAGCTTGGTTGCTGCTTATCAAGAAGTTTTTGCCAAATTGGCTGAGCTTGGTGCGACTCGTATTCAACTCGATGAGCCAGCTCTTGTTAAAGATTTGTCAGCTGAAGAAAAAGCTCTCTTCTTGGACCTCTACAACAAACTCTTGGCTGATAAGAAAGGCCTTGAAGTCTTGATCCAAACCTACTTTGGTGATGTTCGTGATGTCTACAATGACCTTGTGAACTTGCCAGTTGATGGTATTGGTCTTGACTTTGTTGAAGGCAAGAAAACACTTGAATTGGTGAAAGGTGGCTTCCCAGCTGATAAGACCCTTTATGCTGGTATTGTGAATGGGAAAAACATCTGGCGCAACAACTATGAAAAGAGCTTGGAAATCTTGGATCAAGTTCCAGCTGAAAAAGTTGTCTTGACAACTTCTTGCTCCCTTCTTCATGTGCCGTTTACAACGGCTAACGAAGATTTTGAACCAGCTATTTTGAACCACTTCGCCTTTGCAGTTGAAAAATTGGGTGAATTGCGTGACTTGGATGCCATCCGCAATGGTCAAGGGGCAGAAGCTCTTGCTGCCAACAAAGAACTCTTTGCAACAGAACGCGTTGGAGCAAATGCTGAACTTCATGCTCGTATCGCAGCCTTGACAGAAGCAGACTACACTCGTTTGCCAGCTTTCGCAGAACGGGAAGAAATCCAAAAAGAAGCCTTCAAGCTTCCAGCACTTCCAACAACTACCATCGGTTCATTCCCTCAAACCAAGGAAGTACGTGCCAAACGTTTGGCCTTCCGTAAGGGTGAATTGACACAAGAAGAATACGATGCCTTTCTTGCTGAAACGATTGACGAATGGATCAAATGGCAAGAAGAAGTTGGATTTGACGTACTTGTACACGGTGAATTCGAGCGTAACGACATGGTTGAGTACTTCGGTCAAAACTTGTCTGGTTACCTCTTCTCTAAAAACGGTTGGGTACAATCATACGGTATGCGTGGGGTTAAACCACCAATCATCTGGGGTGATGTGACTCGTCTTAACCCAATCACTGTGAAATGGTCTAGCTACGCACAAAGCCGCACAGACAAACCGGTTAAAGGGATGTTGACTGGACCTGTTACCATCCTTAACTGGTCATTCCCACGCGAAGATATCTCTATCAAGGATTCTACTCTTCAAATCGCTCTTGCTATCAAGGATGAAGTTCTTGACCTTGAAGCTGCAGGCGTGAAAATCATCCAAATCGACGAAGCTGCTCTTCGTGAAAAATTGCCACTTCGTCGTAGCGACTGGTACGAAGACTATCTTGATTGGGCGATTCCAGCCTTCCGTTTGGTACACTCAACTGTCGCACCAGACACCCAAATCCACACTCACATGTGTTACTCAGAATTTACAGATATCATCCCAGCTATCGACAACTTGGATGCAGACGTTATCTCATTTGAGGCAAGCCGTTCAAACCTTGAAATCTTGGATGAGTTGAAAGCGAAAAACTTCCAAACAGAAGTTGGACCTGGGGTTTACGATATCCACTCACCACGTGTCCCACAAGACGGTGAAATTGATCACACTATCGAAGCAATCTTGGCTAAAGTACCAAGTGGCAAAGTTTGGATCAACCCTGACTGTGGTTTGAAGACTCGCGGAATTAAAGAAACAAAAGAAAGCTTGATCAAGCTGGTTAATGCTGCTAAAGAAGCGCGTGAACACTTGTAAGAAATGTTTCGAGGACCTTCTATCATCGTGTAGAGGGTTTTCGAATCGTTCCCTTATCCTAGAAATAGTGGCTCAGAGTTCTTGATCAAAGAAACAAAAGAAAAGGATAGAATATGTCACAACACACACCGTCTCTGTCATTTGAAGTTTTTCCTCCAAATCCTGAAGTAGGCAATGCCAAACTCTTACGTGCCTTGGCAAATATGCAGGAGCTAGCTCCTCACTTTATTAGTGTGACCGCTAGCAATAATAAATACAATATCAAAGAGACGACGGTTGCTTTAGCCAATTACATTCAAAATGAATTGTCTATTCCGACGATTGCTCACTTACCAGCCGTCTATTTGAGCAAGGAAAAAGTAGCTGATACTCTTCATGAGTTAGATGAAGTAGGGGTTCATCGGATTTTGGCTCTGCGTGGGGATATTATCCCGGGTGTGGAACCTTTAAAAGACTTTCGTTATGCAACGGATCTGATTGAATTTATCAAAACAGAAGCGCCCCATTTTGAGGTAATTGGTGCCTGCTATCCTGAGGGACATCCGGATTCTCCCAACCAAATTTCAGATATTCAAAATCTTAAAAAGAAGGTAGATGCAGGGTGCTCTAGCTTGGTCACTCAACTTTTCTTTGATAATGAGCGTTTCTATGATTTTCAAGATAAGTGTACCTTGGCTGGGATCAATGTTCCTATTCATGCAGGAGTGATGCCGATTCTCAATCGCAATCAGGCCCTTCGTCTCCTTAAGACTTGTGAAAATGTTCATATCCCACGGAAGTTTAAAGCCATTCTGGACAAGTATGAGCATGATCCAAAGTCTCTTCGCGCAGCTGGCTTGGCTTATGCAGTCGATCAAATCGTTGATTTGGTTACTCAAGATGTGGCAGGTGTCCATCTTTACACCATGAACAATGAAGATGTCGCTTACCACGTCTACCAAGCGACAAAGGATTTATTTGCTCATCAACCGAATTTTGAAGTGAATTAATCAACACTTTTAGTAGGAAGTGTAGAGATTGAGAAAGAATCGTTCTCAGTCTCTTTTTATTTGGATAAATTACTTGCTAAAAGCCAACTTTTTTTTTATAGTATTAATATGAAGTTTTTGGAGGCGCTTGCAATGAAGAAAGATCTCACGTTAAAGTTATTTGGACCCCCTAAGGTTGTTTTCAATCAGAAAACTATTCGGTTTTCTTTTTCGAAGATGGAGGCCTTGCTTTATTATTTAGCGGTCATGGGCCAGGTCAACCGCGATGAAATAGCCGGTATCCTTTGGGGAGATAAGGAAAACCAAGTAGCTCGCAAAAACTTACGGAATACGGTTTACCAAGCCAATAAAATCTTTGAAGGAGATATCATTGTCTCTCCAAGTCGGAGCAGTTTGGCCCTTAATCCTGATTTGAGCCTTTCTTTGGATGTCAAACTCTTTGAAAGAGATCCACTAAGTGCCTTGGATCTTTATCGGGGAGACTTTTTAGAGGGCTTCTATGTCAAGGATGATGAAGACTTTGATCAGTGGGCTTCTCGCAAACGAGATGCTTATAGGAAGCTCTATGTCGAAAGCTGCTATCAAAAAATTGAAAAGGTCGGTTTCGGAGACTCTAGTATAGAACTCTTGCTCCATCATTTGGTAGAGTTGGATGAATTTGAAGAAAAGAACTACCAACTCTTGATGGAGTATTATAGCTTCCATCATCAGCTAGGAAAATTTTTTGAAACCTATTATAAGCTAGTCGATTTATTGGATCGCGAGCTCAGTGTGCGTCCCAGTCGAGCAATTGAGGAACTTTATCACTCGGTTTTGGAAGCCAAACGAACTCATAAACTGACCAATCGCTTGAATATTCGTGAACTTTCTTTCTTTGGTCGGAAACAAGAACTCTCGCAACTCGAGGAATACCTTTCCTTAGTCGAGACGGGTGAAGCGGTTGGTCCTTTTCTCGTGATGGGGCAATCTGGAACAGGTAAGAAACGTCTCTTACGGCAGTTGGTCTTGATGTCCAATCGCAGTTTTAATTTTATCAAGGTTGAAGGAAGAGCTACTAGTCAGCGCTACGAAGGAAGCAGCTGGAATGATCTCAGACAAGCGCTAGAGAAACTGGGGGATGAGATGGGGATTTCATTTCTGGAAGAGGAGGATGATCTCATTTCGGTATGGAATCAGCTTCAGGGACTTAGCAAAGAAAAACCCCTCCTGATCCTGCTTGAAAACGCCCAGTGGATCGATGCAGTGTCTCTAGAAAAAGTGAAACAACTAGAGGAGAGAAGAAACCAGGAGAAATGGCAACTAATTTTTACAGCTGAAGAGCCTCTGCCAGCTTCCTTCGTCAACTTCTTGGGGAGCTTGAAGGTAGAGAAACGGCTGTCTCAACTAGAGTTGACCAATTTTGATCCAAGTGAAAGTCGTGCTCTCTTGAAAGGGGAACTGGGAGCAATAGAGCCGGCAATGATGGAGAAGATGGTCGAATGGAGTGAAGGCAGTCCCTTCTTACTATCCAGCTATATCGAAGAGTGGAAAGAAAATGAAAATTTAGAACCCTTGCCTGATATCATTCAAGCTTATCTTTCTCAGGAGCTTGGGGATATGAGCAGCGAGGAAGAGGCTCTTCTACACTACCTATCTTGTTTTCATAAGCCAATTTCTCTGTCTATCTTGGCGGAATTGACGGCTACAGAGCTTCCTGTTTTGACAGAATTAATCGAGCCTTTATCTGAAAGAGCGATCGTCTCAATCGTAGAAGAAGGAGAGGCTCTCATGGTTCAATTCTGCAAGCAATTGGTGGCCATGTATTGTTACCATCTTCTTTCGCCAGCTAGACGGCGGCTCTTCCACCAACAAATTGCGCAAAAATTGGAAGAAACTTTAGAAGATTCGACGGACCTTCTTCTTTATAAGGAAATTGCCTACCAATACAAGCAATCCCAAAATCTCCTGCGCTCCATATCTTTTGAGTTGACCTACTTAGAAGAAATCCTTCAGCTGGAGCATGAGCTGTTTCCGATTTATTCCAAGGTAGATGAGGGGTTCCTATCAGATGGTACAAATAGCCATTTGGACATTTTTGGAGAGCTATCCCGCATTCGCCAAGAATTAGATAACCTCTTTTCAAGGCACCAAAGAGATAGAGAATACAAGCATTTACAACTGCGTTACTTGTACCTAGAAGGTCGCTATTTTATTCGAAGTGGGGAGTATCAAAAGGGGATTCATGATATCCAAAAAGTCATCTCCTATGCGCGGGAACTCAAACAGTCAGACTTCCTCTTAGAGGGTTATCGGCAAATCATTTATTATTGCATTCAAACGGAAAATATCTCTGAGATGGCCTATTATACAGATTTAGCTTTGGAAGATGCCATCCAAGCTAATAATCATGAGGTCATCGCGATTCAGTTGCGTTTGAAGGGCTTGTATCACCTGATGGTTGGGGATGAGGAGCAGGCGACCCGGCATCTGTATCGCTCCATTGATTGCTTTAGTTTGACCAATAGCATGCAGGCCAAGTATGCCATTCAAATTGCGGCTTCTTTGGCCTACCTCGCTGAAATCGAGCAAGTGAGAGGCCATTTCCAAGTAGCTGTCACCCACTTAGAAGAGGTTCTGCGTTTGGTGGGAGATCAGGCTGTTGATTCCGTCCGTGTCGTCTTTGATATTGATCTTGGGATCGCCTATTATTGGAAGGGAGATTTGATCCAAGCTCGCCGTTGTTTTGACAAAGCTCAGAAGATTTTGTCCAGTGTTCGCTTCCCTTGGAAGGAAGAGTTGCTCGAATTTTACCAATCTTTAATTGCTTGCCAGCAAGGGGATCAGGAGAAGGTTGCGGCTTATCTGGCTCGAAAAGAAAGGACGATGAAACAATCTGCCAATTCACGGGATAAGGGGATGGTTCATTATCTATTAGCTTACTTATCTGATCAAAAGGAGAAAGGAATAGAGCTCGCTCCTGCCCTGAGCACCTTCTTAAAAGAAGATAAAAATTACTACAAAAAGGTGGCAGAGCAACACTTGAATCCATACAGAGATCGTCAGTTTCTTAAGAAATTAAAAGACCTGTAGTGTCTCTTATCTAAATCATAAGAGAAGGCTAAGAGGCCATGCCTCCTTTCAGGCGAAAATGAAAAAAGCATAGAAATACCCAAGCAATGGGTGTTTCTATGCTTTTTATGTGTGTAGAAATCTTCTTAGTTCAGTTTTTGTTGCGCCAATATTTGGGTCAAGTAAAAGATAAAGGTCGCAGCAAGGTTTGAAGTATGGTTGTCAATGTCATGAGGAGGAGAAACTTCCACGACATCAAATCCGATTAGCTTACCACTAGCAGCAATGTGTTGGAGAAGCAGAAGGGCCAGTTTGGGATCGACACCCAATGATTGGATGGCGCTAACACCAGGAGCAGAGCCGACCGCAAAGCAATCCATATCAATAGACAGATAGATCGCGGTTTGGTTTTCTAAAAATTGATCGATTCGATCCAGAATGGCTTGGTGGCTCATCTGGAAGAGGTCTTGCCCTGTTAAGAAATCAATGCTTGGTGTTTTAGCGACATAATTAAAGAGGAAGAGGTTGTTATTGTGCTCTTGGATCCCAAGGATGAGGTAAGGGAAGTCCTGACCTTTTTCTTTAGCATGATCAGCCATTTGACGAAATCCTGTTCCAGAATTGGGACCGGTTTGGTCGTATGGCCGCAAATCAAAGTGGGCATCCAGATTGATCACAGCCAGTTGTTCATCTTTTTCTAAACTGGATTGAATCCCTAGATAGTGGCCGTACGCAGTTCCGTGACCGCCTCCTAGGACAATAGGTTGGATCCCTAATTGGTACATGCGCTGGATCGCTTGTGAGAGACTTTCTTGGAGTTCTTCTAGTGAATGGTTGGGCCCGTCAATATTTCCCACATCATACACTGTCACATTGGTTCCCCAGTGCCATGGAAGTTTAGCGATTTGAGAACGGATGGCTGTAGGCCCCTCGACTGCTCCTACACGCCCATTATTGATATAGACTCCTTTGTCGCTCTTAAAGCCGATGATCCCAAAGGTCATACCCTCAAATGGAGTGAGGGTCTCGTCGTTTAGGTCTAAAAATTTGGTGACCATTCCCCATTTGGCCGTGTAGGGATTGTCCTCGATGCTACCTTGGTAGTAGCTGTAGGTCATTGGATAGTAGTTTGTGAGCAAGCTTGTCGCCTCCCTTATTTTTCTGAAAGCAGGCAGAGGCTGAGAAGATCGCCAGCCTCTGTTTTGCTTTATTCTTACTGTATCAGTATTGAATGCTTAAGTCAACTGCTTTTTCGATGGTTGCTAAGAATTCTTCGCTTTCGACAACAGCAGAAGCTTTATTGAGTTCTTCAAAGATTTCGATATCTTTGTCAAATTCAATGAAGTTCAGTTTTTGACGAATCAGCTCATAAGCTGGTTTTGTCCCTTTACCAAGTTCATGATTTTCTGGTTTGAGATCTAAGGCTTGGCAGGCTGCCATGATTTCAGTAGCAACGATGCGACGTGAGTTTTTAAGAATTTCTGCTGCTTTACGAGCGGCAGTCGTTCCCATACTGACGAAATCTTCTTGGTTTTCACAAGATGGAATAGAATCGACACTAGCAGGGTGAGCCAAAATTTTATTTTCCGATGCAAGGGATGCACAAGCATACTGGGTAATCATGAAGCCTGAGTTGAGTCCAGGGTGTTTGACCAAGAAGGATGGTAATTTACTGAGTTGGCTGTTGACCAAGCGTTCCACCCGACGTTCGGATACATTCCCAATTTCAGAAAGGGCAATGCCTAAGAAGTCAAATGGTTGCGCCATTGGTTCACCGTGGAAGTTACCTCCTGAGATGACGTGTCCTTCTTTGGTAATGATTGGGTTATCTGTGACAGAGTTGATTTCGATTTCAACTTTTTCTTTTACGTAAGCAATAGAATCCTTGCTGGCCCCATGAATTTGAGGGATACAGCGAAGTGTATAAGGATCTTGGACCCGTTGTTGAGTCGCAACAGTGGTATTCTTGCTTCCTTCAAGAAGGTTACGGATGTTGCGAGCAGTTGCCAATTGTCCACTTTGTGGGCGGATGGTATGAAGGTCTTCTTCGAATGGACTGGTAATTCCATTGTGAACTTCCATTGAGAGAGCACCAGCGATATCAGAGAGTTTGAGCAATTGGATACCATCATAAGTCGCAAGAGCACCGATACCCGTTAGGACGGTTGTACCGTTGATCAAGGCAAGCCCTTCTTTGGCAGCCAATTGGATCTTTTCAATTCCAGCACGATCTAGGGCTTCTTGACCACTGAGAAGTTCTCCTTTGTAATAGGCACGTCCAAGACCCAACATTGGTAAAACCATATGAGAAAGAGGAGCAAGGTCTCCAGAAGCTCCGAGAGAGCCTTTTTCAGGGATATAAGGAGTGACTCCTTTGTTGAGCAATTCTAACAGTTTTTCAACGGTTGACAGACGAATGCCAGAATAACCTTTCAATAGTGAGTTAATACGGATCAGCATGATGGCACGAACGGCATCTTCAGGAAGTGGATCACCGAAGCCAGATGAGTGAGTTCGAATCAGGTTTTCTTGCAGTTGAACAGTATCTTCTGGAGAGATGCTGACATTACAGAGGGAACCAAAGCCAGTGGTTACACCATAGACGACTCGTTTTTCCCGGACAATGTCATCAACGATTTTACGGGATGCGATAACGGCTTCTTTGGCTTGTTCATCAAGCTCACATTGGGCACCGTGCCGAGCTACAGCGATGACTTCTTCGAGTGTTAAGCTATTACCATCTAAATGAATCAATTGAGTCATATAAAACCTCCGATTATGAATAGTTGTTCTGTGGAAGTAGTGTTGTTTACTTCGGTTTGAATACCAAACATGGGCCCATTGTCTATTGATCTAAAGAATTGAAAAGAGTCATAGAGAAAAGGGCTCAGGTTTGACATTCGTGGAGTCCTAGATGGGTTAGGGAGCAAAACCGAGCTTCGCTCCCGTCTCTGTTCCCATCTAGTGTGTAAAGAAAATTAGTGAGGAAGGGCTTTCGATTTATGTAGTTTATCGCCGTGGAAAACAAAGTAGAGTCCACTTGCGATCACTAGACCGATGGCACCCCAAACAAAGTTCATCATGTTGTCCCCTGCAATCATCAAGATACTGACCACAACGGCTAGAACTGGGATAACGGGACCAAATGGTACTCGGAAGGTAACCTTTTTGTCTGGGTACATTTTTCTGAGTTTGATGGCTGCCAAAGCTGTTGGAATGTATTGGAAGAAACGGAAGACAACACTAAAGGTTGCTAAGGATTCAAAAGAGCCAGATAACAAGAGTAAGAAAGCGAAGATACCAGAAATGATAATGGCAATGACAGGAGCATTCTTAGAGTTTGTTTTTCCAAGACCCTCTGGTAAGAGTTTTTCAGTTGCTAATGCGGCACCGAAACGAGGGACCATGATGGATTCACCGATGTTTAGACCGGCGATTGAAATGAGGGCTCCGTAAGAAACAAGGGGAGCTCCGATAGGGCCAATCATTTCGACAAATGCGTCTTGTACTGGTGCACCAGTTTGCATAATGCGACCACCAAGCATGGCGATTGTTCCTGCGATGATCAACATGTAGAGAACAGATACAATACTGATAGAACCTAGAATAGCGCGGGGAACGTTCTTTTCAGGGTTGCGCATTTCCCCTGCAACGATAGACATGGTTTCAAATCCGATGAAACCGTAGAAGATGTAGACGGCTGTACTAGAAATAGAACTGAAGAGGTTTGTTCCACTTTCCAATTGAAGGAAAGGTGTGAAGTTGCCCTTGCTCACGCCACCGGAAATGAAGAAGATGGCAAAGAGTGAGAAGAGGACAATTGGAATTAATTTTGCAACAGTAGCTGTCAGAGTAAACATCTTAGAGGTTTTCAGACCGGCAATGTTCATCAGACTCAAGAGAATCAGCATACCGATACTGATCGGAAGGTTGTAGCCTTCAAATGCTGGGAAGGTGATGATGAAGATCTTAGCAAATCCGGCTAACATGGCAGCCCAAGCGATAACAGTAACGGCCCAACCGAGAATCCCAACGTTAAAGCCAACGAAGTCTCCGAAAGCGGCTTTTGAGTATTGCATAGCTCCACCGTTTTTGTCGAAGTAGCCAGCTGTTTCAGCCAGACAGGCTGATAGTAGCATGACGAGAATGGCAACCCCGAACATGACAGCTAGAGAAGCTGGTCCGAGGCCAGAATAAATTTTTTGAGGGAGGAGGAAGATACCAGATCCGATTACGGCGTTGATACCGTAAAGAGTGGCACCGCTAAAGCTGAATTTCGCTTTTTCTTGTTCCTCAATCGACTGTTTATGTGCTCCGTTCATAATGTTTCTCCTTTGTGAACATTATTGTAGTCCAGTCCAGATAGCAATCGGTTGCTCCCCAGACTGATGGGGTAAAAACGTGATTGTCATCTCTTGAAGAGGAGATGCTTGTTCGATCACCAGGAGCTCGTGAGTTTGGAGAGTTTGAGAATGATTGTTTCCCCATTCGAGTGTTAGTGGACAGAGAGCGTAGATCAATTGATAGCGACTCTGACTTTTGACACTCTCTTTTGGGGATATAGCACTCATATGCCCCTGATAAGAAGGTTTGTAAATCAAATTAAAGTCTTGACAAGTCCCTTGGCTAGATACAGGATCTCCCCCATCAAAGAAGTAGCTTTGAAAGGGGTTCAAAACCACTTCTTTATGGTGATGGGTGAGCCTAATGGAGGCATTCAAGGGCATCAAGATTCGGTAGTAGCCAGTGAGATCGGTAAAGTTACTTTTTTCAACCTCTACCGTTGCAGTGGAGAGGCGGAAGTCAAATGTCCGATCTGGATAGCTTCCTCCCTCTGGGGAGAGAAAGAGTTGGGTGGTTTGGCCACCGGACCAAGTAGAAATTTGATAATCTGCGGGGGTAAGATGAAGGAGAGTCACCATAGGACGCCTTCTTTCTTAAAAGAGACCAGTGATATTGCCGTGGGCATCGATATCAATCTTTTCACTGGCAGGTGCTTTTGGTAGGCCAGGCATGGTCATAATGGTACCGGTGAGAGCTACGATAAAGCCAGCTCCGGCAGCTACCTTGAGATTACTGATTTTAACAGTGAAGTCTTTAGGTGCTCCCATCTTCTTCGCATCATCTGAGAAGGAGTATTGGGTTTTGGCCATACAGATTGGGTAGTTTGAGAAGCCAAGAGCTTCCAATTCTTTCAGTTCGCGTTTGGCTGCTGGTGTTAAGCTGATGCCTTTACCACCATAGACTTTTGTGACGATCTTGGTCAATTTTGTTTCAATGCTGTCTTCTTCGTCATAGACATAAGAGAAGTGGTTTTCTTCTTGAGCCAGTTGAATGACTTTTTCAGCCAAGTCACGACCACCAGCCCCACCATGTGCCCAGACATCTGAAATGACGACATCTACGTGACGTTTCTTACAAGATTCATAGACAGCTTCTAGCTCTGCCTCAGTATCCAGTGGGAATTTGTTAATGGCAACGACCACTGGTAGGCCATAGACTTCTTGGATGTTGGCCAAGTGTTTGTCTAGGTTTGGTAGACCATCGATAACGGCTTGGACATTTTCAGTAGCCAAGTCCGCTTTGGCAACCCCACCATGCATTTTGAGGGCACGGATGGTTGCGACGAGGACAACGGCAGCAGGTTTGAGTCCAGCCATACGGCACTTGATGTCGATGAATTTTTCAGCGCCTAAGTCTGCTCCAAAACCAGCTTCTGTCACGACATAGTCTGCATATTTGAGGGCTAGTTTAGTAGCCAGCACACTGTTACAGCCATGAGCGATATTGGCAAATGGTCCACCGTGGATAATAGCAGGAGTATGTTCTAAAGTCTGCACCAAGTTCGGATGAATGGCATCTTTGAGGACAGCTGCCATGGCCCCTCCAGCCTTGAGGTCTTTGGCTGTGACCGGTTGTCCTTGGTAGTTGTACCCGATAATGATGCGATCAAGACGTTCTTTGAGATCAAGGATATTTTCAGAGAGACAGAGAATGGCCATGATTTCAGAAGCCACTGTGATGTCAAAGCCATCTTCACGAGGAACCCCGTTTGTTTTTCCTTGAAGACCATCGACAATATGACGGAGTTGACGGTCGTTCATATCGACCACCCGTTTCCATGTGATGCGACGAGAATCGATGCCCAACTCATTGCCGTGATGGATGTGGTTGTCAATCAAAGCAGCAAGGAGGTTGTTGGCAATCCCAATGGCATGGAAGTCTCCGGTAAAGTGAAGGTTGATATCTTCCATTGGAACCACTTGGGCGTACCCGCCACCGGCAGCTCCACCCTTGATCCCAAAGACAGGGCCAAGAGAAGGTTCGCGCAGGGCAATGACGGCTTTTTCACCAATAGCTGAAAGAGCATCGACCAAGCCAACAGAGGTGGTTGTCTTTCCTTCTCCAGCAGGTGTTGGTGAGATGGCTGTCACGAGGATCAGCTTTCCATCTTCCTTATCCTTGAGTTGTTCCAGTTGGTTGCTATCAATTTTTGCCTTGTATTTTCCGTAGAGCGAAATATCGTCTTCGGTCAATCCAAGTTCGGCAGCGATATCGGTGATGGGCTTCATTTGGACAGAATTGGCAATTTCAATATCCGATAAAACCATAGAATCCCTTCTTTCTTTATTTTTATTTGCTAGGTTTAAGATAGACTTTCTAAAATGGTTTGGTAAATGTTATCTGCAAGATCAGAACCGGTTTGGAGGAGTTTGAGTCCCTTACCGTGGTATTCTTGGACAAAGTCTTGGTCCTTGATTCCTGAAATGTTGATCAGGACATTGAGCCAAGCCCCCTGAAGACCAGCTTTAAGATTCAGAGCAGCTACCCCTAAGTCACTAGCCGCATTGGTGTTGGACTTGCCAACAGCTTCTTTTGTTGTTTCAAGCGCTTCAACGATGAGCTCCATCATAGAGAAAGGAGATACTGTCGCATGTTTCAAAGCTTTTTGCATGGCTTCACGACGAGCGGCTTTCTCTTCTTCCGTTTCCTTTGGAAGATCAAAGACTGCTGATACAACGTTGAAAGCTTCTGTATCTTTGTCGATGGCTTCTAGTAATTGGTCTTGGAGGTGAGCGCTTTTTTCATGAACCCCTTTGATGTGGTCTTCAAATTCTGCGTATTTTTTCTTTCCAATGGTCAGTTCACAGACCATTTTGGTAAGGGAAATCCCATTCGCAGCAGATAGAGCAGCAGCAGAACCACCACCTGGAGCTGGAGCATCCGAACCAAGGACCTTGGCAAACTCCGTAATACTTAAGTCAACTAGTTTCATAGAACTCCCTTTCTAACCCAACAAGTGATTTTCCAAGACTTGTTTGCTGTAGTCAAAGTCTTCTAATTGTAAGTAGTATTCAGCAGAGTCGATCAAAGCCTTAGCAGGAGCCAGTCCAATGAGTTCTGTTCCGATGATGCGAACACCATAGCGTTGCGCTTCGAAACGAACGGTTTCCACAACACGATACAATGGGAATTGTTCCAAGTTGACCATGTTGATGGAGACTTGGGCGATGTTGCGATCTTCTAGCATGACACCGATCGCTTTACAGTATTTGTATCCACCGCTTGATCCACGAATGATTTTAGAAATCTTATTGGCAATCTCTAGGTCGTCTGTATCAAGGTTGATATTGAAAGCAACGAGTGGCATCCGGACACCGACAGCTGTAACCCCTGCAGTTGGGTGAATCTTGCGTTCACCGTAGTCTGGCTTCCAGTCTTCTTCCAACAATTTTTCTGGCATTCCTTCAAATTGTCCTTTACGCACTTTGGCCAAGTTCTTCCGTTCTGGGCGAGTTGCAGCATCTTCGTAAAGGAAGATTGGAATACCTAATTCACGATTGATGCGTTCGGCCACTTTATTAGCAATCTCAACGCATTCAGCTGTAGTGATATCTTTAACGGGAACGAATGGACAAACGTCTGTTGCCCCCATACGAGGGTGTTCGCCTTCGTGCTTGGTCATATCAATGTTTTCAGAAGCGTATTTCACTAATTGGAAAGCCACTTCTTGAATGCTTTCTTCATCTCCAACGAGTGTAAAGACGCTGCGGTTGTGACTGGCGTCAGACGAGTAGTCTAGTAAAGTGACACCTGGAATACTTTTTGCTGTTGCTGCTAATCCGTCGATCACAGCTTGATTGCGTCCTTCAGAGAAGTTTGGAATACACTCAACAATTTTTGCCATATGATTACCTCTTTTTATAGGAGAAGTTGGGGAGGAGGAGTCTTTGCATTTTCCTCCCCTTTCTCAGTTTTTATTTTTTGATGTTAAAACAATTTTTGAACGGCTTCTTTGACCAAATCTTCATCTGCCAGATACGGAATGGTGATGTGGTCTGTTCCTGCATGGAGACGGTTGTACTCGATCGCTGTTTCAATGGCATGGTTATTCCGTGCCCAGTTCCGACGAGCAACCCCACCCATAGTGTCCCAGGCAATGGCAGACTTGATAATTTCATCGATCCGGTGGCTACCGTCTAGGACGAGACCAAATCCACCGTTGATAGCTTTACCAATACCAGTACCACCACCGTTGTGGAGAGCGACGAGACTCATACCGCGAGCAGCGTTACCAGCGTAACATTGAACCGCCATGTCACAAGTGACGTTCGAACCATCTTTGATGTTTGATGTTTCACGGAATGGAGCATCTGTACCAGATACGTCGTGGTGGTCACGTCCGATCATGACCGGTCCGATCTTGCCTTGGCGAATGAGTTCATTGAATTTCAAAGCAATGTTGACACGGCCCATACAATCTTGATAGAGGATACGTGCTTGTGTACCAACCACCAGTTGGTTCTTTTCCGCATCGCGAATCCAGTTGTAGTTGTCGCGGTCTTGGTAGCGACGAGTTGGATCGATCGCTTCCATGGCTGCATGGTCAGTTGCAATCAAGTCTTCGTGTTTACCGCTGAGGCAGACCCAACGGAATGGACCATAACCATAGTCAAAGAGCATAGGTCCCATGATATCTTCTACATAAGATGGCCAAATGAAGCCGTCTTTGTCATCCAAGCCATTCTTAGAAATTTCCTTGATGCCTGAGTCGTAAACAGATTTCATGAAGGCATTACCGTAGTCGAAGAAGTAAGTACCTTTAGCTGTCAAGGCTTTAATCACTGCAAAGTGACGAGCCAAGGTTTCATCAACCAAACGGCGGAAGGTTTCTTTGTCTTCTGCCAGCAAACGTGTCCGTTCTTCAAAGCTAATGCCAACTGGGCAATAGCCACCATCATAAACGTTGTGACAAGAGGTTTGGTCAGATAAGAGATGAACATGGACTTGGTGTTCGTTGACATATTCGAGCAAGTCTACGATATTACCATGGTAGGCAATCGAAGTTGATTCACCAGCTTCCAGTGCTGCTTGAGCCAATTTCACAGCTTCTTCAGCACTGTCGGTCACTTGGCTAATCCAGCCTTGAGAGTGACGAGTTTCGATCCGAGAGCGGTCCACTTCTGCAACGATGGCAACCGCTTTTGCGATTTCAGCTGCTTTCCCTTGAGCTCCGCTCATTCCACCGAGACCAGATGAAATGAAGAGTTTACCGGTCAAGTCGCCGTCATCAGGAACACCGAGTTTGAGACGACCAGCATTGAGAAGGGTGTTGAAAGTACCGTGAACGATCCCTTGAGGACCAATGTACATCCAGCCACCAGCCGTCATCTGACCGTAGTTGGTCACTCCCATTTCTTCAGCGATTTCCCAGTCGCGCATGTTGTCATACTCACCGATCAAGAGACCGTTGGTAATGACGACACGAGGAGCTTCTGGTTTCGATTTGAAGAGACCCAGAGGGTGACCCGATTCAACCACCAAGGTTTGGTCTTCTGTCATGACTTCCAAGTATTTCTTGATCAAGTTGTATTGCATCCAGTTGGCACAGACAGATCCTGTTTCCCCATAAGTGACCAATTCATATGGATAAAGAGCAATTTCAAAGCTCAAGTTGTTGTCGATCATGACCTGCATAGCCTTAGCAGCAGTGCATTTTCCTTTGTACTCATCGATTGGTTTTCCATAGATGCGATCTTTTGGACGGAAGCGATAGCCATAGATCCGACCGCGAGTTCTTAGTTCTTCCAGAAATTCTGGGATCAACTCTTGGTGGAATTTTTTAGGAATGTAACGCAAAGCATTTTTAAGGGCAATTTCAGTCTGAGCTTGCGTTAAGCGGAAGCCTCTATCAGGTGCACGACGGATGCCTTCTTGAAAAGTCGCCTTTTCAGGTAGGACATCAAAGTCAAGTTTGACAGACATAGCAGCTGCAATTTCTTTCTCGTCTATAAATGACATAGCAGAACCCTCCTTATAGTTGGACTGTGAATTTATATTTTCTTTATTGTATCGAAGAAACGTCAATAAAGAGTCAAAAAAAAATATAATTTTTAATAAAGCAAAAAAAAATGAGGGAAAAACTTTTTGACTTTTTTTTGACGCTTTTTCTGTAGAATTGTAAAATGAATAACAATGGAAATAGAAAGGAATGTTTCATATGTCTGCTGATATCCTATTAACCCACTTTAATCAATTGTTTTGTCCGAATGATCTAGGCCATCCTCTCTATGGAAAAGAGATGGCAGAAGCGCAAATCCTTTCCGATGCTTATATTGCCATTAAAGATGGAAAGATTCTTGCAGTTGGGACAGGTCAACCAGACCCAGAACTGATCGATGACCATACGGAAGTCAAATCCTGTGAAGGAAAAGTTGCGACTCCTGGCTTGATTGACTGCCACACCCACTTGGTCTATGGAGGCAGTCGGGAGCATGAATTTGCGAAAAAATTAGCGGGTGTTTCTTACTTAGACATCCTCGCCCAAGGCGGTGGAATTCTGAGCACGGTTCGGGCGACACGGGAAGCTTCTTTTGAAAATCTCTATGACAAGTCCAAACGACTGTTGGATTACATGTTGCGTCATGGGGTGACTACCGTTGAGGCTAAGAGTGGCTATGGTTTGGATTGGGAAACAGAAAAACGCCAACTAGATGTAGTAGCTGCCTTGGACCGTGACCATGAAATTGATCTGGTTTCAACCTTTATGGCAGCCCATGCGATCCCGACAGAGTATAAGGGCCGTTCTCAAGAGTATTTAGATCTCATCATTGAGCAAATGCTTCCAAAAGTGAAGGAAGAAAAGTTAGCTGAATTCTGTGATATCTTCTGTGAAAAAGGTGTCTTTACAGCAGATGAATCTCGCTATCTTCTTTCTAAAGCTAAGGAGATGGGCTTCAAGTTACGGATTCATGCGGATGAGATCGAATCCATTGGTGGTGTTGATGTGGCGGCTGAATTGGAATCTACTAGTGCAGAACACTTGATGGTGATTACCGATGAAGGCATTCAAAAATTAGCTGCAGCAAAAGTGATTGGAAATCTTTTGCCTGCTACAACCTTCAGCCTCATGGAAGATACCTATGCACCGGCTCGTAAGATGTTGGACGCTGGCATGGCCATCACCCTGACAACAGATAGCAACCCAGGATCTTGTCCAACAGCCAATCTCCAGTTTGCCATGCACTTGGGTTGCTTCATGATGCGCCTAACTCCAGTAGAAATTCTCAATGCAGTGACCATCAATGCGGCCTATTCAGTTGATCGTGCTAAAACAATCGGCTCTTTCGATGTTGGCAAACAGGCCGACATTACCATCTTTGACGCACCAAATCTAGATTATCTCTTCTATTTCTTTGCGACAAATCTCGTGACAGATGTCTACAAGAAAGGTCAAAAAGTCATTTAACTGACTCCATTTCATTTGGGACTTTGCTGGTTTGCAAAAATCAGCAAAGTCTTTTTTTAAAACGTATCCCTGTAGGGAATGGAACCACTTTAGTGGGAAATTAAAATTTGACGTTCAAAGAATATTTTTCTTACTTTCTGATGTACAAAAAGGGAAATTCTTGATAGAATAGAAGTGATATTGAATATTTTCTTCAATATCATCTGTTTGATTGAAAACAGATTGTTTAAACTATTGATCAAACGAACAGGTTATTCAACAGACCTGTCTAGAAATTGTGAGGAGACAAGATGACTGTCGATTATAACAGCAAAGCTTACTTGGATAAAGTAGACGCTTGGTGGCGTGCAGCCAACTACATTTCAGCTGCTCAAATGTACTTGAAAGATAACCCATTGTTGAAGCGCGAAGTCGTTGAAAATGACTTGAAGGCTCACCCAATCGGACACTGGGGAACTGTTCCAGGGCAAAACTTTATCTATGCTCACTTGAACCGTACCATCAACAAATACGACTTGGATATGTTCTACATTGAAGGACCAGGTCACGGTGGACAAGTAATGGTATCGAACTCTTACTTAGATGGTTCTTATACTGAATTGAATCCAAACATCCCACAAAATGAAGAAGGTTTCAAACACTTGTGTAAGATCTTCTCATTCCCAGGAGGAATCGCTTCTCACGCGGCGCCTGAAACACCAGGATCTATCCACGAAGGTGGAGAACTTGGTTATGCTCTTTCTCACGCTGCAGGGGCTGTATTGGATAATCCAGATGTGATTGCTGCCACAGTTATCGGTGACGGTGAAGGAGAAACAGGTCCATTGATGGCTGGTTGGTTGTCAAATACCTTCTTGAACCCAGTCAACGATGGTGCTATCCTTCCAATCTTCTACCTCAATGGTGGGAAGATCCACAACCCAACCATCTTCGAGCGCAAAACAGACGAAGAATTGGCCCTCTTCTTTGAAGGTCTTGGTTGGAAACCAATCTTTGCGAATGTCACTGCAATTTCAGAAGACCACGAAGCTGCCCACGCTTTGTTCGCTGAAAAATTGGACGAAGCAATTGAAGAAATCAAGAAAGTCCAAGCAGAAGCTCGTAAAGGTTCTGCTGAAGAAGCAACTCAACCAGTTTACCCTGTCTTGATTGCTCGTATTCCTAAAGGTTGGACTGGTCCAAAAGCATGGGAAGGAACACCAATCGAGGGTGGATTCCGTGCTCACCAAGTTCCAATCCCAGTAGATGCTCACCACATGGAGCATGTCGATGCCCTTCTTTCATGGTTGGAATCTTACCGTCCAGCTGAATTGTTCGACGAAACTGGAAAGCTAGTTCCTGAAATTGCTGAAATTGCACCAAAAGGTGACCGTCGCATGGCGATGAACCCAATCACAAATGCTGGTGTGATCAAACCAATGAACACAGCTGATTGGAAGAAACATGCCCTTCAATTCAACACACCAGGTGAAATCATGGCTCAAGACATGATCGAATTTGGTAAGTATGCGGCAGACTTAGTAGATGCAAACCCAGATAACTTCCGTATCTTCGGTCCAGACGAAACCAAATCAAACCGTCTTCAAGAAGTCTTCACTCGTACAAGCCGTCAATGGTTAGGACGTATGAAACCAGACTACGATGAAGCGTTGAGCCCTGCTGGTCGTGTCATTGACTCTCAATTGTCAGAGCACCAAGCAGAAGGAATGCTTGAAGGATATGTCTTGACAGGTCGTCATGGCTTCTTCGCTTCTTACGAATCCTTCCTTCGTGTTGTGGATTCTATGATCACTCAACACTTCAAATGGTTGCGTAAGTCTAAGACCCATACAACATGGCGTAAAAACTACCCAGCCTTGAACTTGATTGCAACTTCAACGGTCTTCCAACAAGACCATAATGGTTACACTCACCAAGATCCAGGTATCTTGACTCACTTGGCTGAGAAAACTCCTGAATATATCCGTGAGTACTTGCCAGCAGATACCAATAGCTTGCTTGCGGTAATGGATGAAGCCTTCAAGGGAGAAGATGTGATCAACTTGATCGTTTCTTCTAAACACCCACGTCCTCAATTCTACTCAGCAGCTGAAGCAGAAGAATTGGTTCGTGAAGGATACAAGGTGATCGATTGGGCATCAACTGTTTCAGCAGATGAAGAGCCAGATCTTGTTATTGCAGCTGCAGGTACTGAGCCAAACTTAGAAGCTCTTGCTGCTATTACAATCTTGCACAAAGCCTTCCCAGAATTGAAGATCCGCTTTGTCAACGTTATCGACATCTTGAAATTGCGTCACCCATCCGTTGATGCGCGTGGACTTTCAGATGAAGAGTTCGACAAAGTCTTCACAACTGATAAACCAGTTATCTTTGCCTTCCATGGTTACGAAGGCATGATCCGTGATATCTTCTTCAACCGTCACAACCATAACTTGCGCGTGCATGGTTACCGTGAAAACGGGGATATCACCACACCATTTGATATGCGTGTGATGTCTGAGTTGGATCGCTTCCACTTGGCACAAGATGCAGCTAATGCAGCTCTTGGAGCAGAAGCAGCTGAATTCGCAGCTCAAATGGATGAAACAATCGCCTTCCACCATGACTACATCCGTGAAAACGGAGACGACATTCCAGAAGTTCAAAACTGGAAATGGGAAAACGTGAATAAATAAGAAAAAGAGAGTGGGACAGAAATCGGTAATTCGTTAGAATTCGATTTCGTCGTCCCTCCTCCGCACAGTTGAGTAGGGCTGTAAAAGCTGATGAAATCAGCGTAGTAGAGCCCATCAACCACTGCGTCTTGCTCGACAATCCAAAAATAATTGAGAGGCTAGGACTTTTGTCCCAGCCTCTTTTGTGAGGAACAGCAAGTAACAAAAGGAAGATACTGGAAATAGATGTTCGGAAATCAAGCGCTTTCCAATAAAATTGTAAGAGTTTCTAGGAAAATATTGAAGTAAAACCGAAAAAATAGTAAAATGGAAGAGCTGATTGCAGCAAATCAACTGTTCTGCGTTCTCCTTTTTGGAGAAGTGTCCTACATTAGAAAATGGAGTATTCTATGAAGAAAAAAATTATCTTGAAAAGCAGTATCTTAGCGGTCGCTGCGGGTCTTAGTGTTTTTGCGATCAATAGCGTTTTTGCAGACGAATTGCCCGTGCAGTTCATGGGCGTCAATGACTTCCACGGTGCCTTGGAACAAACAGGGACAGCTCGTTTAGAAGGCGAAACTGTGAAAAATGCAGGAACAGCCCCACTTTTGGCAACCTACTTGAACGATTCGCAAAAAGACTTTGAAACGGAGAATGCAGGAACGCCTAATGCCAGCATCCGTGTGCAAGCGGGAGATATGGTCGGCGCTAGTCCAGCCAACTCTGCCCTCCTTCAAGATGAACCAACTGTAAAAGTCTTCAATGAAATGAACTTTGAATACGGAACCCTTGGAAATCACGAGTTTGACGAAGGACTTGGTGAATTCAACCGGATCATGAAGGGAGAAGCCCCAACACCTGGTCAATTCAATAAGATCGTCGATGAATATCCTCATGAAGCTTCTAAACAAGAAGTCGTGATTGCCAACTTGGTCGACAAGGATACCAACAAAATCCCATTTGACTGGAAACCTTATACCATCAAAGAAATCCCAGTCAATGACAAGACCGTTAAGGTCGGATTTATCGGGGTTGTTACGACAGAATTTCCAAATCTTGTTTTGCGTAAAAATCATGAACAATACCGTGTTTTGGATGAAGCAGAATCGATTGCCAAATATGCGCGTGAATTAAATGACCAAGGTGTGCATGCTATCGCTGTCTTGGCCCACGTTGCTGCCACTAGTAAGAATGGTGTAGCAGAAGGTCCTGCTGCAGACATGATCAAAAAATTAAATCAAATCTATCCTGAAAACTCAGTGGATATCGTCTTTGCAGGTCATAACCACCAATATACAAACGGGATGGTTGGAAATACCTTGATCGTTCAAGGTACGTCTCAAGGGAAAGCCTACTCGGATGTCCGTGGAGTCCTAGATACAGATACAGCTGACTTTGTTAAAGCTCCAACTGCTAAAATTATTGCAGTAGATCCATCTAAAGGCAAAGCAAAAGATGCCAAGGTTCAAGCGATCATCGATGATGCCAATGCGACGGTTAAAAAAGTAACAGAAGCAAAAATCGGTACAGCAGAGAAAGCTGAAAATATTACTCGTGAGTTGAATGCGCAAAAAGAAAGTGCTGTTGGAGATTTGGTCACAGCAGCGCAACTAGATATTGCCAAAAAATCAGGTTATCCAGATGTTGACTTTGCTTTCACCAATAATGGAGGAATCCGTGCAGACCTCGTGGTGAAACCAGACGGAACAGTAACTTGGGGTGCCGCTCAAGCGGTGCAACCATTTGGAAATATCCTTCAAGTAGTAGAAATCACTGGGGACCAAATCTACAAAGCTTTGGATCAACAATATGATGAGAAAGAGCTTTACTTCTTGCAAATGGCAGGGATCAAGTACACCTATACGAAACCAGCCGATGCAACAGAAGAAAATCCATATAAGGTTGTGAAAGCTTACAAGGCAGATGGAACTGAAATTGATCGCAACAAAACCTACAAGGCGATTATCAACGACTTCTTGTATGGTGGCGGAGATGGCTTCTCAGTCTTCCGCGATACAAAATTGATCGGTGCGATTAATCCAGATACGGAAGTCTTTATCCAGTACATCGAAGATGTGAATAAGGCAGGGAAGAAATTATCTGCTTCAATCTTGGGCAACAAGACATTTGTGGAAAAAGTGGAAGAAGAAACGCCTACTCCAGAACCACAACCAACCCCTCAACCAACTCCAGAACCACAACCACAGCCAGCGCCAGTTGATCCAGTAAGTCCAGTTCATCCCGTAGCTCCAGTTACTCCAGTAACTCCGGCTACCCCAACTCCTCAACCTGAAACCCCAGTAACTCCAGCGCAACCAGCTGCAAGCGAAACAAAAGAAGTGGCAACAAACAAACCAGTTGCTGTCACTTATCATACGGGTGGACAAACAGAAGTAGCTGCTACACCAGCAACTGGTCTTCCAAAAACAGGTCAAGATGAATTGGCTTCAACCGTCCTTAGCCTCTTTGGTATGACCTCATTAGCTTTAGCAGGCTTTGTAGCTAGCAAAAAACGTGAAGGTTAAGAGAAAAAGAGACTAGCAATAGGGTCAAAAAATTCTCGATAAAAAGAATCAGGAGCTCCCAACAGGGAGCTTCTTTTTTATTTATGGGTGGAATTTTCAGAAGAATCAATCATTTATTATACCTTAGGAATTTTACTATAATTTATTGACTTTGATAGAGAGAAGAGCTAAAATGGAAGCAAGCAACCGCTTACAAATATAATAATGACATAGGAGGTCATGTAGATGAGAAGTGAAAGGCAACAACGGTTTTCTTTCCGTAAATATGCAGTCGGTTTGGTATCGGTACTTGTCGGATGCCTTTTTTGTGGTGCGACTGTTTTGGCTGAGGAGCAGGAAGGGCAACTGAATACTCCTGCTATCGTAGCAAAAGAAGAAAGTCAGGCAGTGAATCCGACAGCTGGTCAGGACAAAGACTCAGCTGCAGCTCTTCCAACTGATAAAGTCAATATTGAAACTTCTTCACAAGAGCAACCCATACCTGATAAAACTCCTGAGATAGCCCCTTCACAGACTCCAACAAAACCGGTCTCGGATCCTATACCTGAAAAAGAAGCTGTTGAAAAGAAAGAGCAGCAGGATCAATCTATTCCAGAAGCGAATCCAGTAGAAAATAAAGAAAGTACTTCAGAAACTGTGGCAGATGAAGCCCCTGTTCAGGCCTTGGTACGCTTGGAGACGAAGAAGCAAGAGACGGCAACGTCTCCAAGTATTGCAGAGCAGATCCAGAATAATGCTCCAATCAAGGAAACTGTATTAAATGAATTGAAGGAAAAAGGAATTCAGTACAAAAAATTGGCAGATTTTGATTTGGTTTTTAATGGATTCGTTTTAGAAACCAAGTACAAGGATGCTTTGAAGATTCGGCAACTCGCACGTGTTGAAAAGGTGGAAATTACCCCATTGACGGCTAGAACGGATGGAGAGCCTAGCTCAAATAAGCAGAACACCCTTCTTCCTACAAAGGTGAGCGATGAGAATGAATTGATCAATCTGCAACCCCTTTGGGATAAAGGAATCAAGGGCCAAGGTCGGGTGGTAGCCGTTTTAGATACAGGCCTTGACGTCCACCATAATTTCTTTAGTTTAACCGATAAAAGCAAAGCCAAATACCAGAATAAAGAGCAGATGGAAGCGGCAATGAAAAAGGCAGGCATTACTTATGGGAAATGGTACAACGATAAGGTGGTCTATGCCTACAATTACTCTGATATGAACGATGAGATTCGAGAAGATGATCCGCGTTCACATGGGACCCACGTGGCAGGGTCGGCTGTGGGGAATGCGACAAAACCAGTCCCAACTGGTGAATATTTAAAAGGCGTCGCACCCGAAGCTCAGCTTATCTTTATGCGTGTTTTCTCTGATAAGAAAGGAATGACGGAACAAGGATTTATCGTAGCCAAAGCAGTTGAGGATGCGGTTAAACTAGGTGCAGATACCATCAATATGAGTTTTGGTGGGGTCAATGGGTCTGAAGCAGACACTAATCCCTTAACTCGTCAAGCCTTTGAATTCGCTCGTAAATCCGGTGTTGTTATCAATGCCGCAGCAGGAAACTATGCTGTAAGTGGTTATTGGCAGGCCAAACCAAAAGCAGATGCTCCAGATACAGGAACGATCGATGAACCCTCCATTGAAGATGGGGTTCTTGCCATTGGCGCCTTCAATAATAATATCAATCACGAAACGACCATTCGCCTTGAAATCCCAGCTTTAAAGGATAAAAAAGAATTCCAAAACGGCTTGGTCGATTTACCCGTTTATCGGTTGATCTTCCCAGTAGAAGGTCCTCAAACATATGTTTCAGTACCAAAAGGCGGAGAAGACACTTATCGAAATGCTGCTGTAAAAGACAAAATTGCCTTGGTTGAAAGTGGTGGCGATGTAACGGATGAAGATAAGGTCAACGCCCTCAGACAAGCTGGAGCAAAAGGGGTCCTCGTTTATCAAAATGAGGAACAAGGAGATACTCTTCAAAATCTTTCCATGGGGTATTGGGGATCCTTCTATCCTGTCAGTGTACTTGGTCATTCTATCGGAAAAGAGCTAGCTTCTCATGCTGGAGAGTACAAGCTAACTTTCCATCAAGAAGTTAAGAAAGTACCCTATAGTGAAGCAAACAAGATGCTCTTCTTTACTGGTTGGGGGCTTTCTGCTGAAGGAAAACTCAAGCCAGATGTTACCCTTCCTGGGGGAATGGTTTATTCAGCGATTCCAGATGGTTCCTATGATATGGATGCAGGTACGAGTATGGCGACACCTCATGCGGCAGGGGCGACAGCCTTGATTAAGCAAGCCTTAGAACAACGATTCCCAAATTATAGCCCAGAGCAAATCCATACGCTTTTGCGACAATTAGTCATGAGTACAGCCAAACCTCATTTTGATCAGGAAAGCAAGAGCTACTCCTCTGTCCGCCAACAAGGATCTGGTCTTATGGATGCTGCAGCTGCAGCCTTTGGCGATGTCTTTGTAACAGGTGGGAAAGGAACAACTAGCAGTCTGACTCTTGGCAATGTCAAGGATTCCTTCACATTTGATGTCACTGTGCATAATCTTAGTTCAGAAGCAAAAGAATTTACTTACCATACGGTCGTTAATACGGATCAAGTGGAAAATGGACGTATTACCTTGAAGATGCGCCAACTACTGGATCAAGAAGGCGAAAAAACCATTTATGTACCAGCTATGGGAAGTGTGACGGTTCCGATTTCTGTGAATACTAGTAACTATACAAGTGAGCTCACCAATCAAATGAAAAACGGTTACTTTTTAGAAGGTTTTGTCTTCTTTAAAGATGCCAAAACCAAGAAAGAATTAGTGAGTCTTCCATATATTGGTTTTAAAGGGAACTATCAAGATTTACCAGGAATTGAAAAACCTATCTATGCCTTCACTGGGGATGAAAAACCATTCTATTATTACGCAAATGAAAAAGCGGAACACCCTGAAAAAGACTCAGGAGATCACTTTACAGCCTTGGTCAGCACTATTTGGCGCGGGGGCAAAGAAGTACAGGTTGTCCTGGGAGAAAAAGATGGGCATTACGATGGAAATCAGCTCGTCTTCTCGCCAAATGATGATGGATCCTATGATAGTGTCAAACTCAATGCAGTGGTCTTAAGAAATGTGGACAATATTCACCTGACAGTTTATCGTGCGGATGATATCAAGAGAGAACATCCAATTTTTGAAAAAGGCAATGAGAGCCAGAAAAAATCAGATTATGGCTGGCGGATCAACGATCGTAGTAAGATTCTTTATGCGACACAGTGGGCAGGCAAGGACAATAACAATCAGCTTGTTCCAGATGGGGACTATCAATATGTAGTCACTTATCGTCCAAGCACACCTGGTGCCAAACCTCAAGAGATTGTCTTAAAGGTCAAGGTCGATAAGCAAGTGCCACAATTGGCTAACACCAAGGATCTGTATGATCCAACAACGCGCCTCTTTAAGCCAGGTGAGATTGTTGAAACGGGTAGTGGGCTAGCTGGTAAATACCTCTCCTACCAAAAAGATGGTCAGGAAGTAGAAATCACTCCAAACGAAGATGGAACCTATCTCATCCCTGAAGGAGTCGATCTAAAAACAGTGCGTTTCTATATTTGGGATCAGGTCAATAATACCAATACCTTGACTTTGGATGGAAAGACTGTCTCGGAAGAAAGTACGACTGAAAAAGCCGGAACAGAGGATGCAAGTCCAACACATGAAACTAGTGAAGCTACAGTCGGCCGTTTAGAAGTACAAATTGTCAATGAAAAAGGAGAGGCGACCAATCAATATCCAGAAATGATGCGTTACCAAGTGTTTGACAGCAAAGGAAATCGGATTGATAAGGAATTTAATATTTATTATGAAGATCCACTACCAACTCTTCCATTTGGAACCTATACTGTAAAAGTCGTCGGTCAAGACCAAAATTACTCTTGGGCTTCTCCAACAACGGTAACAGTTGAATTGAGCAAAGAGCATCCAGAAGGTGTGGTCAAATTTGTCTACCACTATATCGACAAAAATCGCTTTGATCTCGTCTTTGATAAAGAACTTCCAAACGGCACCCGCGTCTTTGCCATCGATAAAAAGACCGGTCAGAAAGTGGAGTTGGATCAAACTCTTTATGAACCGAAGACCTTTGAAAAGATTCTGGTGAATGGAGACTATCAGATCCATATTGATCTACCAAAAGGTTATCGTGCAGTGGAAAACGACTTCTTCTATACAGTTGGTGAGCGTATCAATCGTTACTTGACCAGTTTTATCGAAGTTTCAGATGACCAGGTAGAAGATCCAATTATCCCATCTTCTTCTATTCCATCTCCTCAACCGTCAACGATGACGCAAGAAGGTGAAAAAGGAAAACAACCGGCTGTAATCGATAGCCATCCAATAGTCGCGAAAAAGACAGATATCCGTCCAATGTTCCAGAAAGATCTTGAAAGAGTATCAGAAATGGATCCGTCGACTAAAGAGGTCTCAAGTCAATCATCACCTTCTCTTCCAAATACAGGACAAGAAAATGAACAAACAGGGATGGTAGGTTTGATGGTTCTTCTTCTCACTTTTGGTGCTATCCGCTTGAAGAAAAATCGTCCAGATCAAGGATAATCTTCTATTAGTTTAGTTGCAAGAATAAAATAAGGGTTAAGGTAGTGTGAAGCTACCTTAACCTAGTGTGTAAAAAGGAGTTTTTATGGAATTTCATCGACAACAGCGTTTTTCCATTCGTAAATACGCAATTGGAGTCGCTTCTGTTTTGATTGGTACCTTTCTAATGGGTTCAGCCGTTTCAGCTGATACGATCGTACCAACACCCTCTGTCGTAGAGCCTTCTGTAGTGGTGCCAGAAACCGCAGCAACAGATGAGAAAACAGCAGAACCGATTCCGGCTACCAAGGACAGTATGCCCACTTCAGTTATAGAAGATACTGCTTCTAAAAACCTTGCTACAGCTGAGATTGAGAGTAAGGAAAAGACAAATCAGTCTCTACCTTCATCTTCAATCGATACAAGCAGTTCGGCTACAAATCAAGTAGAAGCAGAGAAGGCTTCGCCTTCTGTTGCGGAAGCGCCAAAAGAAAATGGGGTTGCTACTCCAATTACGACTTCTATTGAGCCAGTAAAGGAAAATTTAGAAGAAACAAGCCCAGTTGAGGTGCTGGTTCGCTTGAAAGAAAAGGTTTCTGAGGGCATTGGAGAAGTATCTCCGACTTCAAAAGAAACTCGCATCGAAAAAACCAATCAGGATCATGAACAGTTTTTGAAAGAGCTCGAAAAGCAATCCATTCAATTTAAAAAATTATATGACTTTAATCTGCTTTTTAACGGCTTGGCTCTAGAGACGACTTATGGAGATGCTAAAAAGATTCGGGGACTAGCGCGTGTAGACGCTGTAGATTATGCTCCACTTGGTCGGACCAGAGTGGCGGAAACACAGCCTACACCTACATCACCGACTTCAACTACGACCAAGGTCAGTGAAGAAAATAGTCTGATCAATTTACAACCCCTCTGGGATAAGGGAATCAAGGGTCAAGGGCAGGTAGTTGCGATCATTGATTCCGGTGTGGACCCTGCTCATGATGTTTTTCGTCTGACAGATATCAGTAAGGCCAAGTACAAGAGTGAAGCGGAAATTGAAGAGGCTAAGAAAAAAGCGGGGATCACTTACGGCAAATGGTACAACAATAAAATTGTCTACATTCATAACTACAGTGATATGGACGACAATGTCAAAGAAGACGATCCAATTTCACACGGGGCTCACGTAGCAGGAACTGCTGTGGGAAACGCTTCTCAACCTTCTCCAAATGGTGAAATTATCCGTGGTGTTGCTCCAGAAGCCCAACTGATGTTTCTACGTGTTTTCTCAGATACCAAGGGAGGTCAAGTTCAAAATTTCATCTACACTAAAGCGGTAGAAGATGCGGTCAAATTAGGGGCGGATTCCATCAATATGAGTTTGGGAACAGCTTCAGGCTCTGTTTATGATGTTGGAGAGATCACTCGCCAGGCCTTTGATACAGCAAGAAAGGCGGGAGTAACCATTACAGTCGCTTCTACCAATATGGCGACCAATGGCTTCTGGCACAGCAAGCCACTGGCCACCACACCAGATTACGGAATGACAGGGACGCCTTCCGTCAATCCAAATGTCATCTCAGTCGCGTCTATTAATAGTCTAACCAAGCATGAGTCGACAGAAGCAAGTTTGACCGTAGATGCATTAAAAGATTCAAAAGACTTCCCAGAGGGCAAGATTCCGATGCATTCCTTTGTAGAACGTGACGCCTTTCGGACAACCATCTCTCAAAGCTATCTCCATGTGGAAAAGGGAGGGATCGACCACTACCAAGCTGATAGTATCAATGGGCACTTAGTCCTTACGGAGCGAGGTGGCGAAGTTTCGGATGTGGATAAGGTCAAAGAGCTGAAAAGAGCTGGTGCTACAGGGGTGATCTTCTACCAGACTAAAGAGCAGGGCAATAATCCTGTAAGCTTTGACTTAGAAGGACTGGGGGAACGATTCCCAGTTGGGGTTATTGGCCACGCTGCTGGACTTGTTTTGGCTCAACATGCCAATGATTACCAGCTCCATATTGCCAATAAATTCAAACGTGTGCCTTACGATGCAGCCAATCAACTATCTGACTTCTCCTCTTGGGGGCTATCAGCTGATGGGGATCTCAAACCGGATGTCACCCTTCCAGGAGGAATGATCTACTCATCTGTTAATAATGGGGAGTACTATATGGATAGGGGAACCAGCATGGCCTCTCCTCATGCTGCGGGAGCCACTGTACTGGTGAAACAAGCCTTGAAGGAGCGCTTCCCTCATCTTAGCCCAGAACAACTACAGGTTCTAGTCAAACAAATGACTATGAGTACAGCGATCCCTCATGTAGATGAGGAAACGCATGCCTATTCCTCTGTTCGTCAGCAAGGAGCGGGGGTTATGGATGTCACAGCTGCGGCACTAGGTGATCTCTATGTGACGGCAAAAGATGCTAAAAGTAGCCTGACACTTGGCAATGTCACAGATACCTTTGAATTTGATGTGACCATCCACAATCTTTCCAATCAAGATAAGTCTGTTCGATATGAAACCACTCTTCAGACAGATCAAGTTCAAGATGGCAAATTCACCCTCCATCCTCGTCTATTAGAAACTTTAGACGGTAAGGAAACGGTCACTATCCCAGCCAATGGTCAGCGGACCATCCACGTAGCAGTTGATGCAAGCAAGTACAAGGAAGAGCTCAGCAAGCAAATGCCAAATGGTTATTTCTTAGAAGGTTTTGTACTGGTTAAAGATGCCAGCACCCAAAAACATCTGGTCAGCCTCCCTTATGTTGGTTTCCATGGGGATTACCAAAATCTGCGTGGCATTGAAAAGCCTATCTACGAATATACAGGTAGCGACAAGCCGTTTTACTACTACAAGGATAAGACCGATTATCCAGATGAAAAAGTCCCAGAAACTCCAGAGCGTCATCCAGACAATCACTTTACCTCTTTGATTAGTTATGTCTATGAAAATGGAGAGTCCGTAGCCAAAACTCTTGGTCAGGATGGGGATCGCTTTGACGGGGATCAACTCTACTTCTCTCCGAACAACGATTCCAGCTTTGATAGTGTCAAGGTAAAAGCCGTCATGCTTCGCAATGTTGAAAATGTACACCTATCAGTCTACAAGAAGGATGACACAGCTCGTGCTAATCCAATTTACGAGGTCGGAAATGAAGTACATCGTAAGACGGACTGGAGTTACCGGATTGGGAATCGCAGTGAAGAGTTTTATGAAATCTCTTGGGAAGGCTTGGACAAAGACGGCAAGCAATTACCAGATGGGGAATACCAATTTGTGATCACTTACCGTCCAACTGCTTCAGGGGCCAAGCAACAAGAGCTTAACTTCAAGGTTAAGATTGACAATACGGCTCCAAGCATCGAGTCTGGAAGTGCTCAGTACGATCCAGCAACACGGATTTTCCGACCAGGTAAGGTACTTGAAACCGGTAGTGGTTTAGCAGGGACTTATCTGTCCTACGTCAAAGATGGGGAAACAGTGGCCTTGGAACCCCAAGAGGATGGTAGCTATCTTCTTCCAGAAGGAGTGGACCCTTCTACTGTTCGTTATACCATCTGGGATAAGGTCTACAATACCACTGAGATGGACATTGAAGGAAAGAAAGTAGAGGCAACGACTCCGACGAATGAAACCAGTTCAGATGAACAACCAAGTGAGACAGAGTCTGAAAAACCGAAGGCTGAAAAGGGTACCCTAGAAGTCGTCTTCACAGATAGCAGTGGCGAAGTCATTTCTTATTATCCATCCGTCGTTCGTTACCAAGTGGTGGACGACCAAGGACGTGTAGTGGAAGGAGAGTTCAATGCTTCCTATAATGGTGGCACCTTCCCAGACTTGCCTTTTGGTACTTATACAGCCAAGATCACCCTATCTGATTACCATTATGATTGGGGAACAGAGCTGGTGAAAAAGGTGACCGTTTCACCTGAGAATCCACATCCAAAAGTAACCTTTGCCTTCCATTATTTAGATGAAAATAAATTGACCATTGGATTTGATCAGCCAGTCCCAGCCGGAACGGTTGTAAAAGTGGTAGGGAATGACGGTATCAGCCGACTTCTCCCACAAAGCATCTATGATCTTCTGCGCTTTGAGACGATGCTGATGAACGGTTCCTATCGTGTCCATGTCGATCTCCCGGCAGGCTATCATGTTGCGGAAAATGATTTCCTTTATGAAGTGAGCAATCGGATCAACTACCATCTTCTTTCTTTGGTCAAAGACGTTATCAAGCCAAACCCAGAGGTACACAGTGGAGCGATTGTAGAACCATGGATTCAACCAGAAAATCCGACACTAGTGATAGATGAAGTGCCAAGTCGTCAATCAGAAATCCCAGTGACCCCAGACCAACTAGTAGTATCCGAAACTCCAGTAACTCCAGCTCAACCAGCTGCAAGCGAAACAAAAGAAGTGGCAACAAACAAACCAGTCGCTGTCACTTATCATACGGGTGGTCAAGCTGAAGTAGTTGCTACACAAGCAACTGGTCTTCCAAAAACAGGTCAAGATGAATTGGCTTCAACCGTCCTTAGCCTCTTTGGCATGACCTCACTAGCTTTAGCAGGATTTGTAGCCAGCAAAAAACGTGAAGGCTAAGTTCTTCATCCGTTAAGTTACCCTAAAAAACGTCCGTTCTTTTAAGAAACGGACGTTTTTGATATCTTAGGCTGTTTTTTCCACCCAGACACTGCGGACAAAGAAGAGGCTGATCAGAGCTAGTGCTAGAAAGGCAACTCCAAGGTAATAATAGGGTTGATCCATTGTGGTAGATCGACCAGAGAGGTTGACAATCCCTCGGTAGAGGGCCCCGGCTGTGAGCGTAGCTACTCCTGAATTCCAAAGATTGAGACTCAGTCGAGAGAAGCCTTTCACCATCAACTGTAGAGCCACTAGTAGGGCGCCACCGATCAAAGGAATCAAGAAGAGGTAGTGCATGAAGGCGGAGGTTTCGCCAAAACTAAAGTGTTCGTAAATGCGACTTCCAACGAAGAAGAAAGCTGAAATCAGAGTGTACCAGAGAATCGTTTTTTTAAACCGTTGTTTAATAGGATTAGTAACCGATGTAGACAATGTCACTCACCGCCCTTTCTGAGATAGTACCATTTGTTGTTGGTTTGTTAATAACTTGGCCATTGAAGTAAAGGGTAGAAGATCCACCCCCATCCAGGTTGTAGGCTGTTTTAACGCCATAAGACTTCATCACTTCTGCTAATTGGTAGAGAGACAGGCCTTCACTTTCTGAAGTCCGTCCGTCTGACACGACGATAATGTAGTGGTTTTCATCGATGATCCCAATCGCTGTCCGTGGGTTGGATGCCATAGATTGCCCAACCTCTGAGTTGGTATCGACAGTAATTTCTCCATTTTCAACTAAGGAAGGACCGAAAGCGAGGAGATTGACGACCCCGTCCTTGACCAATTGATCTGCAGAGATCTCGTCTTCGTAGATAATTTTGAAGGATCCATCCTTGTAAATGGCTAGGTCACCATTGCTTGCATCTTCCCGAACGGTATCGCGGTAGACCACTCCATTTCGGATGACGTATCCTGTACTGTTAGCCCCGTAATAGTCACCATTCACTGCTAGAATGGCACTGTTGTTGGCGGCTGTGACAGAGGTCTTAGCAGTCACGTTGGTTCCGTAAGTGTTTTGTGCAAAGGCTGTTTTGAGGTAGTCAGATGAGCTGACTGTGATATCTGCAATGTAAACCTGGGTATTTTCAACCGTTTTTTCTGTTAGGTTCACCTGGATATTGTCATCTGAATAGCTAGTATCGGTCGTTGTAGCCGATGCAGCTGCTTTTTTGGCTGCCTTGGTGTCCGTAGTCGTAGCTTTTACGGTTTGGATGGCATCGGATAAGACAAAGGTCTTGAGCATCGAGTAGCTAAAACTGCTGGTCAAAAGAAGGCCAAAGCAGGCAGCATAGGTGTAGGATTTTTTAAAGAATTTCATGGTGGGGAGCAGTCCTTTCTTTGAAGATCACTTTTTTCTGGATCACCCATGAGACCAGAAAGAGGAGGAAGCCGACGACAATCTTACTGATCAGGAGATTGAGCCCGAAAGCAGTATAGAAGAGTCGAATCAAGAGCGTATCGAGAATAAAGAGGCCAAGAGCTAGACCAAAGTAGCCACTTCCAGTTTTAGCGACACTATCTTTATTCTTAAAGACCAGGTGCTTATTGGTCGAGTAGTTAAAGATGGAACTCGTCACACGAGCGATCCCATTCGCTAGGAGAATACGCAGACTAATGGGCACGGCCATCATCACGAAAAGGAAGAAGGCGTAGACCAGATAGTCAACGATAAAACTACTCAGAGAGGAGAGGGCAAACTTGAACATGTCCTTGTAGATCATGAGGCCATCTCGAATAGGTCGGAAATGGGAGCCTTCGTTGTCATTGATGTAGACCGTCTCGATGGGAACTTCCACGATGGGGAAGGATTTGCTTGCTGCGAGGAGTACATTCATTTCGTACTCATACCGTTGTCCCTCGATTTCTAACATAAAGGGGATCATGTTGGTTGTAAAGGCTCGAAGGCCAGTCTGCGTATCTGTCACAGCGACCCCTGTTTGTTGCTTAAACAAGAAACGAGTCAATTTATTTCCGAAAGCAGAACGCAAAGGAACTTTTCCAGAGAAGGCGCGTGCTCCTAGAATAAGTGTTCCAGGATGCTCTTGAGATTGGTTAACAACCCTGAAAATATCCCAAATTTTGTGCTGACCGTCTGCATCAGCTGTAACAATGCTTCCATAGGTGCCTCTTTCTAGGATGTAGGCATAAGCAGTCTTGAGTGCTTGTCCTTTTCCTTGGTTGTGCTCATGAGTCAGAACTGTCGCAAGACCCTCTAATTTGTCAAAGATCACTTTCTTGTCAGCGTCACTCCCATCGTCGATGACGATGATGTGGAGATCGCTCTTAGCGTGAACCAGGCGAACCAGTTTGACAAGATTCAGATCCGGTTGATAGGCGGGGATGATAAGATAATTCATAATCGTTCCTCGTTTCTTGAGATTTGTTGTAGCTAGTATAAAGACTCAAGCTTAAAGCTAACTGATATCAGTTTTCTTTAAGGAAAGAGGAGAAAGAAGGGGAGGGGTTTCTTCTATAAAATGTCATTTTTTAGGACATTTCTTTCTTTTTTCTCGAAGGGGACGTCCAGAATCATTTTTCAAATCCTAAAGATAATTCTTGCCTTTGTTCGAAAAGTCTGGTATAATAGTTTCTTGTGAGTAAACCTCACTTACCCCTTGCAAAGACAGGGGGTCATTAGTCCAAAAGGAGGAACATTATCAATGGCTAAATACGAAATTCTTTATATTATTCGTCCAAACATTGAAGAAGAAGCTAAAAACGCTTTGGTAGCACGTTTCGATTCTATCTTGACTGACAACGGTGCAACTGTTGTTGAATCAAAAGATTGGGAAAAACGTCGTCTTGCATACGAAATCCAAGATTTCCGTGAAGGACTTTACCACATCGTAAACGTTGAAGCGAACGACGCTGTAGCTCTTAACGAGTTCGACCGTCTTTCAAAAATCAACGGTGACATTCTTCGTCACATGATCGTAAAAGTTGACGCGTAAGAAATCATCAGAGGTGACTTATGATTAACAATGTTGTACTTGTCGGTCGTATGACCCGTGATGCTGAACTTCGCTACACTCCAAGCAATCAAGCAGTTGCTACTTTCAGCCTAGCTGTCAACCGCAACTTCAAGAGTCAAAATGGAGAGCGCGAAGCCGATTTCATCAACTGTGTGATCTGGCGTCAGCAAGCAGAAAACTTAGCCAACTGGGCTAAGAAAGGTGCTTTGATTGGGATTACCGGTCGCATTCAAACACGTAATTACGAAAACCAGCAAGGTCAACGTGTTTATGTCACTGAAGTCGTAGCAGACAGCTTCCAACTATTGGAAAGCCGTGCAGCACGCGAAGGGCATGCAGGTGGTGGCTATTCATCAGGTAACGGTGGTTTTGCTGGAAATGCAACCCCAAGCTTTGGTGGATCTGAACCAAGCAATGCAGCGCCAAACTTTGGTCGTGAAGAAAATCCATTTGGAGCGAATCCAATGGATATCTCAGACGACGATCTTCCATTCTAAGAATGGGTTTAACGAATTAAAACTATAAAGGAGAATTAAACATGGCTCAACAACGTCGTGGCGGATTCAAACGCCGTAAAAAAGTTGATTACATCGCAGCAAACAAAATCGAATATGTCGATTACAAAGATACTGAGCTTCTTAGCCGTTTCGTTTCAGAACGTGGGAAAATCCTTCCTCGTCGTGTAACTGGAACTTCAGCGAAGAACCAACGTAAAGTAACAACAGCTATCAAACGCGCTCGCGTAATGGCTTTGATGCCTTTCGTAAACGAAGATTAAAGAAAAGACCCTTATGGGTCTTTTTTTCAGGTCCAGTGGACCTCTTTTTCACGAGCTTGAAAATAAAAAAGCGAGTAAGACCCCAACGGGTCTTTTTTTCATGAGCTTGAAGACAAGAGAGCGAATTAAGACCCTAACGGGTCTTTTTTTCAGGTCCAGTGGACCTCTTTTT
>NZ_KV818852.1:216595-239151 GCF_001815045.1 Streptococcus sp. HMSC065E03 | reverse complement strand
GTCTTTTTTTCAGGTCCAGTGGACCTCTTTTTCAGACCCTTTTGGATCTTTTTTGCGAGCATAGAAATGTGATAGTGAGTTAGGTCCGTGTGAAGCTCTTTGACCTTTCTCAAGCTCTAATTATGCTATAATGATGAAGAAAAAGGTATCAAGGAGCGCAACATGAAGGAAGGTGTAATCATCAGGAGGATGATAAAGGCAGATATTGAGCACATCTCTAAAGCCTTTATCCACCAAGGGTGGCCAGGTAGAGAGGATATCTTGACTAGCTATTTTCAGGAGCAGGAGAATAGAGAGAGGGACGTATTAGTAGCTGAGTCGGATGGATTTGTGGCAGGCTATATCACTATATTACCTGTTGCCAAGCACGGTCCTTTTGTGGGAGTCTATCCTGAACTATCTGATTTTAATGTTTTTGAACCATTTAGAAATCGAGGGATTGGGAATCAACTCTTAGAGGAGGCAGAAAAAAGAGTCCGGCTACTATCAGAGATTGTTACTTTAGGGGTTGGTTTACACTCGGGTTATGGCCCAGCTCAAAGACTGTATGTCAAACGGGGCTATATCCCAGATGGATCTGGAGTTTGGTTTAGGGATCAGCCCTTGGCCCCTTACAGTTCTTGTGAAAACAATGATGACTTAGTCCTCTATTTTTCAAAAAGGTTGAACAGGGAAATACAGTAAAACAAAAACGGATGAAGACTTCATCCGTTTCTTTTTAGCGTCGAGTTGCGGGTGCTGTGCTCGAACTTTTAATATTAAAGCGTTTCTTGAGATAGAAGCGAAGGACAAGTGCTAAAGCTCCTAAAACGATGGCAAGGACATCTGGAATAGTTGGGTTGAGAACCTGTGGGAGTAGGGAAGTAAAGGACAAGACAATGACCCAAAGGAACATGACTCCAACAAGAATCGGCATAGATTTCCAAAGAGAAGGACGCTCGCTGCGATCTTTGGTGCCATCCATATACTGATAGAAGAAGTAGTACATAAGGTATAAGAGCAAAGCCCCTGTCAAACTTCCAAGGATCAAGGTGATCAACCCATAGCCAGTACGACGCGGAGCAACCAAGTTCATAAAGGCGCTAATCGCAGCAAAAACACCAAAGATAAAGAGGAAGGAATCAAAAATCATGAGAGAGGGAGCATCGTTTAATTTCGGATGCTCTTTTTCATAGCGCTCTTTCTCGCTGAAAGAGTTCGCCCATACAGTTGGAGCTCCAAAAAGTGTCCGTGCTGGAATTCCTTTTCCTTGGTTTTCATGGATAGCTGGAAGAATTTCTTGGATGAGGCTTTCTGCTTCTTCCTCTGTCTTTCCGTTTTCAAGCAATTGGTGTTTGGCGATGCGAACGAATTCTTGATTTTTTTTACTTAATTGAGTTAAATCAAATTGAGACATAAATACTCCTTAGTGTTATTAGTAGGTGTTAGAACCATTTTTTATGGATGAGGTAGACGACGAGAGACCCGGTCAGGGCAAAGGCGATGAAAATGATCAGCCAGAAGGCATGGGGCTCGCCGTTGAGCGGAAGCTCATTGTCCTTGAAGTTCATCCCGTAGGCCGAAAAGATCATGGTCGGAATGGACATGACAATGGTAACGAGGGCCAGGGTCTTCATGATGTTGTTCTGGTTGTTGGAGATGATCGATGCGAAGGTATCGGTCATGGAGTGCAGGATATTTCCATAAATATCTGCCATCTCGATGGCCTGCTGGGTTTCGATCAAGGTATCTTCCAAGAGATCCTCGTCTTCTAGGCATTTCTTGATGTTACTAGTAGCACTGGTCAATTTCTTGATCACGCGCTCATTGGTTTTCAGAGAGGCCTTAAAGTAGACAATGGTTTTTTCCAGCTCCATCAACTCAATCAGCTCTTCATTACGCGTTGATTTGTGCAATTGACTTTCAATCTGCTCGCTTTTGCGATCCAAGGTACGAAGCGCTGATAAGTAGAGTTCAGCGTTGCGATAGAGGATCTGAAAGATAAAGCGCGATCGCATAAAGGTGTAGAAATTCCGCAAGCGTCGGTTGATAAAGATATCGAGAAGCGGCAATTTCTCCAAGCAAGTCGTGATAATAGCCTCTTCTGTCAGGATAATCCCTAGCGGAATCGTTACGTAGTAGGTCTGATTGTTCCGCTCTTCCTTAATGGGGACGTCTACGATAATCAAGGTATACTCATCTTCGATGGTCATACGGGACATTTCTTCCGCATCGAGTGGAGCCCGCAAGTCTGCAATATCAATATTAAAAGCAGAGGCGATTTCCATCGATTCACTTTGAGAAGGGTTAACAAGGTTGATCCAGCTACCGGGTTCCAGCGTCTCTATTTCTTTAAATTCAGTCGTTGTCGATAAAAAGACCTGTTTCATGGTGCCTCCCCTTGTTTTTTTACACCTTAACATTATATCAGAAAAAGGACGGTTTTGGATAAAAGAATACTAAAAAATTTGTTATAATGGAGGTTAACAAAAAGGTGATTAGAGTAAGAACATGCAAGATAAAATTGTCATTCATGGGGCACGCGCCCATAATTTAAAAAATATAGACGTGGAAATTCCCCGGGACAAATTGGTCGTGGTGACGGGTTTGTCTGGTTCTGGAAAGTCCAGTCTGGCCTTTGATACTCTCTATGCAGAAGGCCAGCGCCGCTACGTGGAGAGCTTATCGGCCTATGCCCGTCAGTTCTTGGGAAATATGGAAAAACCAGATGTGGACTCCATTGACGGCTTGAGTCCAGCCATTTCCATCGACCAAAAAACGACCAGTAAAAACCCCCGTTCTACAGTGGGGACGGCAACAGAGATCAATGACTACCTGCGCTTGCTCTATGCGCGTGTAGGGACGCCTTATTGTATCAATGGACATGGCGCTATTACCGCTTCTTCGGTTGAGCAAATTGTCGATCAAGTCTTGGAATTACCAGAGCGCCAACGCCTGCAAATTCTAGCTCCTATTATTCGCAAGAAAAAAGGCCAGCACAAGAATATCATTGAAAAGGTGCAAAAAGACGGCTATGTCCGGGTGCGGGTCGATGGTGAGATCTATGATGTGACAGAGGTTCCAGAACTATCTAAAAGCAAGCAGCACACGATTGAAGTAGTTGTGGACCGAATCGTGATTAAAGAGGGCATCCGCTCGCGGCTCTTTGATTCGATTGAAGCAGCCCTTCGGATTGCGGATGGTTATGTGGTGATTGATACCATGGATGGTAAGGAACTGCTCTTTTCTGAGCATTATGCTTGTCCAGTCTGTGGCTTTACCGTTCCTGAATTAGAGCCCCGCCTCTTTTCTTTCAATGCACCTTTCGGATCTTGTCCAGACTGTGATGGGCTGGGCATTAAGCTAGAGGTGGACTTGGATTTGGTGGTGCCAGATGATCGCTTAACACTTCGTGAAGGAGCACTTGCTCCTTGGAATCCGATCTCTTCCAACTACTATCCACAGATGTTGGAGCAAGCCATGATCCATTTTGGCGTTGATATGGACCGACCTTTTTCCGATTTTTCTCAAGAAGAAAAGGACTTGGTCCTCTATGGGTCAAACGGGAAGGAATTCCACTTCCACTATGAAAATGAGTTTGGTGGGGTTCGCGATATTGAGATTCCTTTTGAAGGGGTCGTAAACAATATTCACCGTCGTTTCCGTGAGACCAATAGTGATTTCACCCGCAACCAAATGCGCTCTTATATGAACGAATTGACCTGTGCGACCTGCCATGGCTACCGTCTCAATGACCAAGCTCTCTCTGTTCGTGTCGGAGGAGAAAAGGGGATGCATATCGGGGAAGTGTCAGATCTATCGATTGCGGACCACTTAAAAGCTGTGGACAAGCTGGTCTTAACGGACAATGAAGCAACAATTGCAAGACCGATCCTAAAAGAGATTAAGGATCGCTTGACCTTCTTAAACAATGTGGGGCTCAATTACTTGACCCTGTCACGATCGGCTGGGACCTTATCAGGTGGAGAAAGCCAGCGCATTCGTTTGGCAACCCAGATCGGTTCCAACCTCTCTGGGGTCCTTTATATTTTGGATGAGCCGTCTATTGGCCTCCATCAAAGGGACAATGACCGCCTGATTGCTAGCCTCAAGAAGATGCGCGATTTAGGCAATACCTTGATCGTCGTCGAACACGATGAGGATACCATGAGAGAGGCAGACTATCTGATCGACGTCGGCCCAGGTGCCGGTGTCTTTGGGGGAGAGATCGTTGCGGCTGGAACTCCAAAGCAGGTGGCTCGCAACAGCAAATCTATCACGGGTCAGTACTTGTCCGGTAAACGCAAGATTCCGGTTCCAACAGAGCGCCGTTCGGGGAATGGCCGCTATATTGAAATTACAGGGGCCAGTGAGAACAACTTACAAGACATCACAGCACGCTTTCCTCTGGGCAAATTCATCGCAGTCACTGGAGTTTCCGGTTCTGGAAAATCGACCTTGATCAATGGCATCTTGAAAAAAGCCATCGCTCAAAAACTCAACCGCAATTCGGAAAAACCAGGGAAATACAAGACGATTCAGGGGATTGAGCATATCGATCGCTTGATCGACATTGATCAAAGCCCGATTGGTCGGACTCCTCGTTCCAATCCAGCGACCTATACAGGCGTCTTCGATGACATTCGCGATCTCTTTGCTCAGACCAATGAAGCCAAAATTCGGGGCTATAAAAAAGGCCGCTTTAGTTTCAATGTCAAGGGCGGGCGTTGTGAAGCCTGCTCAGGAGATGGGATCATCAAGATTGAAATGCACTTCTTGCCAGATGTCTTCGTTCCTTGTGAAGTTTGCCATGGACGTCGTTACAATAGTGAGACCCTTGAAGTCCACTACAAGGAAAAAAATATTGCAGAAGTGCTGGATATGACGGTCAACAAGGCAGTTGAATTCTTCAAGCACATTCCAAAAATTGAACGCAAACTCAAGACCATCCAAGATGTGGGCTTGGGCTATGTAACACTAGGCCAACCAGCGACTACTCTTTCAGGTGGGGAGGCGCAACGGATGAAGTTGGCTTCTGAATTGCACAAGCGCTCTACAGGAAAATCCTTCTATATCTTGGATGAACCAACGACTGGACTCCATACCGAAGACATTTCTCGCTTGATCAAAGTCTTAGAGCGATTTGTAGATGATGGCAATACGGTCCTTGTGATTGAGCACAATTTGGATGTCATTAAGACAGCAGATCATATCATCGATTTAGGGCCCGAAGGCGGTGTCGGTGGTGGAACCATTATTGCGACCGGAACACCAGAAGAAGTAGCAGCAAATCCTGCTAGCTACACAGGACAATATTTGAAAGGAAAATTACAATGAATCAACGGATCAGCAACTTAAGAAACAAAATGAAAGCCCAAAACCTCAAAGCGGTATTGATTAACAATTTGAAAAATGTTTATTATTTGACCAATTTCTGGGGTTCAAACGGGACCGCTTTGGTGACAGAAGAACGCGTGGTACTCTTTACAGATTCGCGCTACACCATCCATGCCCATGCGACTTGTTTCCCCTTTGTAGAGATTGTGGAAACCCGCGATGAGTTGACTGCAGCGGCAGAGGTCGTTAAGGACCTTGAAATCAAAGAACTTGGTTTTGAGGACGAAGTGACGGTAGCCTACCATGCCCGCATGGCTTCTGTTTTCAGTGGCATCAGCCTTCAATCCCTAGCGAACTTTGTGATGGAATTGCGCTTGATTAAAGATGAAACTGAGATTGCGGCCATTAAAAAAGCTTGTAGCATCTCTGACCAAGCCTTCCATGATATTTTGGATTATATCAAGGTAGGGAAAACGACAGAGTTGGAAGCAGCGATTTTCCTCGACTTTAGAATGCGGGAGTTGGGAGCTTCTGGTGTATCTTTTGATATTATCTCAGCAGCAGGTGAACGCTCTGCCATGCCACACGCAACTCCAAGTGATCGGGTGATTTCAGCAGGAGATGCCTTGACCCTTGATTTTGGTTGCTTGTATGACCACTATGTCAGCGATATGACACGGACCATCTATGCTGGACATGTCAGCGACAAGGAAAGAGAAATTTATGAAACCGTTTTGAAAGCCAATCAAGCCTTGATTGCTGCTGCAAAAGATGGACTTGGCTTCCGTGATTTTGATAAAATCCCACGTGATGTGATCGAAGCAGCCGGCTATGGCCAATACTTTACTCATGGAATCGGTCATGGAATTGGGCTTGATATCCATGAAGAACCCTACTTCAGCCAAATGTCTAAAGAAGCCATTCAAGCAGGGATGGTCTTGACAGATGAACCAGGGATTTACATTGAAGGTCTCTCTGGTGTGCGGATCGAAGATGATCTCTTGATCACAGAAACAGGCTGTGAAGTCTTGACACTTGCACCTAAAGAATTGATTGTCCTATAAAATAGACAGTATTTTCTTAACCCCTGTGTAACCAACAAAGATAAGAAATGAGGCCTATGAAAAAACGAATTTTAGTATTGGGAATTCTTCTAGTAGCCCTTCTATTTGCATTTGCTCCTTCTGCTCATGCTGGTGTCGGCAATACGCATAGTGGTGGCAGTAGCACTATTCATTCTGGCGGTGGTGGTGGTAGCAGCTGGTCTGGTGGCGGAAGTAGCTGGTCTGGTGGTAGCAGCTGGTCTGGTGGATCCAGTAGCTACAGTTCTAGTTCTGGATCAGACTCTGGTGGGGCGGTAGCAGTTGTCGCCATCATTGGATTGATTGGATTTGTCTATAATATTGCAAAAGAGGCTAATGAGAGTGATGATTCGTCCTATTCAAATAGTGGTCCAAAACGGACAACCGAAGAACGGGCGGGTCGACCAATTGAAAACAACTATGAAGCGATTCGTCGTATCCGTAAACTGGATCCAATGTTTGATGAAGACCGCTTCTTGTCGCAAGTCAAGCTGGTTTATCTTCAATTGCAGTCTGCCTGGACAGAAAAAGATTGGAATTCCGTACGGAACTTAGAAAGTACCAGTCTTTATGAGCAACACTTGACGCAGTTGCAAGAGCATATTCGTGCCAAAACAACCAATGTTCTTGAGCGCGTGTGTGTGGAAGATTCGAAGATCAAAGACTTTATCGAAAATCCAGAAGGCAATGACCGCATTGAAGTTATTCTGTCTTCGACGATGAGAGATTACATCCGAAATGATGAATCGGGTCGTGTGATCGAAGGAGATCCGACCAAAGATCTCTTTACGGTATACCGCATGGTCTTCCTCCGTGAACATGGAGCTCAGACAGAGATTATTAAGAATTCAGAAGTTGTTAGTGATCATTGTCCGAACTGTGGTGCGCCATTGACGATCGATTCAATCGACAAGTGTGAATATTGCCAAGCGTCCTTGAAGCACAATCCAAAAGATTGGGTCTTGGATGTCTACGAAGTCGTGGATGAAATTGAATTCTACAGATAGGAGAATGTATGGGATTTATTAAAGCAGCCCTTTCAGCGGGCATTTCAAGTTTTCAAGATAGTAAATTTAAGGAAGCCATTACATTGCCAGAAGCTGTTCCGGCAACAGCTTTGGCCATTAAGGGACAGCTCTTGACCAAAGATCCAGATGGACGCTCTCGTCAGAGCAACCAAAATACGGGGCTATTGACAGATGGATCTGTCGTCATTGTTCCTCAAGGCTATGTTGCTCTCTTGGTCAATAATGGAACTTTTCTAGGAGACCTTCTAGAAGCAGGTAGCCACGAATGGCAAGCTGGTGAAAATGCCTGGTTGTTTGAAAAGGGTGGCGTTAAAGGGACTTGGGACCAGTTCAAGAATCGCTTCTCATTTGGTGGCCAAGTGGTCACCCAACAAGAAATTATTTTTGTGCGGATGCAACCTTTTACAGGAAATAAATTTGGCACTCAAAATCCAGTCGAGTACTTTAGCGACCGTTACCAACAACTTCTTAGCATTCGTTTTTATGGTCTTTATGATGTTAAAGTGGTAGATCCTGTACTCTTTTACATCAGTGCAGTCAGTCGTCAAATCACTGCAGATAAGCCATTTACCTTGGAAGATGTGGCTCAGGGAACCTTGCGCCAAAATCTGGCTCCAAAAATTGCAGTGGCTATTTCAAAATATACGGCTGAAAATAAGGCAGACATCTACAATATCAATGCGGACCAAGATGTCTTCAATGAAGTTGCAAAACGCGAAGTCAATAAAACTTGGACAGAATTATATGGTATCGAATTAACTAATGTCCTCATCGAAGATTTGAGCTACGATGCAGACAGTATGGCCAAGGTCAATAAACTGGACAGTGAATTGGCAGCGATGAAGTACAATACCATTGAAATCGAAGAACGTCGTGCTCGCAATGAGGCCTTGGTGGCAGCTGCTAAAAATGAAGGTGGCAATGGCATGAACATGATCATGGGGATGAACTTGGGTCAAGCCCTTGGCAATGACCTTCAAAAACAAGCCTCTCCAGCGCAAGACAAGCCTCATACCTTCTACATTGAAGTAGATGGAAAATATGTCCATGTCACCAAAGATGCGGATGGTAATATTGTGCCTGTGGACCAATAAGGAATAGTGAAGATGGAGTTGGAGATATAGAGATTCTAAGGACTCGTTCCTGCAATCTCTCTCCGCCTTCTAGCCTTCCTAAAAAGAGAAAATTGCTGTTTGAGAAAAATCAAATAGTGTGTTACAATAAAGAGTAATCTATTTTTAAAAAAGAGGTAATAAAACATGATCGAAGCAAGTAAATTGAAAGCTGGTATGACTTTTGAAACAGCTGACGGAAAATTGATCCGCGTTTTGGAAGCTAGCCACCACAAACCAGGTAAAGGAAACACTATCATGCGTATGAAATTGCGTGATGTCCGTACTGGTTCAACATTTGATACAAGCTACCGTCCAGAAGAAAAATTTGAACAAGCGATTATCGAAACTGTTCCAGCTCAATACTTGTACAAAATGGATGATACAGCCTACTTCATGAACACGGAAACATATGACCAATATGAAATTCCAGTTGTGAACGTAGAACAAGAATTGCTTTACATCCTTGAAAACTCAGAAGTAAAAATTCAATTCTACGGAAGCGAAGTCATCGGTGTAACAGTTCCTACAACTGTTGAATTAACTGTTGCAGAAACTCAACCATCTATCAAAGGTGCTACAGTGACTGGTTCTGGTAAACCTGCTACAATGGAAACTGGTTTGGTCGTAAACGTTCCTGATTTCATCGAAGCTGGACAAAAATTGGTCATTAACACTACTGAAGGAACTTACGTTTCTCGTGCATAAGAGACATCTCAGGGTGTCAAATAGAAAGGAACTTCTATGGCAACTGAACAATTTGGTGACATCGTTATTGCACCACGTGTATTAGAAAAAATTATTGCGATTGCGACAGCAAAAGTAGAGGGTGTCTATTCGCTTGAAAACAAGAGTGTTTCAGATAGCTTATCCAAACGCTCCCTTGGACGTGGCGTCTACCTTCATACAGAAGAAGATGGTCAAGTTTCAGTAGACATCTATCTCTATTTAGAATACGGAGTGGCTGTACCATCTGTCGCTGTAGCCATTCAAAAAGCGGTCAAGTCAGCAGTTTATGATATGGCAGATGTAACCTTGGATGCTGTCAACATTCACGTTGTCGGTATCGCAACGGAAAAATCTCCAAAACCAGACTTGAAAGACTTGTTTAATGAGGACTTCCTCAATGACTGATGAAATTTTATTAGAATCACGTCGAGATTTGCGTGAGCGCGCCTTCCAAGCCTTGATGGCCTTGAAATACGATGGAGACATTGTTGAAGCTTGTCGCTTTGCTTATCTACATGACAAGGACCTAGCAGAAGACAAAGAAGTCGATCTTCCTGCCTTTCTCATGAATCTCGTGACGGGTGTCTATCAGTCAAAAGATCAACTAGACCAACAAATCGGTCAACATTTGAAAACCGGCTGGACTGTTGAGCGCTTGACCTTGGTAGAGAAAAACATCCTTCGTTTGGGAATTTATGAAATGACAGAGTTTGATACACCACAGATCGTCGCAGTCAATGAAGCGGTGGAATTGGCCAAGGCCTTTTCGGATGAAACCTCTTCACGATTTGTCAATGGTGTCCTCAGTCAATTTGTGACAGAAGAATAATGAAAAAGAGCCTACTGGCTCTTTTTTTGGTAAAAAATATCCCCACAGTTTCTACTGAGGGGATATTGCTTTTAGACACTTTTTCCAGAGTGGAGACTAACGGGCAAGAAATAACCGGTAGTCGCTACTTTTTTTCCTTCTATCTTTTGGAGTAAAAGATCCACCATGAGGATAGCAATGTCTTCGAGGGGTTGTTGGATGGTTGTCAGTTCAGGTGTATAGGTCTCGATGAACTGGGTTCCATCATAACCAATCACTTTCAAATCCTGAGGAATTTGAATATCTAATTCTCTAGCTACTTTCATGATCAAGATCGCCGTCAAATCATCGGAGGCAAAAATGGCATCTGGTTTTTGCTGGGTTAAAATCTGTTTGATTTCCATTTCTTTGCGAATAGGGGAGAAATCACTGGAAACATTAATGATCATGGACTCAGGTAGAACCGATGCAAACCCCGCGTGACGCAAGCCTGTTGGGGAGTTGGAGTTGTCATTACCTGTGATCATGATGATCTTTTTAGCACCACTTTTGACCAGGGTTTCTGCTGCTAAAACTCCACCAGCATAGTTATCAGAAGAGACAACCGGAATTTCTGGGGAGAGGTTGCGGTCAAAAGCAATGATAGGAGCAGTTACCCGGTTGTAATCTTCAATGCCTAAATTATGACTTCCTGAAATGATGCCATCTACCTGGTTGGCCTCCAACATTTCAATGTATTCGCGCTCTTTTTCGGAGTCATGTTCACTATTGCAGATGATGGTTTTATAGCCGTGTTTGAAGAGTTGGTGCTCTAGTTTGTCGATTAATTCAGCATAGAAAACATTGCTGATGTTGGGAAAGATCAAGCCGACTAACTTGGCTGATTTTCCTTGGAGGCTACGAGCAACATTGTTAGGTTTATAGCCCAATTCTCGCATGGCTTCTTGGACTTTTTGGATCGTTTTTTCAGACAGGTATCCTTTTTTATTGATAACCCGTGAGACAGTAGTAGGGCTGACACCGGCGAGTTTGGCGACATCAGTTAGCTTTGCGACCATAATCAAGTTCGTAGTAAGTTCCAGTAGGGGTTCCAGACTTGATCAAGATTCCATTTTGATCCGCATGTGGGTAGACCCGACCAGAAAATACTTTTTCTCCTTTATTGATAAAGATTTCAAATATCGAATTGTCGATGAAAATATTAGCGGTTGTCGCTTGGTTAGCGATTGTGCAGCTACGGCTCGTACCGAAATCTTGGGCATATTGCTCACCAGCCTGGCTACGATCGACTGTGACCAATCCTTTAGCCAGATCAAATGTGAGAACTAAGCCCTTTCCTTCTGCATCGGCAAAGAGGACGATTTCGTTCTGGCTATCCTTTTCAAACTGCAATTCCAATTCATAGCAGTTCTTGGTTTGTGCCTTGTTGGCAAATGCCTCACTCTCAGCGCGCAAGTCTTTGATCGCTTCAACTGGGTATTGGTAGAGCTTGCCATCTTTAATGGTTAATTCTTTGACCAGTGAGAGAGCTCCTTGGTAGTCATAGGAATCTGTTGGATAAGAAACGTCTGGAAGACCTAGCCAGCTAACAGCATAGGCACGTCCATCGGGAGCATTAAATCCTTGAGTCGCATAGGCTTCAAAACCATAGTCAAGATTATGCAATTCAGATACATCAACCATTTTGGCCTTTTCTGGGTCAAAGCTTGCCCCGATCTTGTACATATTTGGATAGATATTGTCATAATCGAGAACGGCTTTATCTAAGCCTTGAGGACAGTAGAGAAGAACGGGTTGGTCTCCAACAAAGACTAGGTTGGGACATTCCATCATATAAGCTGTCCGATCGTTTGCAAAATCCAAGTCACCGACTGCAACCCAGTTGGTATAGTCGTTATCTACAGCCTTATAGAGACGGATGAATCCTTTCTTCTCAAGGTCTTGACCGCCAACGATAGCGTAGAATTGACCCTTGAAATTAAAAATCTGTGGGTCACGGAAGTGATCCGTAGAGTCAGCCGGTTGATCAATCAAGATTTTGTCAATTTTTTCAAACTTTCCGTCCTTGTCCATCAAAGCACCGACTTGGTAAGGATGACGAACCCATTCTGCATCACGAACATTTCCAGTGTAGAATAAGAATAGTTTGTCACCAAACTGCATGGCTGATCCGGAATAAGCTCCATGGCTATCTAGATCTGTGTCTGGAAGAAGTGTTACACCAGTTTCTTTGAAATGAACCAAGTCTTCGCTTTCTGTTTGTACCCATGATTTTAACCCATGGGCTGCACCAAATGGGAAATTTTGGTAAAACAAGATCCATTTTCCATCAAAGTAGGAAAAACCGTTAGGATCATTTAAGAGACCAGCCTTTGGCTCTACATGGTAGTGTGTATGCCAAGGAGATTTCGCCATGTTTTCTTGGATGGCTTGCTTTTCCTCTGTTGTCCAGTCTTCGTAACGTCTGTAACGACGTTCAGTTGTCCATTCCATTTTATTCCTCCGAATTTTTTCTTACTTCCATAGTACCGATTTCCTATTAAAAATGCAAGCGATAAATGAAAAAAATGGCAAAAAATGTCAAACGATTGACAGCTATTTTGCAGCCTGAAGAAAAGAGGAGAAGTTGAAAATTTATGAAAATATGAAAGAAAATGAAAATAAAAATCTGATTCAAAGCGCTAAAAAGCGTAGTACAGGCCTGTTTTAAAATGAAAATAGTTTCATACTGTCAAAAGGTGTCAAAAAGTCCAAAAAAGTTTCAAAAAAATCCTGCAAAACGCTTGACATATTTTCAATACGTGGTACAATTAAAAACGTAGAAACGATTTAACCGTTTACATTACAAAAAATAAGGAGATTTTTGCAAAATGTCAAATACAGAAATTGCAAAGCAGGTCATCGATGCAATCGGTGGGGTTGAGAACGTTAGCAGTGTTGCTCACTGTGCGACTCGTCTTCGCGTGATGGTAAAAGATGAATCAAAAATCAACAAAGATGTTGTTGAGAACATTGAAAAAGTACAAGGTGCTTTCTTTAACTCAGGTCAATACCAAATCATCTTTGGTACTGGTACTGTAAACAAGATCTATGATGAAGTAGTAGCTCTTGGCTTACCAACATCATCAAAAGATGAAATGAAAGCAGAAGCCGCTAAACAAGGAAACTGGTTCCAACGCGCGATCCGTACCTTTGGAGACGTTTTTGTTCCAATTTTACCAGCAATTGTTGCGACTGGATTGTTTATGGGGATTCGTGGTGCCATTGCTCAAGACCAGGTTTTGGCTTTGTTTGGCACAACAGCAGATGCATTTAAATCTACTGATTTTTATACCTATTCAACAATCTTAACTGATACCGCGTTTGCCTTCTTCCCAGCCTTGATTTCATGGTCTGCATTCCGAGTATTCGGAGGAAATCCTGTTCTTGGGATTGTAATTGGTTTGATGATGGTTAGTCCGACACTTCCAAATGCGTGGGTTGTAGCGGAAGATCCTTCTAAAGCAGCAACATACTTTGGTATCTTCCATCATGTGGTTGGATTCCAGAACTCCGTTCTTCCCGCTTTCTTCGTTGGTCTAATTGGTGCGAAACTTGAAAAGTGGCTCCATAAGAAAATTCCAGATGTCTTAGATTTGTTATTGGTTCCATTATTCACATTGACAATCATGTCATTCCTCGCTTTGTTTATTATTGGTCCATTCTTCCACAGCATTGAAGAATATGTACTGAATGCAACTAAGTTTATTTTAAATTTACCATTCGGACTTGCAGGGCTTCTTATCGGTGGGGTTCATCAGTTGATTGTCGTTACTGGCGTCCATCATATCTTTAATCTTCTTGAATCACAATTAATTACTGCAGATAAAAAAGATCCATTTAATGCAATCATTACAGCAGCTATGACAGCACAAGCTGGAGCTACTTTAGCAGTGGCAGTGAAATCTAAATCTCAAAAAGTGAAAGCTTTAGCATTTCCTGCGACTATTTCTGCCTTGTTAGGTATTACTGAGCCTGCAATCTTTGGTGTAAACTTGCGTTATGTGAAACCATTCGTTATTGCTTTGGGAGCAGGTGCTGTAGGTGGTTGGATTGCATCTATGTTAAATCTTGCTGGTACAGGATTTGGTATTACAATTATTCCAGGAACGCTTCTCTATCTAAACGGTCAATTATTGAAATATGTATTTATGGTTGTATTTACAACTGCACTAAGTTTCGGTTTGACTTATATGTTTGGTTATGAAGATGAAGCTTCATCAGTTCCTGCAGAGGACAAAGAAGCTGGTGCAATTATTGAAGAAGAAACAACTGGAGCTGTTCCTGCATCTCTTCAAGACGAAACCATCATCTCTCCGATCGTTGGTCAAGCTGTTGCTTTGTCTGATGTGAATGATCCTGTCTTCTCAAGTGGAGCGATGGGACAAGGAATTGCCATCAAACCAACTGAAGGTGTTGTCTATGCACCAGCAGATGCTGAAGTAACCATTGCTTTCGCAACTGGTCATGCTTACGGTTTGAAGACAGCTAATGGTGCTGAAATATTGATCCACGTTGGTATTGATACGGTATCAATGAACGGGGAAGGATTTGATCAAAAAGTAGCTCAAGGCGATAAAGTGAAAGCTGGTGATGTCCTTGGTACATTTGATGCAGCGAAAATTGCCGCAGCTGGTCTGGAAGACACAACTATGGTGATTGTCACTAACACAGCTGACTATGCTTCTGTCACACCTGTTGCAACTGGATCTGTTGCGAAGGGTGATGCGATCATCGAAGTCAAAGCTTAATCGAAACAATAAGTTCTCAAGGACTGGTCTATCATCTCCAGTCCTTGAATTTTATTTCTCAAAAAAAGGTGTGTTTTTTCTTTAGAGAAGAGAAAAAGATTGACTACAAAATATGCTATAATAAATACAGGATATTTTTCATAATAAAAAAGGAGCCAACATGACAAAATTATATGGAAGTTTGGAAGCTGGCGGTACAAAATTTGTTTGTGCAGTTGGTGATGAAAACTATAATGTTGTGGAAAAAGTACAATTTCCAACAACCAAGCCAATTGAGACTATTGATAAGTGTATTGAATTTTTCTCAAAATTTGAGGATCTAGTTGGGCTTGCGATCGGATCCTTTGGACCAATTGATATCGATCCAAATTCAAACACTTATGGTTTCATCACAACGACTCCAAAACCAAATTGGGCCAATGTAGATATCGTTGGGGCTTTCCGACGTGCCTTGAATGTACCTATCTATTTCACGACAGATGTGAATAGTTCTGCCTATGGAGAAGTGGTCGCACGCAACAATGCGGGTGGTCATATCGAAAACTTGGTTTACTATACAATCGGAACAGGAATCGGAGCTGGTGTCATCCAACGTGGTGAGTTTATCGGGGGAGCTGGGCACCCAGAAATGGGACACTACTATGTGGCCCAACACCCAATGGATGTGGAAAAAGAATTCAAGGGTGTTTGTCCTTTCCACAATGGCTGTTTGGAAGGCTTTGCGGCTGGTCCTAGTCTGGAAGCTCGTACAGGTATTCGTGGGGAAAACATTGAACTCAACAGCAATGTATGGGATATTCAAGCCTACTACATCGCACAAGCAGCAGTGAATGCGACAGTTACCTTCCGCCCAGACGTCATTGTCTTTGGAGGAGGAGTCATGGCTCAACAACACATGTTAGATCGTGTTCGCACGAAATTTACTGCTCTCTTGAACGGTTACCTCCCTGTACCAGATGTGAGAGATTACATTGTGACACCTGCAGTTGCTGGCAATGGTTCAGCGACCTTGGGGAACTTTGTCCTTGCAAAAGAAGTGAGCGAGAAGCTTAAAAAATAAGAAGCAATTGTCTCTTAGAGGTTAGAAACAAGAGCGAGGAGGCTGGGACAAAAGTCCTAGCCTCTCAATTGTTTTTGGATGTCGAGCAAGATGCAGTGGTTGAGTGGGCTCTAATACGCTGATTTCATCAGCTTTTACAGCCCTACTCAACTGTGCGGATGTGGGACGATGAAATCGAATTCTAACGAATTACCGATTTCTGTCCCACTCTCTTCTTTCGTCTATCTATCAAGAAGTGAGGAAGGAATGAAAAAGAATATTGTAAAAGATGTCTTATTCTTGGGTCAAAAGTCAGAAGAAGCGACACCTGAGGATCGCACCTTGGCTTTGGATTTGCAGGACACCTTAAATGCTCATCTCCTTGAGTGTGTCGGTTTAGCGGCTAATATGATCGGGGTGAAAAAACGGGCGATTATCATCCGAATGGGAAGTGAAAATCTGGTCCTGTTTAATCCGGTTCTCCTTGAAAAGAAAAAGCCTTACCAAACAGAGGAAGGATGCTTGTCCTTGATGGGGTGTCGGCCGACCACTCGTTATGAGGAGATTTCAGTGGCCTGTCGAGATGTGAATTGGAAAGCAAAAACAATTCAATTGTCAGGTTTTCCAGCCCAGATCTGTCAGCATGAAATGGATCATCTAGAAGGCATTATTATCTAAAAGTCATTAATGGAGTCGATTCGACTCCATTTTTTTAGTTCTTATGGAAACTTTTTTCTTGACAGGGATCTTTTTTGTGTTAAAATAGTTCTCATAGTAACTTTAAAGTTCTTAAGAGAACTATTTGGAGGAAATGATGGACAAACCTTTACTAGAATTTAAAAAGATCGGCCATCTCATTCACCTCATGGTAGAAAGAGAGGCCAAGAAGCAGGGGCTTGAATTTAGCGCAGGACCCCAAGGTCAGGTATTGAGCTTCTTATCTCATCGTGAAAAGGAGGGAAAAGTGACCTTGATTCGGGATGTTGAGCAGGAACTTCATATCGCAAAATCAGTGACGAGTAACCTGATCAAGCGGATGGAGAAAAATAGCTTTATTTATTTAGAGCCTAGTCCGACCGATAAACGGGCCAAGTATGTCTACCTAACAGACAGTGTGAAAAACAAGTTGAATGACATGAAACAATTCTTTGATGAAGTGGACCAGAAGATGATGGCTGGCGTATCAGAAGAAGAATTGGCCATCTTTTTCAAGGTCATGCATCAATTTTATGAGAATATGAAAAAAAGGAGCGAGGAATGATCAATATGTTTCGGCGGTTAACCGCCAAAGAATGGGGCATGATTGCCCTTAGTACGGTCTTTATCTGTCTGGCTGTTTGGATGGATTTAAAGACTCCTGAATACTTATCTGATATCACGACCCTCTTAGCTAAGGATGGGACCAAGGTTTCTGATATTATGGATCCGGGAAGCAAGATGTTGCTCTTCTCTTTTGGAAGCTTTTTGATGGCAGTTTTTGTGGGCTTTTTAGCTTCAAGAGTCGCTGCCAGCTTTACGACGCGGCTTCGAGGAGAGATTTTCCATCAAGTGATGGATTACTCTGATGCCGAGATCAAGAAATTCTCTGTTCCCTCTCTCTTGACCCGGACGACCAACGATTTGACTCAATTGCAAATCATGATTGTGATGGGGATGCAAGTCGTGACGCGTGGTCCCATTATGGCAATTTGGGCTTTGACCAAGATTTGGGGCAAGAGCGATGCTTGGACAACGTCTGTTGGGATTGCGGTCTTGATGGTCTTGATTCTGCTATCTGTTCTGGTTCTTATTGCCTTTCCGCGCCAGCAAAAGGTTCAAGGTTTGACCGATGCTTTGAATGCGGCGACACGGGAGAGTTTGACTGGGGTGCGGGTCGTTCGTGCTTACAATGCAGAAGCTTATCAAAATGAAAAATTCCAGACTGAAAACAAGGGCTTAACCCGTCTAAATCTCTTTGTTTATCGTTTGATGTCTCTGATGAACCCTGTCATGACAGTGGTATCAAGTGGGTTGACCCTTGCTATCTACTGGATTGGGGCGCACTTGATCAATGATATCGCCATGCCAACAAATCCTACAAAGCTTGCTGTGAGTTCTGCCTTAGCGGATCGGACCAAGGTCTTCTCAGATATGATCACCTTCTCTTCTTACGCTATGCAGGTTGTCATTGGCTTTATGATGATGGTGGCCATCTTGATTATTCTTCCTCGTGCCATGGTATCCGCAAAACGGATTAATCAGGTCTTGGCTCTTGAACCGTCTGTAGCCTTTCCAAGTGAGTCAAAAGAAAAAACAGACCAACCAGGTACCGTAGAATTCCAAGATGTTTCCTTCCGATATGGACGGACTTCCCGTGCTGTGATTGAGCACGTGACCTTCTCAGCTCAGAAAGGACAAACCGTTGCCTTCATTGGATCAACTGGTTCTGGTAAATCCACTTTGGTCAATTTAATCCCGCGTTTTTACGATGCGACAGAAGGAAAGATCTTAGTGGATGGGGTGAATGTCAAGGATTATAGCCACCAAGAATTGAACAATAAAGTCGGCTACATTCCCCAAAAAGCAGTGCTCTTTAGCGGCACGATTCGCTCCAATATGGAATTTGGAGAAAGTAGTCAAGGAAAATTAGAGGATGAAGCCATCTGGAAAGCTCTTGAATTGGCCCAAGCCAAAGAGTTTGTTGCCACAAAAGAGAAGGGCTTGGATACAGAAGTAGCGCAAGGAGGAAGCAACTTCTCTGGAGGACAACGTCAACGTTTGGCCATTGCGCGTGCCCTTGCACGTAAGCCCGAGATCCTCATCTTTGATGATTCCTTCTCAGCCCTGGATTACAAAACGGATCGGATCCTGCGCCAAGCCCTGAAAGAAGAGCTGGCAGATACGACCAAATTGATCGTTGCCCAACGGATTTCGACCATTATGGATGCGGATTTGATTTTGGTCTTGGATCAAGGGAAGGTCGTCGGTCAAGGCACCCACAAAGAATTGCTTGCGACCAATGAAGTCTATCAAGAAATTGCCTATTCACAATTGTCTAAGGAGGAGTTGGAACATGCATAAAACAAAACAAGAATCGTCCCTTTGGAGACAACTTTCTCCCTATTTGAAGGGCTTCCACCTATTTTTCCAAGTTGCTATCCTCTTTTCGATCGTATCGAGTATTATCACGGTTATTGGACCGGATAAGTTAAAAGAAATCACGGATACCATCACAAAAGGGATGGGAGGAGCCATTGATATTGACAAAATCACTTCGATTGCCCTGACTTTAGCCATCCTTTATGGAGTTGGAGCACTGGTGTCCTACAGCAGTAGTTTCATTATCTCAACCATGATTCAGCGCTTCGCAGAACGCTTGCGCAATGCCATTGCTGAGAAGATCAATCGTGTACCCCTCCAATATTTTGATAGCCATGAACAAGGAGATACCTTGTCTCGTGTGACCAATGACGTGGATTTGATGACCCAATCCTTTAACCAAAGCTTGGTTCAAATGGTCTCTTCTGTTGTCTTATTGATTGGCTCCATCTTTATGATGTTTAAGACGGACTGGCACTTGGCGGTGACAGCGATTGTGTCCATCTTTGCAGGTTTTGCTCTTTCCGGCATTATTATGGTCAAGAGCCAACCTCTCTTTAAGCAACAACAAGATAATCTTGCTAAAGTTTCAGGCTATGTTGAAGAAATCTATAGTGGACATAATGTTGTTATTTCCTACAATGGCCGTCATCAAGCCAAAGATCATTTTGATGCCATCAATCAAGATTTGTATCAAAGCATGTGGAAATCCCAATTCTTCTCTGGGATTATGATGCCCTTGATGCAGTTTGTAGGGAATTTTGGTTATGTCATGGTCTGTATCGTAGGGGCTGCCCTCACCATTAATGGAGATATTACCATTGGGACCATTGTGGCCTTTATGACCTATGTCCGCATCTTTACCCAACCAATTGGTCAAATGGCCCAAGGAATTACCCAATTGCAATCAGCTAGTGCTGCTATGAGGCGTGTCTTTGAATTCTTAGACGAAGAAGAAATGGAAGACGAATCCCAAAAAATACGTCAATTGGAAACAACAAAAGGTCATGTCAAATTTGAGCATGTTCGTTTTGGCTATTCACCAGACAAGACTATTATCCATGACTTTACAGCTGAAGCCAAACCGGGGCAAAAAGTAGCCATTGTTGGTCCAACAGGTGCTGGTAAGACCACCATGGTCAATCTCTTGATGCGTTTTTACGACATTCAAGCTGGTAAAATTACCATCGATGGTGTGGATACTAAGGCCATGAGTCGCGAAGAAGTTCATGATGCTTTTTCGATGGTCTTACAAGATACCTGGCTCTTTGAAGGGACCATTCGGGAAAACTTAGTCTTTAATCAAACCGATATTTCAGATGAAGCAGTCGAAGCGGCAACCCGAGCGGTTGGGGTCCATCACTTTATTCGGACCTTGCCGAATGGCTATGATACTGTATTAGATGATTCAGTGACCTTGTCCGTTGGTCAAAAGCAACTTTTGACCATTGCGCGTGCCCTCTTGAAGGATGCTCCGCTCCTTATCTTGGATGAAGCAACCTCATCTGTCGATACCCGTACAGAAGAGTTGATTCAAAAAGCCATGGACAAACTCATGGAAGGCCGGACCTCCTTTGTCATCGCCCATCGCTTGTCCACTATCCGTAATGCGGATCTGATTCTTGTGATGAAAGATGGAAATATTATCGAGCAAGGCAACCACCAAGAACTCATGAGCCAAAATGGATTTTATGCCGACCTCTACAATAGCCAATTCACAGAAGAAGTAGCGTAACAACAAGATACAAAGGGCGTAGCGGATACAGTCAAAATAGGGAATACGACGAAGAATCCAAAAGATTCTAGGAGGATTCATCTTTTTGACACAATCTGCAGCCCGTGTTCAATTCCAACAAGATACAAAGGGCGTAACATACAAAGTGAAAAAAAGAGAGTGGGACAGAAATCGGTAATTCGTTAGAATTCGATTTCGTCGTCCCTCCTTCGCACAGTTGAGTAGGGCTGTAAAAGCTGATGAAATCAGCGTAGTAGAGCCCATCAACCACTGCGTCTTGCTCGACAATCCAAAAACAATTAAGAGTCTAGGACTTTTGTCCCAGCCTCATTTTTTTATCGATAATAGTAATGGGAAAGACGATTCTTAGGTACAGAAAAATGACAAAGCGTCAAAAATAGATCGCTTCTAATGTGAAAAAGAAGAAAGAAAGGATAAAAAAAGAGCCTGGCTTGACAGGCTTTCTTAGGATCGCGTATACTAGTAGTATAAAATAAGATGAAAGACAGGAGTGCCGACATGAAGCCCAATCTTCAAGATTATCCGAAATTTTATCGTTGGCTAACCCTGCCTTTTACGAGAAAGCCACATCGTGTGCAGGTTCTTCAAAGGATGAATCGAATCTTGACGTTCGTGATGCCAGGCATCTACGGCCTGGTCTTTTGTTGGCTGTTTTTTAAGAAAACTTCAATGGGAGGCATCTGGCCTTTTATCTGGATCCCTGCTTCGGGTTTTGTCTTGTTTAGCCTCTTTCGTCATTGGGTCAATGTTCCGAGACCTTATGAGAAATGGGAGATTCAACCCTTATTAGAAAAGAATTCATCCGGACATTCCTTTCCTAGCCGACATGTTTTTTCGGCGACCATTATCTCGATGTGTGTCTGCCAGTTGTCGCTTCCGCTAGGAATGTGCTCGATGCTCCTATCTCTTCTATTAGCCCTTGTCCGAGTTCTTGGAGGGGTTCATTATCCCAAGGATGTCCTCGTCGCTTGGGGGCTGGGACTCGTCTGGGGAGGACTCTTTTTGCTGGCTTGAATGAACAAATTGCTGAAAATTGACCTTTGTCTAACAGCGTATCATAGTGTATACTGGAAAGTGGACTTAGAATAGGAGAGAAGATGAAGTACAGAAAAGCAGAAAAAGCAGATCTGGATCAGGTGGTTCGAGTAGCCAGTACAGCCTTTGAGGACTATCTATTTTTAAAAGTTATCAAGGATTTGGTTCGGGATCCCAAGCAATACCCATCCTTTGTTGAGGCAATGATGCGCATCCTGGTAAAGGTTTTTCTTAAGCACCATATTTGCCTTGTGGCAGAAAAAAATGATGAAATTTATGCAGTTGCCTTGTTGCAAAAGGAACCGATCCCTTTTCGGGCCTATCTCTTAAATGGGGGATTCGGTTTGCTCAAGTTTATTTCCTTGAAGAATATGTTGTCCTACTTTAAATTTATGGAGGACACGGATAAGGAATTGGAGCAAAATGTAGATTTTGATTGGTATTTGATGCTTCTTGCAGTCGCCCCTAAACACCAACGGCAGGGCTATGGCAGTCGCTTTATGATAGAAGGAATTGAGCCTTTCTTGGAAGAGATCCAAGGAAAAAAACTAGCCTTTTATACCAATACCAAAGGAAATGTCTATTTTTACACGAAAAATGGTTACAAGGAAGTCTATTCAAGTGAGATTTGCTTTAACCAAGTAGAGATGGGTAGTTGGTATTTCTTGAAAGAACTAAAAAAACACTAAGGATACAACCTTAGTGTCAGATTGATGACAAAGTCATTTTAGAAACTTTCCTTAGGTGACTACGGACGTCAGCGAACTTCGAAGAAGTTCCATG
>NZ_KV818852.1:203330-216495 GCF_001815045.1 Streptococcus sp. HMSC065E03 | reverse complement strand
TTAGTTTTGAGCCTAAGGTCTCAAAACTCCCGAGCTCTTGAAACTATTAAGTTTCAAGAGCTTTTCTCACGTCGGAAAGTTTCAGTTGATGATTGAATAATTCTAACGAATAAATTTTTTTATTTTTACAGAAGTTAATAGATTTGTATAAAATAGCAATTTGTATACGCCTTCACACTAAGGTGACAACCTTAGTGTTTTTTCATTGTAGCTGTGAATCTGCTTGAATGCCGAATTTTTCAAAGAAAGCAGTTCGTTCTTCTATGATAGCATCGGTCGGATGTTTGATATTCCGTAAGAGCTCAACAAGGTCCGGCGTGACTTCACGAAGCAGTTGCCCTAAGGACCAGATAGCCGTTGCAATATGAATCTGATTTTGTGAAGTTTCGATGATGTTCAGGAGCTTAGGGATGGCCGAACGGTCATTGGCATTGGCTAATGCAATGATGGCATTGCGCTGGAGGATGTTCTTGCCTCGCCAACTTCCAGCAACATGTCCGAATTTTTCCTTAAATTGTCCGTTGGACAGCTCGATAAAAGGAATCAACTCTGGATGAGCCAGATCAGGATCGATTTCTGTTGCTAAGGGATTATCTAGCCCTTTGTTATAAGGGCAGCAAATCTGACAGATGTCACATCCATAGATGACCGTTTTAATTTTCTTGCGAAATTCTAGGTCCATCATGCCCTTGTCTTGGGTTTGGAAGGACAAACAACGCTTGGCATTCATAGAGCCATCTCCGATTAAACAGGAGGTTGGGCATGCATCTAAACAACGTCGACAGTCTCCACAACCATAGTCGACTGGCTGATCCGGTTCGATTTCGAGGTTGGTAATCAATTCGCCCAGAAACATGTAAGAACCGTATTCTTTTGAAATGACCAAGCCATTTTTTCCGATAAAGCCAATACCAGCTCGTTGGGCGACAGCCGTATCAACCAGTGCTCCAGTATCGACCATGCCCTTGTATTCAAAATCTTGCGTCATTTCTTCAATCCCAGCAGCTAAGCGGTTGAGCTTGTCTTGAAGGACATAATGGTAGTCTAATCCCCAGCTGTTGGGCGTGAATTTTCCTCTTTTATAGGCTGTTTTTTGAGGTTGCTGCTTGAGTTTGTGGGGGTAGGCGACAGCGATTGAGATGATGGTCTTAGCGGAGGAGAGACTTAATTTGGGTTGGATGCGCTCTTCAATATTCTTATGCTCGAATCCAGAATTCCGTCCTTCCTCAACGGCCAAGCGGAGCGATTTTTCCAAATAAGCGAAGTCATCAGCGGTTGTAAAGCCAATTTTTGAAATCCCAATAGAATGCGCCAGTTGGATAATGTTTTCTTTTAGTGTCATCCCTTTCATTATACACAAAAATGAAGTTTCTGGCGAGAGAGGAAAATGATGGAAAGGGCTTTCAAAAACTTTCTTTTTTTTGTATAATAGAAACATGAAATGCGAGGAGGATATTATGGGACAACCATTATTTTTACATTCAGTCATGCAGGAAAAAATTTGGGGAGGAACTCGTCTGAAAGAAGAATTTGGTTACGAAATTCCGAGCGACCATGTCGGTGAATTTTGGGCGATTTCAGCCCATCCACATGGGGTTTCTAAAGTAGCCAATGGTCCATACGAAGGAATGGGATTGGATCAGCTCTATCAAGAGCATCGGGAATTATTCGGTAATCGTAAAGAACCTGTCTTTCCTTTATTAACAAAGATTTTGGATGCCAACGATTGGCTCAGTGTACAGGTGCACCCAGATGATACCTATGCAATGGAGCATGAAGGAGAACTTGGAAAAACTGAGTGTTGGTATGTGATTGCGGCTGATGAAGGATCTGAGATTATCTATGGGCACAATGCCAAGTCAAAAGAAGAACTCCGCCAGCAAATTGAGGACAAGAACTGGGATGCCTTGCTGACAAAAGTTCCTGTCAAGGCTGGAGATTTCTTCTATGTGCCAAGTGGGACCATGCACGCCATTGGATCTGGAATATTGATTCTTGAAACCCAACAGTCGAGTGACACCACCTACCGGGTTTATGATTTTGACCGTAAGGATGCTCAAGGAAACTTGCGTGAACTTCACTTGGAAAAATCAATTGATGTGTTAAACATCGGTGAGCCTGCCAATAGCCATCCAGATACAGTTGTGATCGATGATCTTCGAATGACCACCTTGGTTGCCAGTGATTTCTTCACTGTTTATAAGTGGGAACTGACTGGAAAAGCTGATTTTGAAAAGACTGCTGATTACAGCTTATTGAGTGTCTTAGCCGGAGAAGGGAAATTGACGGTAGATGGAAAGGATTATCTTATTCAAAAGGGAAGCCACTTTATCTTACCGAGCGATGTTGAATCTTGGACTTTGGAAGGGCAAGGTTTAGAATTGATCGTAAGTCATCCATAAAAAAGAAAGGGTTTGAGTTAATGCTGTGGAGCGACTCAAGCCTTTTTTCATCTGGTATAAAAATTTTTTAAAAAATTCTTGACTCTGACCTAAGGGGAGGGATTATACTATCCTTGTAAGGAGGAAATCATGTACCATATCAAAGAAGCTGCAGAGCTGTCAGGTGTCTCTGTCAAGACCCTGCACCACTATGACAAGATAGGACTTCTCGTCCCTGTGAAATCCGAAAATGGTTATCGGACATACAGTCAAGAAGATTTAGAACGATTACAGGTGATTCTCTACTACAAGTATCTAGGATTTTCCTTAGACCAAATAGCAGAACTCTTAGCCGAAGAAAAATCTAACTTATTGCCCCATTTGACCAAACAGTTGGACTATTTGACTCAAGAAAGACAACGTCTGGATACCTTGATTTCTACCTTGCAAAAAACCATTCAAGAACAAAAAGGAGAAAGAAAAATGACCATTGAGGAAAAATTTACTGGATTTAGCTACCAAGATACTCAAAAATACCACCAAGAAGCAGTAGAGAAATACGGTCAAGAAGTCATGGACCAGGCTCTCGAGCGCCAAAAGGGGCGTGAAGATGAGGCTACGGAAGCCTTCAACCAAGTTTTTCAAACTTTGGCGCAAAATCTCAAAGATGGTCTACCCGTATCAGCAAATGAAAACCAAGATCAAGCAGCCAAACTGTTAGATGCGATTCGAACGTATGGATTTGACTGCTCTATAGAGGTTTTTGGCCATATCGGCAAAGGCTATGTCTATAATCCAGAATTCAAGGAAAACATCGACAAGTTTGGAGCTGGCACAGCCCAGTACACTTCGGATGTCATTGCCTTTTATGTCGAAAATCAAGCAAAATAAAAAAGAGAGAGTGGGACAGAAATCGGTAATTCGTTAGAATTCGATTTCGTCGTCCCTCCTCCGCACAGTTGAGTAGGGCTGTAAAAGCTGATGAAATTAGCGTAGTAGAGCCCATCAACCACTGCGTCTTGCTCGACAATCCAAAAATAATTGAGAGGCTAGGATTTTTGTCCCAGCCTCGTTTTTTGCTTGGATCAATTTGAAAAGAAGCTGGCTGATCTAAGAGAGGTTGAATGAACACAATGAAAGCTTTATGAAAATTTCACAATTTTAGTTGACAGTCTTGAAAAAAAGGAGTAGAATAACCCCTGTTTTATGAAAAGAGGCAGGGAATTCCCGGCCTCATGAACTTTTTTCAAGGAGTTTTTTATGTTTTCAACATTGAAAAAATGGTTTATTGGCCGTCCGTTGAAATCTGGTGCAGAAGGTGAAGGCGGATTGCTAGGGAAAATGCAGGCCTTGGCCATGCTCTCTAGTGACGCACTTTCTTCCATTGCCTATGGTCCAGAGCAAGTTATTTTGGTCTTGATGACTGTATCAGCAGGAGCCATTTGGTGGTCCATTCCAATTGGGATTGTGGTCCTGGTTCTCCTAGCCAGTTTAACGATTTCTTATCGCCAGGTCATTCATGCCTACCCTCAAGGGGGAGGGGCCTACATGGTGACTACGGAGAACTTGTCTCCCAAAGCGGGGTTGATCGCTGGTGGGAGTCTCTTAGTCGACTACATGCTGACGGTAGCAGTATCTGTTTCTTCCGGTGCAGATGCCATCACGTCAGCGATTCCATCTCTTCATCCTTATAATCTTCACATTTCCATTTTGTTGGTCTTGATTTTGATGCTGATGAACCTTCGGGGGCTACGCGAATCAGCGACATCCTTGATGATTCCGGTCTACCTTTTCATTGTCAGTACCATTGCCTTGATCGGCTATGGTGTGATCCAAATTTTGACGGGTCAGTTGGCCTATAATGCAACTGCTCATGTGGGGCAAACCATTTCAGGGGTTAGTGTCATTCTCTTGTTGCGGGCCTTTACGAGTGGATCGGCTTCACTAACAGGGGTTGAAGCCATCTCCAATTCGGTTCCTTTCTTTAAGAAACCAAAAGCAAAGAATGCAGCCTCTACCTTGACCATTATGGCTTTGATTTTGGGGATCATGTTTGCAGGGATTACCTTCCTCAATTACTGGGTGGGTGTCGTTCCAGCAAAGGGGGTAACAACTCTAGCCCAAATGGCCCAAGCCATCTTAGGGAATTCCCCAGTCGGTAAAGCATTCTTTTACGTCTTCCAATTGTCAACAGCCTTGATCTTGGCAGTTGCGGCTAATACCGGTTTCTCAGCCTTTCCAATGTTGGCCTTTAACATGGCTAAAAATAAATACATGCCACACATGTATATGGAAAAAGGGGATCGTCTGGGCTATTCCAATGGGATTTTGACCTTGGCGGTTGGTGCCATCGTCTTGCTCTTGATCTTTGATGGGCAAACAGAAAGTTTGATTCCGCTTTATACCATTGGGGTCTTTATTCCTTTTGCCCTTTCTCAAACAGGGATGGTGATCCACTGGAAACGCCAATATCAAAAAGGATTTCTTAAGTATTCGCTTGCCAATATCCTGGGGGCAGCCATCTGTTATGGAATTGTCTTGATCCTCTTATTATTCCGTTTGCGTGAGATCTGGCCCTTCTTCCCTATTATTGGTCTCTTGCTTTGGATGTTCTTGAGTATCCGTAATCACTATGATAAAGTTGCGGCTCAATTGCGCTTGGGAGGTCAGATCGAAAAGACAAGTTATGCGGGCAATACCGTGATTGTCCTTGTTGGGAATGTCACTCAGGTAAGTGTGGGAGCTATGAGTTATGCAAATAGCCTAGGAAACGATGTTATAGCTATGCACGTCTCAACGGAAGAAACCAAGGTTAAAGACGCTGAGGTAGCAGAAGAATTTAAGCACTATTTCCCTCATATTCGCTTTGAAAATGTCATGACCAGTTACCGGGATATTATCCAGCCAACAGTTGAATTTGTCTCAAAAGTGGCTGAGGAGGCCAAGGAAAAAGGCAACACCGTTACAGTCCTAGTCCCTCAATTTATCCCTAAAAAACATTGGCAAAATATTCTCCACAACCAAATGAGTTTGAAATTGAAGTATGCACTTCGTTGGCATGAAGAAGTGGTTGTGGCAAGCTATTCTTACCATTTGTCTGAATAACGATCGCCTAAAGAAAAGATGTCTGCTTGAGCAGGCATCTTTTTGGATTTTCTTACACGAAAAAAACCACTCGAAAGTCTTGTAAGATACAGCCTTGATCTTGAAAAAATGTTTAAAAAATGCTAGAATAAAAAGAACATTTTAGATTTTGAAAAATTCAAAGTAAGGAAAAAAATGGCAAATTTATTAAAAACAATTATTGAAAATGATCGAGGCGAAATCAAACGCCTTGAAAAAATGGCTGATAAGGTCTTTTCTTATGAAGACCAAATGGCAGCTTTGACGGATGACGAATTAAAAGCGAAAACAGTTGAGTTTAAGCAACGTTACCAAGATGGTGAGTCTTTGGATGATCTCTTGTACGAGGCTTTTGCAGTTGTTCGTGAAGCTGCAAAACGGGTTCTTGGTTTGTTCCCATACAAGGTTCAGGTCATGGGGGGAATCGTCCTTCACCATGGTGACGTTCCAGAGATGCGTACAGGGGAAGGAAAAACCCTAACAGCAACCATGCCGGTGTACTTGAATGCCTTGTCTGGTAAAGGGGTGCACGTTGTTACCGTCAATGAATACTTGACAGAGCGGGATGCAACAGAGATGGGAGAACTTTACTCATGGCTTGGCCTTTCAGTAGGGATCAACCTTGCAGCAAAATCTCCAGCTGAGAAAAAAGAAGCTTACCTCTGTGATATCACTTACTCAACCAACTCAGAGATTGGTTTTGACTACTTGCGTGACAACATGGTTGTGCGTGCAGAAAACATGGTTCAACGTCCATTGAACTATGCCTTGGTCGATGAGGTAGACTCCATCTTGATTGACGAAGCGCGTACTCCGTTGATCGTTTCTGGTCAGACAGCTTCTGATACGAGCCAGCTCTATCACATGGCGGATGCTTATGTGAAGACCTTGACAGAGGACGATTACATTATCGATGTCCCATCTAAAACCATCGGTTTGTCTGATTCAGGAATCGATAAAGCAGAAAGCTACTTTAATCTTGAAAACTTGTACGATATTGAAAATGTAGCTTTGACTCACTTTATCGACAACGCCCTTCGTGCCAACTACATCATGATTTTGGATATCGACTATGTGGTCAGCGAAGATCAAGAAATCTTGATCGTCGACCAATTTACTGGTCGGACCATGGAAGGACGTCGCTATTCTGATGGACTTCACCAAGCGATTGAAGCCAAAGAAGGTGTTCCAGTTCAAGAAGAAACCAAAACATCTGCATCGATTACTTACCAAAACCTCTTCCGTATGTACAAGAAGTTGTCAGGGATGACAGGGACAGGGAAAACCGAAGAAGAAGAATTCCGTGAAATTTATAACATTCGCGTGATTCCAATTCCAACCAACCGTCCGATTGCCCGTATTGACCATCCAGACCTTCTCTACCCAAGCTTGAAATCAAAATTCAAGGCTGTTGTAGAAGATGTCAAGTCTCGTCATGAAAAAGGGCAACCAGTCCTTGTAGGTACCGTTGCCGTTGAAACCAGTGATTACCTTTCTCAATTGTTGGTTCAAGCAGGTGTCCCTCACGAAGTTTTGAATGCGAAAAACCACTACAAAGAAGCGCAAATCATCATGAACGCTGGTCAACGTGGTGCTGTTACCATCGCGACCAACATGGCCGGACGTGGTACCGATATCAAGCTTGGTGAAGGTGTTCGCGAACTCGGTGGACTGTGTGTCATCGGGACAGAACGTCACGAAAGCCGTCGGATCGATAACCAGCTTCGTGGACGTTCAGGACGTCAAGGGGATCCAGGTGAATCTCAATTCTACTTGTCTCTTGAAGATGAATTGATGCGTCGTTTCGGTTCTGAACGGATCAAAGCAGTGCTTGATCGCTTCAAGTTGAGCGAAGAAGAATCAGTAATCCGTTCAAACATGTTCACCCGTCAGGTAGAGGGTGCTCAAAAACGGGTTGAAGGAAACAACTACGATACCCGTAAACAAGTCCTTCAATACGATGACGTGATGCGGGAACAACGGGAAATTATCTACGCTGAACGCTATGATGTTATCACAGCTAACCGTGACTTGGCACCTGAAATCAAGGCCATGATCAAACGGACCATCAAACGGATTGTTGAAGGAGCCAGCCACTCAAGTAAGGAAGAACGCGTTGAAGCGATTCTGAACTTTGCCAAATACAATTTGGTTCCGGAAGATACGATTTCTGCAAGCGATATTGAAGGAAAATCTGACAAGGAAGTTATCGATTACTTGTATGCACGTGCAGAAGAAATCTATGCTAGCCAAGTAGCGAAATTGCGTGACGAAGAGTCTGTGCAAGAATTCCAAAAAGTCTTGATCCTTCGTGTGGTGGACAGCAAGTGGACGGACCATATCGATGCTTTGGATCAATTGCGAAATGCGGTTGGACTCCGTGGGTATGCGCAAAATAACCCAGTGGTAGAATACCAATCAGAAAGTTTCCGTATGTTTAACGATATGATCGGATCGATTGAATTTGATGTGACTCGTCTCATGATGAAAGCCCAAATTCACGAACAAGAACGTCCACGTACGGAACACAGTATTTCAACAACTGCGACTCGCAACATTGCAGCGCAACAACAAGATATTCCAGCAGATATTGACTTGTCACAAGTGAAACGCAACGATTTATGCCCTTGTGGTTCAGGTAAGAAATTCAAAAACTGTCACGGACGTAAATTTTAAGAGCTCCTCTGAAATAGAAAGAGGATGGGTCTAGGTAGCATAAGGAGGCCGTATGGTATTCATTACGAAGAGCAATAAGATTGATGAGCAAGAGATCACTTCGCTTTACCGCTTGGAAGGTCCAGCCTTGGAGCGCAAAGAAGCGCGTGATCGAGAATTGGAAGCTATTATCAAAGGAGAAGACCAACGGATCCTTCTTGTGATCGGGCCTTGCTCTTCTGATAATGAAGAAGCTGTGATGGAGTATGCCCGTCGTTTGGCAGACTTGCAAGAGCAAGTGAAAGATCAAATTTTCATTGTGATGCGGGTCTATACGGCTAAACCTCGGACCAATGGGGATGGCTATAAAGGCTTGATGCACCAACCAGATACACATGCAGCACCAAGCTTTGTGGATGGTTTGAAAGCAGTCCGACATCTCCACTACCGTGTGATTACCGAGACTGGTTTGACAACTGCGGATGAGTTGCTTTATCCAGCAAGTCTTCCTTATGTTGAGGATTTAATTTCTTATCATGCCATTGGAGCTCGTTCAGTTGAAGACCAGGAGCACCGCTTTGTATCTAGTGGGATCTCTGCTCCGACAGGCATGAAGAATCCAACCTCTGGAAATCTTTCTGTCATGTTCAATGCGATTTATGCAGCCCAACATCCCCAAAACTTTTTGTTCAATGCCCAAGCAGTGGAAACATCAGGAAATCCTTTAGCCCATGCGATCCTTCGTGGGGGCTTGGATGCAAGTGGTAAGAATATTCCAAACTACCATTATGAAGATTTGCTAGCGGCAGCAAAACGCTATAGCGAAATGGGCTTGCAACATCCCTTCATCCTGGTGGATACCAACCATGACAATTCTGGCAAACAATTCGAAGAGCAAGTACGCATCGTGAGAGAAACCATGATGAACCGTGCTTGGAACAAGGATTTGGCAACTTTAGTTCGTGGTTTCATGATTGAATCCTATCTAGAAGATGGCCGTCAAAATGAACCAGTGGTTTATGGTCAATCCATCACAGATCCTTGCCTGGGTTGGGAAAAAACACAGGCCTTGGTCAAAGAAATTGCAACGATGAATAAGTAAAAGGCAGGGGCGGAAGGAGTGATTCTTTAGCCCCTTCTCTTTTGTCAGTAAAACGATACTGAAACGATAAATAAGGATAAAACAAGATGATCAAAGGACATGGCATCGATATCGAATCGATCGCTGCGATTGAAAAAGCCTATCAGAAGAATACTCGATTCGCTGAAAAAGTCTTAACCGAGGCTGAGCGAGAGCGCTTTGAGGAATTGTCTGGAAAACGGAAAATGGAATATTTAACGGGCCGATGGTCCGCCAAAGAAGCCTTTTCAAAGGCAATGGGAACAGGGATTGGACCGGTTGGTTTTCAAGAGTTAGAAATTTTAAATGATGCCCACGGAGCTCCCTATTTTTCCAAGTCTCCTTTTTCTGGGAAGGTATGGATTTCGATCAGTCATAAGGGAGACCTAGTGTCGACCAGTGTCATTTTGGAGGAAGAAAATGAAAGCAAGTAAACATAGACCAACTGTTGCTAGAGTCGATTTGGATGCCATTGCCTTTAATGTGCAACAAGTCAGTGACCATATTCCGAGTCAAGCCTTGAAATATGCAGTCGTCAAGGCCAACGCCTATGGTCATGGGGTCGTTGCGGTGACCAAAAAATTGGCGCCTCAGGTAGATGGTTTTTGTGTTTCCAATATGGATGAAGCCCTCGAAATCCGTGAAGAAGGCTTGCAACACCCTATTTTGATTTTGGGAGTTGTGCCAAGTGAAACAGTGAATCTAGCCAAAGAGCATGACATCCGCTTAACGGTGGCGAGTCTTGCTTGGTTGGATCAATTGCTTGGACAAGAAGCAGATCTTTCAGGATTGAAGGTCCATATCAAGGTGGATTCAGGAATGGGGCGGATTGGATTCCGAAGGATCGAAGAGATCAAAGAGGCTGAACGCCTCCTCTTAGCAGCTGGAGCTGAAATTGAAGGGATCTTTACTCATTTTGCAACAGCAGATGAGGCAGATGATCGAAAATTTCAAGCGCAATACCAGTTTTTCAAAGAAGTATTGGCTGCTCTTGAAATCCTTCCTCCTATTGTCCATGCGAGTAATTCAGCCACTTCTTTGTGGCATGCGGATACGATTTTCACAGCTGTACGCTTGGGAGATGTCATGTATGGCTTGAATCCGAGCGGATCTGTGTTAGCCTTGCCATATGAAATTAAGCCAGCTTTGAGTTTGGTGAGTGAGTTAGTTCATGTGAAACAGTTAGAAGCTGGTCAAGATATTGGTTACGGGGCAACCTATACGACGGAAGAACCCCAATGGATCGGAACGATTCCTATCGGCTATGCGGATGGTTGGATCCGAGAGATGCAAAACTTTCATGTGCTGATTAAGGGGGACTATTGTCCCATTGTTGGTCGCGTTTCGATGGACCAGATAACGGTTCGCCTTCCTGAAGAATTGCCTCTGGGGACCAAGGTTACCCTGATTGGACGAGAGGGCGAAAAAGAAATCACGGCAACAGAGGTTGCAGATTACCGTGGTACCATTAATTATGAAGTGGTCTGTCTCTTGAGTGATCGGATTCCTCGTGACTATACAGATGAAGAATAAGAAGAAGCAGGTGGGATTTTCCCGGATGGACCTGCTTTTTTATAAAAGAAAGGAGGAGAAATGAATCTACACCAACCCTTATCCGTACTGCCTGGAGTTGGTCCAAAATCGGCGGAAAAATTTAAAAAGTTAGGGATTGAAACTTTAGAAGATCTGCTCTTGTATTTTCCCTTTCGCTATGAAGACTTCAAAACGCGCAATGTTTTAGAGTTGGAAGATGGTGAAAAAGCAGTCATCTCTGGGGTGGTAGCAACACCAGCCAATGTCCAATATTATGGCTACAAACGAAATCGCTTGCGTTTTTCGATCAAACAGGGAGACCAGGTCATTGCGGTTAATTTTTTCAACCAACCCTATCTAGCAGACAAAATCGAGGTCCAGCAGACAGTGGCGATCTTTGGAAAATGGGACAAGGCCAAGGGGAGTTTGACAGGAATGAAGCTCCTGGCTCAAGTGGAAGATGATTTGCAGCCGGTCTATCGAGTGACACAAGGAGTGAGCCAAAACAGCCTGGTGAAATTGATCAAAATAGCGTTCGACCAGGGCTTGGACCAGCTTTTAGAAGAGAATGTCCCCCAGATCTTACGAGAGCGTTATCAACTCATGTCTCGTTCCCAAGCAGTGCAAGCTATGCATTTCCCTAAGGATCTAGCAGAGTATAAGCAAGCTCTTCGCCGGGTAAAATTTGAAGAGCTCCTCTTTTTCCAGTTGCAACTCCAAGTGTTAAAGGAAGAAAACCACGATGCCAGCCAAGGGATTTCCTTGGCCTGGAATCCAGAAAAATTAGCAGAACGAAAAAAACAGCTCCCTTTTGAGCTAACGCAAGCTCAAGAAAACAGCTTGAATGAAATCTTGACAGATATGGCTTCTCCTTATCATATGAACCGCCTCTTACAAGGGGATGTGGGAAGCGGGAAGACAGTCGTGGCCGGTCTTGCCATGTATGCAGCTATTAGTGCTGGTAAGCAAGCTGCCTTGATGGTTCCAACGGAGATTTTGGCAGAGCAGCACAAGGAAAGCTTGCAAAATCTTTTTCCAGATTTGCCAATTGCCCTTCTAACAGGAGGATTAAAGGCGGCTGAGAAACGAGAAGTCTTAGAAGAGATCGCCTCAGGAAAAGCCCAATTGATTGTGGGGACACATGCCTTGATTCAAGAGGGAGTTCACTACCAAGATCTAGGCTTGGTCATTATTGATGAGCAACACCGCTTTGGGGTTTCCCAGCGCCGTATTCTTCGAGAAAAAGGACAAAATCCAGACGTCCTGATGATGACGGCTACCCCTATTCCCCGGACCTTGGCTATTACAGCCTTTGGAGATATGGATGTGTCCATCATTGATCAGATGCCTGCGGGACGCAAGGAAATCATCACACGTTGGGTCAAGCATGAGCAGTTAGAAGTGGTCCTCGACTGGTTAGTCAAAGAACTTGGCAAAGGTTCTCAAGCCTACTTTATTTCTCCATTGATTGAGGAGTCAGAGGCGCTAGATTTGAAAAACGCCCTTGCCCTCCAAGAAGAGCTAGAGACCTTCTTTGGACAGCGAGCACGCGTTTCTCTGCTTCACGGGAAGATGAAAAGTGAAGAAAAAGATGCCATCATGCAGGCCTTTAAAGAGCACCAAGTCGATGTTTTGGTGTCTACGACCGTTATTGAAGTAGGAGTCAACGTACCCAATGCGACCGTTATGGTCATTATGGATGCAGATCGGTTTGGTCTTAGCCAACTTCACCAGCTTCGAGGCCGGGTTGGTCGGGGAAGCAAGCAATCCTATGCTATTCTAGTAGCCAATCCTAAGACAGATAGTGGCAAACAGCGCATGAAAATCATGACAGAGACGACCAATGGCTTTGTGCTAGCGGAAGAAGATTTGAAAATGCGGGGTTCAGGTGAAATCTTTGGAACCCGTCAATCTGGGATTCCAGAATTTCAAGTGGCGGATTTGGTAGAAGATTATCCCATTCTGGAAGAAGCAAGGAAAGTTGCCAGCCAGATCGTAGCCACGCCAGATTGGCGCGAACACCCCGATTGGCATTTGCTCTCGCTTTACTTAGAAAAGAAAGAACATTTAGACTAAAATATAAAAAGGGAGTAGAGAGGAAATTCTTTGGATTCCACTCTACTCCCTTTAAGATGGCATTTTACGGGCTTTGTATCTTGATGAAATGCGACAGGACGAAGGTGGATCGATACTATCCACCTGAGGAGTTAGTGAGTCGTGTAGGCAAGGCACCATAGTGCTTGCCGTTACACGAATTGAACACGCCCTAAATGCTGTGTGAAAAAGATAAATTCTCTTGTGAGCTTCGCTCCCGGCGACAATTTCCTATTTTCACTTTGCATTTTACGGGCTT
>NZ_KV818852.1:167616-203230 GCF_001815045.1 Streptococcus sp. HMSC065E03 | reverse complement strand
TTTTCACTTTGCATTTTACGGGCTTTGTATCTTAGTTTACCCTTCGATATAGTCTTTGAGTTCTTGTCCTTTTAGGCCGGCATTGAGGGCGATGAGGAGTTTGATGCGCGCTTTGGGTGCATTTAATTCTTTGATGAAAAAGACACCTGCTTGATGGAGTTGGACGCCTCCTCCTTCATATGCGTAGACGGGTTCAGCGATTCCATTGAAGCAACGGGATACTAAAGCGATTGGAAGGCCTGCATCTATAAACTCTTGGAGTTTATGTGCCGTTTCTTTAGGGATGTTTCCAGCTCCAAAGGCTTCGATAATGAGACCATCCAGCTTTGAAAGATCCAGCATGTCCAGCAGATCGGATTTCATCCCTGCATAGGTAGCAATGATCGGAACGAAACCATCGATGGTATCGAGATCAAAGCGCACCCTTGGCTCGGCTGTTTTAAAGAAGAGGATTTCCTTTTTCATGACCAAACCTAGTGGACCGTGGGTTGGTGTCTGGAAGGTGCTGACATTGGTGGTATGGGTTTTGGTGACGTACTTAGCCGCATGAATTTCATCGTTCATGACGACTAAGACGCCTTTATCGCGTGCTTTTGGATCTGCAGCTACTCGAAGGGCTGTCAGAAAATTGTAGACGCCATCGCTTCCGAGCTCGTTGGAGCTTCGCATAGCTCCTGTAATGACCACAGCGATCTCTGGTAACTCCATGGTATCCAAGAAATAGGCCGTTTCTTCCAGCGTATCTGTCCCGTGGGTAATAACGATGCCGTCGTAGTTGTGAGCTTCCTCTTTGATTTTTTGATATAGAGCTAACATGTGACGGGGTGTCATTTGAGGGCTGGGAAGGTTGAAGAAGTCCTCCGAGGTGACTGCAATCCCTTCAATTGGTGAAGTAACTTGGGTCATGGGATTGACTTCATTGGTAATCACTGCCCCAGAGTCATCTGCCGCCATCGAAATGGTCCCTCCGGTATGTAGTGCTAAAATTTTCTTAAACATGTGAAGCTCCTTGAAATATGTGATATAATTTATTTTATCATAAAAAGAAAGAAACAGTAGACATGGAAATAAAAGCAGTCTTTTTTGATATCGATGGAACCTTGGTTAATGATAGTCGAGCGGTCCTAAAATCAACAGAAAAAGCCATTCAGTCTTTAAAGGAAGAAGGGATTTATGTAGGTCTTGCGACAGGGCGGGGACCGGCCTTTGTCAAACCGTTTATGGAACGCTATGGTTTTGATTTTGCAGTGACCTATAATGGTCAGTATATTTTGACCAAGGACCGCGTGCTGTTTACCAGTCCAATCGATAAAAAGAGTCTGCACCAACTAATTGACTATGCTCGAGAACACCGCAAGGAAATTGCTCTCGGTACCAAGGATGGGGTATTTGGTTCTCGGATTATGAGTTTTGGGATGAGTCCTATTTCAACCTGGTCCAGTCGCTTTGTGCCCCGCAAAATGGCCCGTACAGTCAGTCGTGGATTTAACAAAGTGGTTAGCAAGGTCGTCCCACAAGATCAGGACACCCTCTATGCACTAGCGCAAGAACCAATCTACCAAGTGTTGATCTTATCGAGTCCAGAAGAGACTGCAAAAATTGAAAAAGAGTTTCCAGATCTGAAATTCACACGGTCTAGTCCTTTTGCAGCAGACGTCCTCAACCCAGGGATTTCCAAGTTAGAAGGGATCCGCATCGTTGGTCAGGAATTTGGCTTTGACATCGATGAAGTGATGGCTTTTGGAGATTCGGATAATGACCTTGAGATGCTTTCAGGTGTTGGTTTGTCCATTGCGATGGGAAATGGGACGACCAGTGTCAAGGCGATTGCCAAGCATACAACGACCAGTAATGGCAAGGATGGCATCCAAAAGGCCCTGCAACACTTTGGTATCCTTTCAGAGAAAGAACTCTTTCTTTCTAAGGATGATCACTTCAATAAGGTCAAAACCTTCCATGGTGTGATGGATGGAGAAACCCAGGAGAAACCAGTTGTTTGGCAGCCTCAAGATGCCCTTTATCGAACAATGTTCAAGCAAGAGGAGTTGGTAGAATTTGTCCGAGCAGCTAGCACAAGTGAGGAAGAATTTGACCGCTCGGTAGCAGCTCTTCACGAAGCCTTGGATAAGGCTGCAGATAAGGTTCGTGGCAAGCATCCAGCTGAGATCTCCATGGTAGGGCAGGTTGATGCCTTGATTGATACCCTCTATCTGACTTATGGTAGCTTTGTACTAATGGGGGTCGATCCTGAAGAGGTCTTTGAGATTGTTCACCGGGCCAATATGGGCAAGATTTTCCCAGATGGAAAGGCGCACTTTGATCCAGTAACCCACAAAATTCTGAAGCCAGATGATTGGGAAGAAAAATACGCTCCAGAACCAGCCATCAAAAAAGAACTTGATCGCCAGCTCAAGGCCTACGAAAAACATGCAAAACAAAAAGAAGCAAAAAAAGACAACTAAAAAAGGTTTGGAACTTCTGTTCCAAACCTTTTTTAGAATGTAGACAAACTATTTTTTACTAAGATAAGTAAAGTGCTCTACAAAGAAGTCGAAATATGTTCTTATTTTTAAAATTTATAAAAAATATTGAAAAACTTTCCACCGTGAGAAAAGTGCTAGAAACACTATTGTTTCTAGCACTCGGGAGTTTTGAGACCTTAGGCTCAAAACTTAGTCATGGAACTTCTTCGAAGTTCGCTGACGTCCGTACTCACCTAAGGAAAGTTTTCAATATAACTTTTTCTTTCTTACATGGTTTTATCCTTATCACGTACCACTAGTAAGTCTACTTTGGCGTGGCGAAGGATGTATTCTGAGGAGGATCCGACCATTAACCGTTCGAAGGCATTGAGTCCGGTAGCTCCGACCATAATAAGGTCAACCCCTTCCTTACTTGGGATATCATTGGCTAAGAGGACTTTTGGATTTCCCATTTCTACAACAGTCACAACATTTTGAACGCCGACTTTTTCAGCACGTTCCTTGTAGCCCTTGAGCAATTCGTTGGCTTCTTCTTGCAATTCTTCGTAGACCTCAGCATCAAAAGTTGAGACGCTTTGAAGGGCACGGGTATCGATGACGTGGGCAATCGTCAATTTAGAGCCATTGCGAAGAGATACATTAACCCCTTTTTCAAAGGCTAATTCTGCTTCATGGGAACCGTCGACAGCGACCATGATGTTTTCATATTTTTGAGACATAATCCTACCTCCTTATAGCTTGAAAACATGGATAGAATAGAAGGTAACTCTATTCCTTATACACTTATATTTTATCCCTTTTAGGCTAGAATGTAAAGGTAAAGTCTCGCTTTTCTCCTATATTTTTGCAGAATTTTTAAAGTCCTCGGTTTGTACTCTATTTCAACTAGTGGTATAATAGAGATAATTTCGTGAATCGAGGCAGAATATGAAGGAATATAATAAATCAAGCAAACTCGAACATGTCGCTTACGATATTCGTGGTCCAGTCTTGGAAGAAGCCATGCGCATGCGAGCAAATGGAGAAAAAATTCTCCGTTTGAATACAGGGAATCCTGCTGAATTTGGCTTTACAGCTCCAGATGAAGTCATCCATGATTTGATCATGAATGCGCGTGATAGTGAAGGTTATTCAGACTCAAAAGGGATCTTTTCAGCCCGCAAGGCTATCATGCAGTACTGCCAGTTGAAAAAAATTCCAAATGTGGATATTGATGATATTTACCTTGGGAATGGAGTGAGTGAGCTGATCGTCATGTCCATGCAAGGACTGCTTGACAATGGGGATGAGGTCTTGGTTCCCATGCCGGACTATCCTCTTTGGACAGCAGCCGTCAGCCTAGCTGGTGGGAATGCCGTTCACTATCTTTGTGATGAAGAAGCAAATTGGTATCCAGATATTGAAGATATCAAGTCGAAAATCACCTCAAACACTAAAGCTATCGTTGTCATCAACCCGAATAACCCAACAGGTGCCCTCTATCCAGATGAGATCCTACTTGAGATTGTAGAGATCGCTCGACAAAATAACTTGATTATCTTCGCAGATGAAATCTACGATCGTTTGGTCATGGATGGGGAAAAACACACGGCTATTGCAAGTTTAGCGCCTGATCTCTTCTGTGTGAGTATGAATGGCTTGTCAAAATCTCACCGGATTGCCGGTTTCCGTGTTGGTTGGATGGTTCTATCCGGACCAAAGCATCACGTGAAGGGCTATATCGAAGGCTTGAACATGTTGTCCAATATGCGTCTTTGTTCAAATGTCTTGTCTCAACATGTTGTGCAAACCTCTCTTGGAGGCTACCAATCCGTGGATGAACTTTTACTTCCAGGTGGTCGAATTTATGAACAACGCAACTTTATCTACAAAGCCATCAATGATATTCCAGGCCTCTCAGCTGTTAAGCCAAAAGCTGGTCTCTATATCTTCCCTAAGATTGATCGGGACATGTACCGCGTGGATGATGACGAGCAATTTGTTTTAGAGTTCTTGAAGCAAGAAAAAATTCTCTTGGTTCATGGCCGCGGCTTTAACTGGAAAGATCCAGATCACTTCCGGATCGTTTACCTTCCACGTGTCGATGAGTTAGCTCAAATTCAAGAAAAAATGACTCGTTTCTTGAAGCAATACAAACGTTAATTAGATAAAGGATTGAAGAGGAAAGTCTTCAATCTTTTTTTGATTCATTTTATAAAATCCATGTCATCGAAACGACATTTTTCTGAATTGCGCATAATTGTAGAAAAAATAAATAATTTTCAGATAATTTGATTGAAATTCCCACACTTATATGATATACTTGAGCTGACTATATGCGAGGTTTATTATGGCAAACTTATTAGAAAAGACACGTAAAATTACATCCATCTTGAAACGGACTGATGAACAGTTGCAGTTCGAGATGCCTTATAATGATATTGCCCAGCAATTAGCGGATATTATCCACTGTAATGCCTGTATCATTAATAGCAAGGGAACCCTTCTTGGTTATTTCATGCGTTACAAGACCAACAATGACCGGGTAGAAGCTTTCTTTCAAAATAAAAAATTACCAGAAGATTATGCCAAGGCAGCTAGTTTGGTCTACGATACAGAAGCTAATTTAGATGTGGACCATGATTTGAGTATCTTTCCGGTCGAAACCAAGTCTGAATTTCCTGATGGCTTGACGACCATTGCGCCTATTCATGTTTCTGGGATTCGATTGGGTTCCTTGATCATTTGGCGCAATGATAAACAGTTTGCGGATGATGATTTGATCTTGGTTGAGATTGCGAGTACCGTGGTAGGGATTCAAATGTTGAACTATCAACGTGAGGAAGACGAGAAGAATATTCGTCGTCGGACAGCGGTGAATATGGCTGTCAATACCTTGTCTTACTCTGAGTTGCGAGCTGTTTCTGCCATCCTTAGTGAATTGAAAGGCAATGAAGGTCAGTTGACTGCTTCTATCATCGCGGATCGGATTGGCATTACCCGCTCTGTGATTGTCAATGCACTTCGTAAATTGGAGTCAGCTGGTATTATTGAAAGCCGTTCTCTTGGAATGAAGGGAACCTATCTCAAAGTGTTGATTCCAGATATCTTTGAGGAAATTAAGAAAAGAGATTACTAATGACTAAAGCTTTGATTTCAATTGACTACACTGTCGATTTCGTAGCAGATGATGGTAAGCTTACGGCAGGTGCTCCTGCACAAGCCATTTCTGATACCATTGCTCAGGTGACCCAATTGGCCTTTGACCAAGGAGCCTATGTCTTTTTTGCCATTGATGCGCATGATGTAGAGGATCCATTTCATCCTGAAAGCAAGCTCTTCCCACCTCATAATATCATTGGGACCAGCGGACGTGATTTGTACGGCCCTTTGGCAGATTTTTATCAGGAGCATAAGGCGGATCCACGCGTCTTTTGGATGGATAAACGTCATTATTCTGCTTTTTCAGGAACGGACCTAGATATCCGCCTGCGGGAACGCCATGTAGATACCGTTATTTTGACAGGTGTCTTGACTGATATCTGTGTCCTTCATACAGCGGTTGATGCCTACAATCTCGGCTACCAGATCGAAGTCGTAGAACCTGCAGTGGCATCGCTCACTCCTGAAAATCACCAGTTTGCCTTGAACCATTTCAAGCATGTCTTAGGGGCAAGCTTGGTAGACGGCACACTAGCTGTATTAGATACAAAATAAGAAAATTTTCTAAAAGAGGTCATAGACGGTTGTCTAGGCCTCTTTTTGGGGGCGTAGAAATTGTTTTCCTCTCTTGAAAATGGTATTCTAATGAAAGAAAAAAGGGGAAGTTATGAGTAAAAAAGCTGTCGTGTTTTCAGCCAATCTGTCTTATATGGAAAAGTTGGAAACCGCTATGAAGTCACTGTGTGCCCATCAGGACCGGTTGAAAATTTATGTCTTAAATGAAGATCTACCAACGGAGTGGTTTACTATCATGAATCAGCGCTTGCGCCAGTTGGATTCAGAAGTGATCAATTGTCGGATGTCTCCCGAGCAATTCCAGTCCTTTTCGCTTCCAAGTGACCATATTCACTATGCAACCTATTTCCGTTACGCTATTCCAGAGATGGTGGAGGAAGAGCGGATTCTCTATCTGGATTGTGACATGATCTTTACACAGGATTTATCGCCTTTGTTTGCGGTCGATCTACAGGGTTATGGACTGGGGGCAGTGGTCGATAAGCCAACGACGACAGATGGATTTAATGCTGGACTTTTGGTGATTGATAAGACTTGGTGGCAAGAGCACCAAGTAACAGAGGCTCTTTTTGACCTCACTCGTGAACACCATCAGCATGTTTATGGAGATCAAGGAATTTTGAATCTATATTTCAAAGATGCTTGGTATCCATTACCTTGGACCTATAATTTACAAGTAGGTTCTGATAAGGATCAATACCTCTATGGAGATCTAGACTGGTATGATGCCTTTCAAGGGATTCCGGCGGTCATTCACTACACCTCTCATAATAAACCATGGACCTCCAAACGCTTCAATCGTTTTCGGGAACAATGGTGGTTTTACTATGCCCTCTCTTGGGAGGAAATTGTGCTTCGAAAGCCGATTTTGAAGCAAACCTATCAAGACCTAGTGGGAGAATTTCCTTATCATGCTGCCATTTATACCCATACAGCAGATATCCACGAGTTGGAGACGTTGCTAAAAGAGTTGCCAGACGTAGCGATTCATGTTCTTGCCCATAGCCATTTTGGTTTTAACTTGGTGCAATTGGAACGCTACCCCAACCTCTTTCTTTATCCCTCTTTTGATCCCTTGACCAGTCGAAAGGTCCTAGAAAAATTGGATTTTTATCTGGATATCAATCCATATGATGAGGTCGATCAGATGACGCAAAGGATCCAGCAATTGGGCTTACCGATTTTCTCTTTTGAAGGAACCAATCATGTAGAGAATGGTGTGAACCAAGTGTTTGCGGATGATCAGGTGCAGGAGATGGTGGCAGCGATTCGCGATTATTTAAAGAGAAATGAGAAGAAGCATGGAAACAAATGAAGTAGTGAGTATCATCATTCCCATCTATAATGTAGAAGCTTATTTGAGACAATGTTTGGAAACGGTTATCCATCAGACCTACCCTCATTTGGAAATTATCCTGGTCAATGATGGTTCGCCAGACCATTCAGAAGAGATCTGTAAAGATTTTTTTAGGAAGGATGCGCGCATCCGCTACGTTCGCCAAGAAAATGGGGGCTTATCTGCTGCTCGGAATACAGGGATTGAGCTAGCGACTGGTGATTACCTCACCTTTATTGATCCAGATGACTGGGTGACGGAGGACTATGTAGAAGTGCTCTATCGTCAACTGAAGAAGTATGATGCGGATGTTTCCGTAGCCAACTATAACCTCTATGATGACAGTAGTAGCAAATACTTGATCAAGGTAACGGACGACGATTATTCAGAGACCCTTTATGAGGGGAGAGAGATCATGGACCACGATGCCATCCAGGAGACTAGAGATATGGCCTGGGCTTGTGCCATGATGAAGCTCTATAAGCGTGGTTTATTTGAAGGACTTCGTTTTCCGGTCGGAAAAAATGTTGAAGATAACTTTCTCATGTACAAGCTCTTCTTAAAAGCCAATCGGGTGGTCCATACGGAGAAATGTATTTATTGGTATCGCGTGGGTCGTTCAGATACTCTGTCCCAGGTTTGGACAGAAAAGCGGGTACTGGATGAGATGGAAGCCAAGCAAGAAAAATTGGCTCTTCTTGGGATGTTGGGCTATGATCTGACCTGGCACCGCTATATCTATAAAACGCGGTTGAAACGGGCTCTTGAAAAACTAGAAGAAGCTGGCTTACAAGAGTCAGAAACCTATGAGCGCGTGGTGATCAACCTCAGTTTCGTTGAAACCATGGACTAAGAACTTATTGATGAGAAAGGATCAGCATGTTCATTATTGCATCAGAGCAGACCAGAGAGCTGGAACGTTTGCGAAAATTATTGGACAAACTTGGCCAGCCCTACCGTGTGTTTGTGACCAATCTGGAAACAGATATAGCTGAACAGACAGAGAGTCTGGCGACCTTTTTTACCCAAAAAGACCCAGCATCAAAAATTGGAAAACCTTTATTTTTCAATGATCTAGCAGTTCCAGAATTATGGGAATGTTGGACACTAGGGATCACAACCTATCTTTTTGATGGTGAGGAACGTCGTGCCAACGTGGTTTTGCGAGAGGATATCTTGTCTCGAACAGTTGACAGAGTGGAATGGTTTGGTCAGGGAGAAGAGATCGTATCCATTGATGTCTACAACCGCTATGGCTGGAGAAGCAAACAGAGTCTCCTTACGGAATCTGGCCAATCCTATTTAGACATCTATTTGAACCGTCAACAAGAAGAAGTCTTGCTTCACTTTGTCTCACAAGGAACCTTTTTGCTTCAAACTCCTAAGGGACGGGATCGCCTGTATGCCAATAAGAAAGAGCTGCAAAGAGCTGTCCTAGAACAAGTCTTGCCGGAAGATGAAGCCGTTCTTTTGATGGACAAGGCATTGCTAGATGTTGTGAAAGAGAAACCAAAGGAAAGACTCGCCTACTGTGCCAGTGACGCGCATGATCTAGACGAGATCAAAGAACAAGTCAGTCAGATTTTGTTGGTAGAAGATGGTCTGTTGAGTGAGAAAATAGACGGAATCACAGTCTTGTCAGGGCTGGTAGATGTGGAGCAGGAAAGTTTTCAACCAGAAGCCATGGTTATGACGGCTTCTCAAGAGGTCGAAGGCCTATCTAGCCTGGTCCATCAATTCCCACAAGTCACCTTTCACATTGCTGCTTTGACGGCTATGGGGCCGAAATTAACAGACTTAGCGACTCGCTCCAATGTGCGCCTCTATCCAGGGATTTCGCTGGACAAATATGAGGACTTGTTATCCAGCTGCTCTATTTATCTGGATTGCAACCAGGGAGAAGAAGTGTGGAGTAGTAGTCTTCATGCTCTTGAAAATGGGCAAGTCTTATTTGGTTTGAAGAGCACGGTTCATCAGGAAGCCTATAAAAACTTGAGCACAATCACAGATACAGTCGAAGAAATGAAACAGCAACTAGATACCTTGCTCCAGCATCCAGAGACCCACAAAGAATTGGTAAGAGAGCAGGCACGAATCTTGAAATTGCCTGAAAAAGAAGCTTTGGAAGAGCTGTTTAAGCGATTAGAGGGAGGAACCGCATGACCATTTATACCTTTAATCTATTAGTGGGATTCGAACCTAATGGGGTTGATGTTGCCCAAGCCTCTCGGGCAAAGATGCTCCGGAGACTAGGAGTGGCAGCGAAGTTTGTCTTTACCACTTGGCCCACTCCAGAAAAATTGGCCTATTACCTCTCATTGGGGCACCGGGATGAGGAACTGCTTTTTGCCCATTTAACTTTTACGGATCAACAGACTACGGTCCCTCAAAAGTCGGTAGGGGCCTTGCAAATGGAGTTTCAACTGACTCGTCTGGATGTTGTTGAAAAAACGGAAAGAGTCATTCGCTACCAATTTGCGGATGGAAACGCCTTGAGCTTTCATTTGGATCCCTATCATCCAAACTGTGTCCGCTATGTAGACTATCTTTTGGCTGGAAATAGGATCAAGCGAGAGTATTATGGAGCTTGTAAACTTGTCACAGAGTATTTTCAGTATGGTAGTGTTGTCAGACGGATCTATCACCATCAAGATGGGACTATCGCTTTTGAAGAATCGAGGTTAGGTGGAAGCTGGCTCTATAAACTGGGGTCTGAGATTTTGACCAACCATACAGAAGTGATGAGACGTTTTTTGTCGCAGCTGTCGCTAAAAGAAGAAGATCTGATTCTGCTTGACCGGGCTTCGCGCATGGATTTTGCTCGCCCTTTGTTGGAGAAACCTGCTTCTTCAAAGCTCGCCATGGTGTTTCATTCGGAGCATGAATTTGAAAATGGCCATCTCAATTATGAATATTATTATGTGTTCAAGTATGCTAAACGCTTCGATTATTTCATCACGGCAACGGATCTTCAAAAAGAAGTCTTGGAGCAGACACTTGCTAAACAAGGATGCCAAGGAATTCCAATCTATAGCATTCCGGTTGGGCATCTAGAAGAATTGACAGAATCACAAGGAGATCGACCTCCCTTTAGTGTGCTCACAGCTTCCCGTTTGGATCCAAGAAAACGCATCGATTTGGCTATTCGAGTAGTGGCCCAAGCTCATGAAAAACTCCCAGCCCTTCAGTTTGATATTTATGGGAAGGGTGGAGAAGCGGACAACTTGCGCCACCTGATTCAGGAGCTTGCAGCACAAGATTATATTCACCTACGCGGTCATGCGGATCTTCAGCAGATCTATCCTTGCTACCAAGCCTACCTCACCACTTCTCAGTGGGAGACCTTTGGTTTGACTTTGATGGAGGCGGCTGGAGCAGGTTTGGCCTTGCTGGGCTTTGATGCCCGTTATGGTAATCCAACTTTTATAAAAGAGGGTGAAAATGGCTTTTTGGTACCTTATAGCGAGACAGTGCCAGAAGAAGAGTTGGTGAAAGAGTTGGCAGACAAGCTGGTCCAGCTCTTTGAAAGCGACCTCGCTCCATTCCATCAGGCTTCTTATGAGTTGGCCTCTTCTTACCTCGCTTCTAAGGTCCAGGAAGTCTGGAAAGAGACTCTAATGGAGATGGGGCAATTCGGCGGAAAAGAAATATAAAATGAAGAATCTGTAGCGACAAAAAAGTCCTACAGATTTTTTCTAAGGCAAGCAAATTGGGCTAAATTATGGTAAAATAGAGGGTATTGAAAAATCATCATTTCACGAAAGGAAGCAAGATGAAAATAACGCAAGAAGAGGTAACCCACGTTGCCAATCTTTCAAAATTGAAATTCTCTCCAGAAGAGACAGCTGAGTTTGCGACAACCTTGTCTAAAATTGTCGACATGGTGGAATTGTTGGAAGAAGTGGACACAACAGGCGTTGCTCCAACAACGACCATGGCGGATCGTAAGACTGTATTGCGTCCGGATGTTGCTGAAAAAGGGACTGACCGAGACCGCTTGTTTAAAAATGTACCTGAAAAAGATAACTACTACATCAAGGTACCAGCTATCCTAGAAGATGGAGGAGATGCCTAATGTCATTCAACCATAAAACCATTGAAGAGTTGCACGACCTCCTTGTCTCTAAGGAAATTTCGGCAACCGAATTGACACAAGCTACGCTTGAAGACATCAAGGCGCGTGAAGAAGCAGTTAACGCCTTTGTAACGGTGGCCGAAGAAGCGGCCCTTGCACAAGCCAAGGCTATTGATGAAAAAGGAATCGATGCAGACAACCTCTTGTCAGGGATTCCACTTGCTGTCAAAGACAATATCTCAACAGATGGCATCTTGACGACTGCAGCTTCAAAAATGCTCTATAACTACGAGCCAATCTTTGATGCGACAGCTGTTGCCAATGCGAAAGCCAAAGATATGATTGTCATCGGTAAGACCAACATGGATGAATTTGCCATGGGTGGATCTGGTGAAACATCTTACTATGGCGCGACTAAAAACGCTTGGGACCACAGCAAGGTGCCTGGTGGATCTTCTAGTGGTTCAGCAGCTTCTGTAGCTTCAGGGCAAGTCCGTTTGTCCCTTGGTTCAGATACCGGTGGTTCTATCCGTCAACCAGCTGCTTTTAACGGGATTGTTGGTCTCAAACCTACATATGGAACAGTTTCACGTTTTGGTCTCATTGCCTTTGGTAGCTCACTTGACCAAATTGGTACTTTCTCACCAATGGTTAAGGAAAATGCCCAATTGCTCAATGTCATTGCCAGCGAAGATGCCAAGGATTCAACTTCAGCACCAGTACGTGTAGCAGACTTTACTTCTAAGATTGGTCAAGACATTAAAGGCATGAAGATTGCCCTTCCTAAGGAATACCTCGGTGAAGGGATTGACCCAGAAGTCAAAGAAACCATCCTTAATGCTGCTAAACACTTTGAAAAATTGGGAGCAACTGTCGAAGAAGTCAGCCTTCCACACTCTAAATACGGGGTTGCCGTTTACTATATCATCGCTTCTTCAGAAGCGTCTTCAAACTTGCAACGTTTCGACGGGATTCGCTATGGTTTCCGTGCGGAAGATGCCAAGAACTTGGATGACATCTATGTGAACACTCGTAGCCAAGGCTTTGGTGATGAGGTCAAACGCCGGATTATGCTTGGTACCTTTAGTTTGTCATCTGGTTACTACGATGCTTACTACAAGAAAGCTGGTCAAGTTCGTACCCTCATTATCCAAGACTTCGAAAAAGTCTTTGCGGATTACGACCTTATCCTTGGTCCAACAGCTCCTAGCGTGGCCTTTGATTTGGATTCGCTCAACCATGATCCGGTTGCCATGTACTTGGCGGACTTGTTGACCATTCCAGTCAACTTGGCAGGTCTTCCAGGGATTTCGATTCCTGCAGGTTTTGCGCAAGGTCTTCCAGTTGGTTTGCAGTTGATCGGTCCCAAGTATTCTGAAGAAACCATCTACCAAGCTGCAGCTGCCTTTGAAGCAACGACGGATTACCACAAGCAACAACCCCTTATTTTCGGAGGTGACAATTAATGAACTTTGAAACAGTCATCGGACTTGAAGTCCACGTTGAATTGAATACAAACTCAAAAATTTTCTCACCAACCTCTGCTCACTTTGGGAATGAGCAAAATGCCAATACCAATGTGATTGACTGGTCTTTCCCAGGGGTGCTTCCTGTCTTGAACAAGGGTGTTGTGGATGCTGGTATTAAGGCTGCTTTGGCGCTGAATATGGATATCCATCAGCACATGCACTTTGACCGTAAGAACTATTTCTACCCTGATAATCCAAAGGCTTACCAAATTTCGCAATTTGACGAGCCGATCGGTTACAACGGTTGGATTGAAGTGCAATTGGAAGACGGCTCAACTAAGAAAATTGGGATTGAACGGGCCCACTTGGAAGAAGATGCTGGTAAGAACACGCACGGAACAGACGGTTTCTCTTATGTAGACCTTAACCGTCAAGGGGTTCCATTGATCGAAATCGTTTCTGAAGCAGATATGCGTTCTCCTGAAGAAGCCTACGCCTATTTGACAGCCCTCAAAGAAGTTATCCAATACACTGGTATTTCAGACGTCAAGATGGAAGAAGGATCGATGCGGGTGGATGCCAACATTTCCCTTCGCCCATACGGCCAAGAGGAATTTGGTACCAAGACGGAGTTGAAAAACTTGAACTCCTTCTCAAACGTCCGTAAAGGTCTTGAATACGAAGTGGAGCGCCAAGCGAAAATCTTGCGTTCAGGTGGGGTCATTCGTCAAGAAACACGCCGTTATGATGAAGCCAACAAGAGCACGATTCTTATGCGTGTCAAAGAAGGAGCGGCGGATTACCGTTACTTCCCAGAACCAGACCTACCACTCTTTGAAATCTCAGATGAGTGGATTGAGGAAATGCGTACGGAGTTGCCAGAGTTTCCAAAAGACCGTCGTGCTCGCTACGTGGCAGAACTTGGCTTGTCTGATTATGATGCCAACCAATTGACAGCGACGAAAGTCACTTCTGACTTCTTTGAAGCAGCTGTAGCCCTTGGTGGCGATGCCAAACAAGTGTCTAACTGGCTCCAAGGTGAAGTCGCACAATTCTTGAACGCAGAAGGCAAAACGCTGGAAGAAATCCAATTGACACCAGAAAACTTGGTTGAAATGATTGCCATTATCGAAGATGGAACCATTTCATCTAAGATTGCCAAGAAAGTCTTCGTTCACTTGGCGAAAAACGGTGGCGGCGCGCGTGAATACGTCGAAAAAGCTGGTCTGGTACAGATTTCAGATCCTGAAGTTTTGATACCAATCATCCACCAAGTCTTTGCAGACAATGAAGCAGCCGTAGCTGACTTCAAGTCAGGGAAACGGAATGCGGACAAGGCTTTCACCGGCTTCCTCATGAAAGCAACCAAAGGTCAAGCCAACCCACAAGTAGCCCTCAAGTTACTTGCTCAAGAATTGGCGAAGTTGAAAGAAGAGTAATAGAGAAAAAACCAGCCGAGAGGTTGGTTTTTACTATCCATAAAATTGTGTTAGAATAGGAAAGACCATTACATATCAACTGGCATTAGGAGGAGTTACATGAACAAATTTTTAAGAGTCTTATTTGTCCTGGTTATCATCGCCATGACTGGAGCGATTATCTTCCAGCTATTCTTTCCATCCTATATGGGAAGTCATTCGGGATATGGTATTTCTGTCGGTTGGCAACGGGAGATTGGGATTTGGAATGTGGCGGTCCTTGTGATCCTGATTGCTGTCAATCTCAAATACGATTGGTTTTATCTTCGGACGGTTCTATTGGCTTTGATCCTAGGTGGGCTTGGGATCGGGAGCAATCATCTCTACAGTTATTTTCACTATCATCTGCCGGTCAATGGGATCGGTGCGCTTGAAAATTACCTCCTGGTCCTTGGTTGGATGGTGGGGTGGAGATTGGAATCTTCTCGGATCAAGAAGAAATAAGAAGGAGCAGTCAAAGGGCTGCTCTTTTTCATCTTCAGTTTTTCCTTGACAAACAAAAGGAAAACGTTTACAATTTAAAATATAAAGTTTCCTGAAAAGAAAACAAAAAACGTGAAAACAAGGAGATCATCATATGGCTACTATGAAAGCAGCTCGCTGGCATGCAGCAAAAGACGTTCGTATCGAAGAAGTGGAAGTACCTGAAGTACAACCACATCAAGTAAAAGTGGCAGTTAAGTTCACAGGGATCTGTGGTACGGACTTGCATGAATATTTGGATGGACCGATCTTCATCCCAACTGAAGAACATGTGTATTCTGGTCAAAAAGCACCGGTCACTTTGGGACATGAATTCTCTGGTGAAATTGTAGAAGTCGGAAGTGATGTGACTCGTGTCAAAGTTGGGGATCGCGTGACGATTGAACCAATTTTGGCAAAACATAACCTAATCGGTGACTATAACCTTGATCCAAACTTGAACTTTGTCGGCCTTGCTGCAGATGGTGGTTTTGCCAAATATTGTGTCCTTGATGGAGATTTGGTTCATGTGATTCCAGATAGCTTGAGCTATGAACAAGCTGCTCTTACAGAACCTGCTGCTGTTGCTGTGTATGCCGTTCGTCAATCTGCATTGAAAGCTGGGGATACAGCCGTTATCTTTGGTTTAGGCCCAATTGGTCTTTTGATCGTTGAAGCCCTTCGTGCAGCAGGAGCATCAAAAATCTATGCGGTTGAATTGTCTCCTGAACGCCAAGCTAAAGCAGAAGAATTGGGAGCAATCGTTGTTCGCCCAGAAGAAGGAGAAACAATCGTCGAAGCCATCCATCGTTTAACAGGTGGTGGAGCAGATGTTTCTTATGAAGTTACTGGAGTTCCAGTTGTTTTAGGTCAAGCCCTTGCAGCTGTTCATAAAGCTGGGGAATGTATGGTCGTATCTATCTGGGAACGTGAAGCCAGCATCAATCCAAATGAATTTGCTATCCAAGAAAAATCTCTCAAAGGAATTATTGCCTACCGTCATATCTTCCCTAAAGTGCTGGAATTGATGGAACAAGGCTACTTCTCTGCTGAAAAATTGGTTACCAAGAAAATTAAATTGGAAAATATCGTTGAAGAAGGATTTGTTGAATTAACACAAGATAAATCTCAAATCAAGATCTTGGTTCAACCTGAATAAGCGAATAAATTTATATGAAATATATGAGGCTGAAACGTTTCGTTTCGGCCTTTTATGATACAATAAAAGTAAGGAACAGATTTAGGAGGGGACTATGTCAAAGACGATGAAAGGAACACTCATGACCTTGATCGCTGGGATCGCTTGGGGCTTGTCAGGAGCCTGTGGCCAGTACCTACTGGCTCATGGATTTACAGCAATTGGTTTGACAACGATTCGTTTAGTGTTTTCAGGGGCTGTGCTGCTGCTTCTTGCTTATCTAGCAGACCAGGAAAAAGTAAAGGCCTTTCTAAGAGACCGCTCGTCCTACCTTCCCTTGCTCTTATTTGCTTTTTTAGGGTTGTTAATGACCCAATTGACTTATCTAGAAGCGATTGATGCGACTAATGCAGGTACGGCAACTGTTTTTCAATATCTCTGTCCCATTGTAGTTTTGGCCTATTCTTGTGTTAAGGACCGAGTAGCTCCGACAGTATCTGAGGTCATTTCCATGGTCTTAGCGATCGCAGGGACCTTTCTCATTGCAACCCATGGTCAACTAAATCAATTAGCCATCACTCCTAAAGGACTAGTTTGGGGACTGGTTTCTGCCTTTGCCTATGCCCTCTACATTATTCTGCCGATTCAATTAATTCAAAAATGGGGAAGTATGTTGGTGATTGGTATCGGTATGCTCATTCCAGGACTTGTGATGATTCCCTTCACAGGAAGAAGACTCTTTCATGGCCAATATAGCATGGACAATCTGATGGGCTTAGTTGGCTTGGTGGTGATTGGGACCATATTTGCCTATACTGTCTTTTTGAAAGGAACGAGTCTGATCGGTGCAGTTAAAGGAAGTCTTCTTGCAGCTATGGAACCTATTTCAGCAGTTTTCTTTTCTTTTATCATTATGAATGAACATTTCTTTGCCATTGATTTTATCGGAATGGCTATGATCCTCTTTGCGGTCCTCTTGATTTCCCTCAAGGATCTCATGATTCAAAAAGAAAAAGGAATCTTGTAAAACCAAAACCAATCATATTTTAGTTAAAAGGTTGAGACGAAGGTCTTGGCCTTTTTGTAATCCTCGCCCTCTGAGGGAGAGTTATCACTATATAGCGTATACATCGCTAGAAAAAGATGTTAAAATAGAACAAAACTTTTTTAAGGAGATGAGGATGAAAAAGATTTTTAAATGGACCCTATTTGCTGTAGCGACCTTGAGTTTAGCGGCTTGTGGAATCAGTGCTCAAAAGACAAATTCGCAGCAATCAAAGACGGAAAAAGCGGCGAAAAATTCAGCATCTGACGGTCAAGTAGAGCTGAGCCTAAAAGGAGGGCAATACATCAAACCGCCTGTCCTCAATGACTCAGAAGACGGCACTTATTTGGCCCTTCAATTAGAATTTAAGAATGTTGCTAAAGAATCTATTAACGTGTCAGATTCAGATATCACCATTTACGATGCGGAGAATAACAAGGTCAAATTGCAGTCAGGAATTTATGACCAAACGGAAGCCTTCCAATTGCTCAAGAGTGATCAGTTGGCCCAGGATAAAAAATTAACCGGCTATATTGTCTTCCCAGTCGAAAAAGGCAAAAAATACGAAGTGCAGTATGAACGAAAAACCTATAGCTCTGATAAAAAATCCAAGCCTCTAAAATTTGCGGTGGATTCTTCTCAGTATGAGGACAAGGTGGAAGCTTCAACTATTCTAGCAGATGAATACATCAATCAAGTTTACTTCAGTGGCCAACGAAAGGTCAAAAAGGATGATGCTTTTGTTTTGGGAACTGATTTGAAAAAGGAAGCCAGTGATTTCCGTGCGAAATTTGCGGCTGATTTTACCCGTCAATTGCATGATTACCAATTCCCAGAAGAAGAAGTGACCCAGTTTATCGATGCTTATGAAAAGGAAAATGCAAAGCGCGCGAAATTAACCTATAAGGTTAAACAATACCTCCCGGACAAGGTGGTCATTAGCTTGAATCCTGAGACTGTCAGCATGGAAAAGACGATTTTAAACCACATGCAGACCTTCTATCAAGAACATCGAAAAGACTATCCAGGTATCATCGAGGCGAATCAGGCTCAAAATAAAGCCTATAGAGAGGAAATGATGGCTTCTCTTGCAGATCGTCCCTTGACGACGCCGGATCGGTACGACTACCAGTTGACCTTTGTTAAGAAAGATGGCAAATGGGAAGTAGAAAAAGCCTACAATAGTGATAGCTTTATGGAAAAATTCGAGGGAAATCTTTCTTAATGCTGAAGTTGGCACTCCTAGGATAGGAATCTAGGAGTGTTTTTGTCTATAGTTTGAAACTATATCAAAACCCAAGAAACAAGAATTAGACGGAAACACCTATTAGTGATAAAATAATTTTAAGTTTGAAAGGAGATGAAGGCTTGTGTCTTTTTCTTATGAAGAGTTAGCAGAGATTCGCCACTATATCCACCAACACCCAGAATTGTCTGGTCAAGAATACCAGACAACCGCCTTTCTAAAAGAGCGTTTAGAAGAGTTGGGGATTCGTATTTTAGAGAGTGGATTAAAAACTGGTCTGATTGCAGAAATTGGCTCCGGCCAACCGGTAGTGGCACTTCGAGCAGATATCGATGCCCTTCCAATTTTGGAACAAACGAATCTGCCCTACCAAAGTCAACATCCAGGCGTCATGCATGCCTGTGGTCATGATTTTCATCAAACCAGTCTTCTAGGAGCAGCAGCTCTTCTCAAGGAAAAAGAAGACCAGCTTGAAGGAACCATACGCTTGATCTTTCAACCAGCAGAAGAAATCTCAGAAGGTGCTTCTGATGTTTTGGCAACAGGACTGTTGGAGGATGTTCAAGGAATTATTGGTTTTCACAACATTCCCCAGCTAAAAGCAGGGCAACTTGCCTTGAATGCTGGAGCCATGATGGCAGGGGTTGAGAAATTCAAGGTTACCGTGACAGGGGTTAGTAGTCATGCCGCAAGACCAGATTTGGGAGTTGACACTGTAACGGCCGTCACAACCATGGTTCAGAACTTACAATTATTAATTTCACGGACCGTTTCTCCTTTTGAAACAGCTGTTTTGTCCATTACGCACCTGGATGTGGGCTCAACCTGGAATGTACTTCCTAAATCAGGCTATTTTGAAGGAACCATTCGCTCCTTTAATCCGAGTGTGCAAAGAGACTTGAAGGCACATTTTATTTCCATCATTCGACACATTGCAGAAAGTCTGGAAGTGGATGTGGCTTTTGAGTGGGGTGTGACACCTCCCGTTACCTTTAACGATGAGGAATTGACGCAGGTAGTTTGGGAAGCTTCACAAGGTTTGGCTGAAGTGATCCCAGCGAATCCTTCTACAGCTGGAGAAGACTTTGCCTTTTACCAAGAGCGAATTCCTGGAGTCTTTGCCTTTATCGGTTCAAACGGAGAACCGGATGCGCCAGACCTTCATCATGATCACATGACCATCGATGATGCAGCCTTTGAGGTATCGGTTCCCTATTATGTTGAAAATGCGCAAGCTTTATTGCGGTATTTTAAGGCCCAAGAAGTGTGATAAAGAAAAACTATCACCTCCATAAAAAATATATATTAGGCAAGTAAATGCTTTTTTGATAAAATTAAAAAATACTTTTAAAATGGCGTTTTATGTGCCTGAAACGAATAAGGAGATCCTATGAATCTAAAAAAAGTGATTAAGTATTCTGCTTTAGGATTAGTTGCAGTCCTTGCAACCAGTGCTTTAGTAGCATGTTCATCTGGTAAATCAGCCAGTGGTAAGAAAACCATTGAAGTTGGGACTGTTGGAACAACCAAACCATTCTCTTACGAAGAAAAAGACGGCAAGCTAACCGGTTATGAAATCGAAGTTTTGCGTGAAATCTTCAAAGGTTCAGACAAATATGAAGTGAACTTTAACAAAACAGAGTGGTCTTCCGTCTTTGCTGGCTTAGATAGTGACCGTTTCCAAATCGGTGCCAACAACATTAGTTACTCAAAAGAGCGGGAAGAAAAATACCTCTATCCAAATCCATATGCTCGCAATCCATTAGTATTGGTCGTACCAAAAGATTCTTCTATTAAATCTTTGGATGACATTGGTGGCAAGAAAACAGAAGTTGTTCAAGGAACATCTACTGCTAAACAATTAGAAGATTACAATAAAAAACATTCAGATAATCCAACCGACTTGCAATACACAGATGGAACGATTCAAACCATCATGGCTAATCTAGCGGATGGTCGTACAGATTACAAGATCTTCGAACGGATCTCAGTAGATACTATCATTCGTGATCAAGGCTATGACAACTTGAAGGTTATCGAGCTTCCAAGCGACCAACAACCTTATGTGTATCCAATTATTGCAAAAGAAGATAAAGACCTTCAAAAATTTGTCAACAAACGTATCAAGGAACTCTATGACAATGGAACCCTTGAAAAACTGTCTAAAAAATACTTTGGTGGAGTTTATCTACCAGAAGCAAAAGATATTAAAGAATAATATATAATTAAAGGAGACTTCAAAATGAAATTGAAAAAAATTCTTGGTTTAACAGCTCTTGCAGCTATTGCAACATTTGCTCTTGCAGCATGTGGTTCTTCAAAATCATCTAGCAAAGATGGTGAAACAACTGTAAAAGTAGGTGTCATGACTTTGAGCGATACTGAAAAAGCTCGTTGGGATCAAGTTCAAAAGAACTTGGATGACGCTAAAACAGGAATCAAATTGGAATTCACTCAATTTACAGACTACTCACAACCAAACGTGGCTGTAAAAGATGGTAGCGTGGATATCAATGCTTTCCAACACTACAACTTCCTTGATAACTGGAACTCTAAAAACGACAATGCCCTTGTTGCAGTAGCAGATACGTACATCGCTCCAATCCGTCTTTACTCTGGTACAGAAAACGGTAAAAACAAATACACTTCAATTAAAGAAATTCCTAAAGGTGGAACAATCGCTGTACCAAATGACCCAACAAATGAAAGCCGTGCCTTGTATGTCTTGCAATCAGCTGGTTTGATTAAATTGGATACCAAAGATGGTCAATTGGCAAACGTGTCAAACATCAAAGAAAATCCAAAAGATTTGAAGATTTCTGAATTGGATGCTTCACAAACACCATCTGCTCTTCCATCAGTAGATGCTGCAGTCATCAACAATACCTTCGTTCGTGAAGCAGGCGTTGATTTCAAAAAAGCTATCTATGTTGAAAAGAAAGACAACAACTCAAAACAATGGTACAACGTGATCGCTGCTAAGAAAGATTGGGAAAAATCTGATAAAGCAAAAGCAATCAAAGAAATCATCAAAGCCTATCACAAAGACAATGTGAAGAAAGTGATCGAAGAATCTTCAGAAGGAATGGACCAACCAGTCTTCTAAGATTTGATCTCAAGTGTATGAAGGAGGTGGAGAAGCAATTCTCTACCTCTTATCGTGTATTAGGAGGAATGCATGCCTTTTGCAACAGAAGCGGAACAAATCCGTAAATTTGAAAATGATGAGGTCGCACAACATTATTTTGAAGTGTTGCGAACCTTGATTTCAAAAAAATCCATCTTTGCCCAACAAGTTGGTCTCAAGGAAGTAGCCAACTATTTGGGGGAAATTTTTACAGCTGCAGGAGCCAAAGTCGAAGTTGATGATAGCTACACAGCACCTTTTGTGATTGCCAAATTTTTCTCGCCAAATCCTGAAGCCAAAACCATCATTTTTTATAACCACTATGATACAGTACCAGCTGATGGAGACCAACCTTGGACGGGAGATCCTTTTACCTTATCAGTTCATTATGGGACCATGTACGGTCGAGGGGTTGATGATGACAAGGGGCATATCACGGCTCGTCTCACGGCTCTTCGAAAATACATTCGTGAAAGTGGCGATTTGCCAGTCAATATCACCTTTATCATCGAAGGAGCAGAGGAGTCTGCATCGACGGACTTGGATAAATACTTAGCTAAACACAAGAAACACTTGCGTGGGGCAGACCTCCTAGTCTGGGAACAAGGTACCCGAAATAATCAGGGTCAGTTGGAAATTTCCGGTGGTAGCAAAGGGATCGTCACCTTTGATATGGTGGTGAAGAGTGCAGAAGTGGATATTCATTCCAGCTATGGCGGTGTGGTAGACTCTGCTTCTTGGTATTTGTTAAATGCTATCGCCAGTCTTCGTGACAAAGAAGGCCGAATCTTGGTGGATGGGATTTACGATCAGATCCAAGAACCCAATGAACGCGAGCTAGCTTTGATCGAGCAATATGCCAACAAAGGACCAGAAGATGTAGCGGAAACCTATGGTCTAACCCTTCCAATCTTGAAGGAAGATCGAAAAGAATTCCTACGCCGTTTCTATTTTGAACCAGCCCTGAATATTGAAGGCTTTGGCTCTGGTTACCAAGGACAAGGTGTTAAAACGATTCTTCCGGCAGAGGCGCGTGCCAAGATGGAGGTGCGCTTGGTCCCTGGACTGGATCCCAAGGATGTCTTAGAAAAGATCAGGCAACAATTGAAGAAAAATGGCTATGATCAGGTCGAATTGGTCTATACTCTCGGTGAAATGAGTTACCGAAGTGATATGAGTGCCCCATCGATTTTAAATGTCATTCAGCTGGCCAAAGATTTCTATCCAGAAGGAGTTTCTATTCTTCCAACAACAGCGGGGACAGGGCCCATGCATACGGTATTTGAGGCTTTACAGGTACCGATGGCAGCCTTTGGAATTGGCAATGCCAATAGCCGTGATCATGGGGGCGACGAAAATGTGAAAATCGCCGATTATTATACCCATATTGAATTGATAAAGGAGTTAATAGCAAGTTATGAGTAAAGCAATGATTCAGCTGGACCACATTGATGTGACCTTCCAGCAAAAGAAACGTCAGATCCAAGCCGTCAAAGATGTGACTATTCATATTAATGAAGGCGATATCTATGGGATTGTAGGGTATTCCGGAGCTGGGAAATCGACCTTGGTTCGGGTGATCAATCTCTTGCAAGTGCCTAGCGCCGGAACCATCACTGTGGATGGAGATGTGATTTATCAAGATCAGGTGACCCTAAAACCGGCTGCCCTTCGGGAGAAACGTCGGGATATCGGGATGATTTTCCAACACTTCAACTTGATGGCCCAAATGACTGTCGCAGAAAATGTGGCTTTTGCTCTTAAACATTCTAAATTAAACAAAGAACAAAAGAATGAGAAAGTGGCGAAATTGTTGGATTTGGTTGGTCTAGCTGACCGTGCAGAGAATTACCCAGCCCAATTGTCTGGTGGACAAAAGCAGCGGGTAGCGATTGCGCGTGCCCTTGCCAACGATCCAAAAATTTTGATCTCAGATGAGTCAACTTCAGCCTTGGATCCAAAGACGACCAAACAAATTCTAGCTTTGTTGCAAGAGTTAAACAAAAAACTTGGCTTAACCATTGTCTTGATCACCCATGAGATGCAAATTGTCAAAGATATTGCCAACCGGGTAGCTGTCATGCAAAATGGCGAACTGATTGAAGAAGGGTCTGTTTTAGATATCTTCTCGAATCCGAAAAATGCTTTGACGCAAGACTTCATTACCGTTGCAACAGGAATTGATGAAGCCATGGTGAAAATCAATCAACAAGCGATTGTTAAGAACTTGCCTGATGATTCGATTTTGGCGCATCTCAAGTATGCAGGTTCTGTGACAGATACAGCCATCATCAATGATATTTACAAGCAGTACCAAGTATCTGCCAACATTTTATTTGGGAACATCGAGATCCTTGATAACACGCCTGTTGGAGAATTGGTGGTCATCTTATCAGGTGAAAATCAAAATCTGGAAACGGCCAAAGCTGAGTTAGAAAATGCAGGAGTTTCCGTGACTATTGTGAAAGATGGGAGAAAAGCATGATCCAGTTAATTCAAACATATTTACCAAATGTCTATAAATTAGGGTGGTCTGGCCAGTATGGATGGGGAACCGCTATTTACTTGACTCTTTACATGACCGTTATTTCCTTCATTATTGGTGGATTTTTAGGTTTGGTGACAGGACTTTTGTTAGTCTTGACCCGTCCAGGTGGTGTCATCGAAAATAGAATTGTTTTCCAAATTTTGGATAAGATTACTTCCTTGTTCCGCGCCATTCCTTTCATTATCTTGTTGGCCTTTATTAATCCCTTGACCTACTTGCTCTTGAAAAATACCATCGGTCCTACAGCAGCCCTTGTTCCGCTGTCTTTGGCTGTCTTTCCATTCTTTGCCCGCCAAGTCCAAGTGGTCTTGTCCGAGTTGGATGGAGGGGTGATTGAAGCAGCGCAAGCCAGTGGGGCAACCTTCTGGGATATTGTCGGAGTCTACCTGCGTGAAGGGCTTCCTGATTTGATCCGTGTGACAACAGTGACCATCATTTCCTTGATCGGAGAAACCGCCATGGCGGGTGCCGTTGGTGCTGGAGGATTAGGAACCTTGGCCATCAACTACGGGAAAAATATGTTTAACAATGATGTCATCTTTGTGGCGACCTTATTGATCCTGATTCTGATCGTTCTGGTCCAATTTATCGGGGACTTCCTTTCGAAGAAAATTAGTCACCGTTAGGATCAGTATCCAATGAATAGAATAAACGTGAATCAAATAAAACAAGTTGGAGCCTTCACTTTCCTCTATTTTCTTGCGATTGGACTGGGGGTCTTAGTTGGAAATCTGGTCGATCATCAAGGAAATATGTTTTATGCTCCTGCCTTTTCAGCCTTGTTTGGCGGGACGATCTACCGCTATTATCTAGAAAAAATAAAAGGAGTTGGATCTATCTTTATAGTTGGCTGCGTGATCGGATCCTTCTTCCTCTTTTCGCGTCATGGTGCAGGAGCCTTTATTCCAGCCTTGATCGCCGGAAGTTTTGCGGAGATGGTCGCCTCAAGTGGTCGTTTTCGCTCGAATTTACGAAATGCCTTGTCTTTTGTCATTTTTGCCTTTGCGACGACAGGGCCCATTCTTATGATGTGGTTCTATCCAGCCAGTTACCGCATGTCGTTACTGGATCGTGGTAAATCGATAGACTATGTCAATCGGGTGATGGTATCACCAGATCTAGCGACCATCACTTGGTTTGTCCTCACGGTCATACTGGGTGCTGGATTAGGATGGGGACTATCGAACTTCCTTCTTCCATTCTTGGTCAAAAAAGGAGATAAAGATGCACAATAATTTACTAGTTCTTCAGTCAGACTTTGGTTTGGTGGATGGAGCAGTATCCGCTATGATTGGGGTTGCTTTAGAAGAATCACCAACCCTTAAAATTCACCACTTAACTCATGATATTACCCCCTACAATATCTTTGAAGGGAGTTACCGTCTCTTTCAGACAGTAGATTACTGGCCAGAAGGGACGACCTTTGTTTCGGTGGTCGATCCGGGGGTCGGTTCCAAACGAAAGAGTGTGGTAGCTAAAACGGCGAAAAATCAATACATTGTCACTCCGGATAATGGCACTCTCTCTTTTATCAAGAAACATGTAGGGATTGTTGCTATCCGTGAGATTTCAGAGGTGAAGAACCGCCGGGCCAATACAGAGTTTTCTTATACCTTCCATGGGCGTGATGTATACGCCTATACTGGGGCTAAGTTGGCCAGTGGCCATATTAGTTTTGAAGACGTCGGACCAGAACTCAGTGTCGAACATATTGTGGAAATCCCAGTGGTTGAGACAGTTCTTGAGGACAATCTTGTTAAAGGTACAGTTGACATCCTAGATGTACGCTTTGGTTCTCTTTGGACTTCCATTACTCGAGAAGAGTTCAATCATTTGTCACCCAAATTTGGGGAACGTTTTGAAGTAACCATCTATAACAATGACATGCTGGTTTACCAAAACCAAGTAACCTACGGCAAGTCTTTCGCCGATGTGCGAATTGGACAGCCAATCCTTTATATCAATTCCCTTTACCGTGTTGGTCTTGCCATCAACCAGGGATCCTTTGCCAAGGCCTATAATGTAGGAGTTGGGGCTTCTTGGCATATCGAGATTAGAAAAATGGAAAATTAACAGGAGATATCATAATGAAACAGAAATCATTATTTTCAATTAAAGATGTTGTGGCTATTGGGGTTGGAGCAGCCCTCTTTGTCGTGATTGCTATGTTGCAAATCCCTGCACCTGCACCGAATACGAGCATTCAGTTGCAATATGCCCTTCAAGCTCTCTTTAGTGTAGTCTTTGGCCCAATTGTTGGCTTCTTAATCGGCTTGATTGGTCATGCCATTAAGGACGCTATGTCAGGTGGGCTTTGGTGGACTTGGATCATTTCAAGTGGTTTGTTTGGACTCTTTGTTGGTTTCTTCCGCAAACAAATCGGTGAATTTAAAGGGGAAGTGACAAAGAAAGAATTAATTGTCTTTAACGTCGTTCAAATCGTATCCAACCTTGTGATCTGGGGCTTTATTGCTCCGGTTGGAGATGTCTTGATCTACAAGGAAAGTGCCAATAAAGTCTTCCTACAAGGTGTTGTTGCGGGTTCATTTAATGCATTAACAGTAGCTGTTGCAGGTTCTCTTCTCTTGATTGCTTATGCACGGACTCAAACAAAAGATGGAAGTTTGACCAAAGATTAAATGTACAGAAGAAAAGAGAGTGGGACAGAAATCGGTAATTCGTTAGAATTCGATTTCGTCGTCCCTCCTTCGCACAGTTGAGTAGGGCTGTAAAAGCTGATGAAATCAGCGTAGTAGAGCCCATCAACCACTGCGTCTTGCTCGACAATCCAAAAATAATTGAGAGGCTAGGACTTTTGTCCCAGCCTCTTTTTTGTTTTATCAAAAATATTTTTTACAAAATGCAAGATATATATTGCAAAATAGAAAATATAGTGTATAATAAAGCTATAAAAACAAGAAAGGAAAATCATGTGGCGAAAAATCTCAAATTAAAAATGGCCCGGGTCGAGCATGATATGACCCAGGGGGATCTTGCAGATGCCATCGGGGTGACACGCCAGACCATTGGCCTGATCGAGGCAGGGAAATACAATCCGACCCTCAGCCTCTGCCTTGCCATCTGTAAGACCTTGGATAAGACGCTGGATCAACTGTTCTGGGAGTAACAGTTTTAATAATAGAAAGAGGAAACATATGAAACAAAAAAAAGAACCAATTGTAAAAGATGAACGGACCATGCTACTTGATGGAAAAATCGCAGGAGAACTTGTCCTTGGCATGACCTGCTTTATTGCCCTATCTGCCTTTGTGAAATCCAGTATCCTGGACTTAGACCTAGTCGCTTATCTCCCTGAGATGTTCCTTCTGATTGCCATGGGAGCCTATGCCTTTGTGAGAAGGATCAGTTCAGGGATTGATATCCGAGATATGTTAGATAAAGATAGCTGGTTGAGTCGCCTTGGATCAGGTCTATTCTTTGCTGTGCTTGTGACAGCTATGGATGTGATTGGAAAGCGAGAAGCAATGAGCTTTATGCTCAGTCCCAAGTATCTGGTCAAAATTTTATTAGAAATTCTCGTCTTTGCCATCCTGACAGATCTGCTTGAAAAACCACTTGCTCTTATCAATCGGAAAAAACAAGAGAAGATCGAGGCAGAGTTAGAGGATGAAGAATAAGGAGGAAGAGATGAGATTACAATTGCTGAACAAACAAATCATAGATGAACGAGAAGAAGGCTTAGCTAATAAGGCTGGTGCTGAGACAGCTGGTTTTATTTTCCTTGCCTTGACTGTTTTTAGTGTAGGATCCATTTTTACATCTAAGGTGGGGCTGAGTCCAATCATGGTGGTAGCCTTACTCATCGTCTCAGGATTGTATTACTCTGTTCGTTGTCAACGATTGGGTGTGAAATTTATCAGTTATAGCTATCTAAATGCGATGGGAATTGTAGCAGTAACCTTTATTCTCTCCTTGTTCATCTGGGCCCAAAATTTTCAATTAAACCAAGCTGTTTATCAGGCCAATCCTTTTCATTCAAAATTCTTACTAGTACTTCCTATTACCTTTTTACTGAATCTTCCAATTGTATGGGGAGTGAATACCCTTGTGATGCTTCTTGCAAAAGTTGAGAAAAAACGCTATGAAGCCTATCTGGATCAGATGGAAAAGGAAGAGTAGGAAAGTTGGAACCTTGGTGTCGTCGTGTAAAAGTCTGGAAACCCAGGCTTTTATTTTTCAGTCAAATAAATTGCATTCGTTTTCTTGGGAGAGTATACTGGTATAGTTGAATGAAAAATTCTGATAATTTAATCTTAGAAAAGAGAATCTTATGGCAAAACCTATTCGTGTTTTACTTTACTATAAATATGTTCCAATCGAAAACGCAGAACAATTTGCGGCAGACCACTTGGCTTTCTGTAAATCAATCGGCCTCAAAGGGCGTATCTTAGTCGCTAACGAAGGGATCAATGGAACCGTTTCTGGTGACTACGAAACAACGCAAAAATACATGGACTATGTTCACAGCCTTCCAGGGATGGAAGACCTCTGGTTCAAGATTGATGAAGAAGAAGAGCAAGCTTTCAAGAAGATGTTTGTTCGCTACAAAAAGGAAATCGTTCACCTTGGGTTAGAAGATGAAAACTTTGACGAGGACATCGATCCTCTTGAAACAACAGGTGCTTACTTGTCTCCAAAAGAATTCAAAGAAGCTCTTCTAGACGAAGATACCGTTGTTCTTGATACTCGTAATGACTACGAGTACGATCTTGGACATTTCCGTGGTGCTATTCGTCCTGACATCCGCAATTTCCGTGAATTGCCACAATGGGTCCGTGATAATAAGGAAAAATTCATGGACAAGCGTGTTGTCGTTTACTGTACTGGTGGAGTCCGTTGTGAGAAATTCTCTGGTTGGATGGTGCGTGAGGGCTACAAAGATGTCGGTCAATTGCACGGCGGAATTGCAACCTACGGGAAAGACCCAGAAGTTCAAGGCGAACTATGGGATGGTAAAATGTACGTCTTTGACGAGCGGATTGCAGTCGACGTCAACCATGTTGATCCAAGTGTAGTTGGAAAAGATTGGTTTGATGGAACACCATGTGAACGCTATGTCAACTGTGGAAATCCTTTCTGTAACCGTCGCATCTTGACCTCAGAAGAAAACGAAGACAAATATCTTCGCGGATGTTCGCACGAGTGCCGGGTTCACCCTCGCAATCGTTATGTTGAAGAACACAACTTGTCACAAGCAGAGGTTGCTGAGCGTTTGGCCCTTATCGGTGAGACGCTTGATGGAGCACCTGCATAATGGAAACAAACAGTCTGAAAGCTCAGGCTGTTTTTATATGGAAATTGATTGAAAATTGTGCTATACTTTAGGTAAGCGATTTCACAAAGGAGAAAACAAATGAGTATCGTGTTTTCAATCAAAAATAAAAAGAGCTTATTTGGCTATCAGAAAGTACTCGCAGCACAGGAAGTTCTTAAATTGGTAGAAGGGTTGACAACCTACAACTATGATCCTGCTACCCTTCATCGTCCCTTAAATGATTTTGAAGGCTTGAACTGTATCGTATTTGGTAAGAGCGGTCTTCCTCTGCAGTTACGCTATTTTGATGAGGAAGAGTCTTATCAGATTCAGGTGCCCTCTTTTGCGATAGAAGAAGATTGGCAGTTGGCCCTTCGATGGCTTAGTCGCCTAGGAGAAGTATTAGGAACGGAGATTGTGGCCAGCGACGGCGTGAGCTATACTCCAGATTCTATTTTCCATTTTGATTATGAAGTCGTTATCCTAGAAACGCTGGGTAATGTGACCAAGGAAAAAGATCTAAAAGAGTTTGAAGTACAAGGCTTCGCTCATCCAGTCTATTTGGATCGGGATACAGTGCAGGAAGTCTTGAACCATGTCCATCCACTAGAAGCCTACTCTGCCTTTATCAAGAAGATTCAATATAGTGCAGCATATTTCAGTCAAGTCCGTTTTTATCAACAGGAGGAGACAGGAGCCTTCTTAGCCAGCTATAGCTTGACAGAAGATACGGATACGGTCTTGCCAAGCGTGCCACATGTTCCTGCAGAATATGTAGAAATTGTGGGCTTAGCAGGTATCATTGATTGGCGGGTGCTATTGGTAGCGATAGATGGAGATCCGGATAAGCCAGAAAATTACCATCCAATTGGGTCTCTTGCTCTGAAGAACCTTATAGAAGCGCTAGAGCCAGATGAATACCAGCTGCTAGATGCTAGTCAAATTGAAATCAAAAAATTGTCCAAAGAGCGCTTGCTAGAATTAGCGCAGTTGGAAAACAAGTAACAATATCGTAGGGAACTGTCCTTCCAACGTTTGATCCGAAAAATCTAACGTCTGGGAGCAGTTCTTTTTTTATGCTCTTCCTTTGATCAAAAACCAATGACTAGACTAATTATGGTATAATAGGGGCCTAGAAGTAGAATGAAAGAGGTGCACGAAATGCTGTTAGAAGAATTTGATGCCAATCGACAGGCGATTATCAATCCACAAGACTTACACCAACCAATTGAAGGATTTCCCAAAGTAGTCATCTCTTGCTTTTCAAGAGTAACTTTTGCGCGCCTCCTTGAGAATTATGACCATGAGGTCATTGCAAGAACCTCCATGGCCAACTTTGAAGTCCTGGTCTATGGGATCACTATTGAAGACCAACAAATTGCTGCCTTTAATGCACCCGTTGGGGCTGCTTCCTGTGTGGGGATTATAGAGGATTTGATTCAATTTGGGATGGAAAAACTGGTGCTCTTTGGGACCTGTGGGGTTTTAGACCGTGATATCGAAGCGACTTCCATCATCATTCCAACGGCTGCTCTTCGCGACGAGGGGACTAGCTACCACTATCTGCCGGCTAGTGATGAAGTGGAAGTAAACAAGAAAACCCTCCCTCTCTTCCAAGCCTTTCTGGATAGTCACAAGGTTTCTTATCAGTCAGGAAAAGTGTGGACGACAGATGCACCCTACCGGGAAACCATCGACAAGATGAAGCGACGAAAGGAAGCAGGAGCCATCTGTGTGGATATGGAATGTTCGGCAGTGGCAGCCCTAGCAGTTTATAGAGGCTTTGAGCTCTGCCATTTCTTCTATGCAGCTGACCACCTCTCGGAAGAAAAATGGGATATCCGAACCTTATCTAGTCATGAAGATTTAGATAGCAAGGATCGCATCGCGGAGTTAGCCATCCAATTTGCTCTCTTTTGGGAAAAGGCAAACTAAATGAAAGAAGCAATGATTGAACTGAAGGATTTTTCCTTCCAATACAAGGCACAGTCTGAACCAACCTTGAAAAATCTCAACTTAACCATTTATAAGGGGGAAAAGGTTCTGATTGTTGGGCCGTCTGGTTCTGGTAAGTCAACCATTGGCCAGTGCTTAAATGGGATTATCCCTAATATCTATAAGGGAACCAGTAGTGGGCAATTCCTCATTCAGGGGAAAGAAGCCTTTGATCTCAGTATTTATGAGAAATCTCACTTGGTCAGTACGGTTTTGCAAGATACAGATGGCCAATTTATTGGTTTGAGTGTCGCAGAAGACTTGGCTTTTGCTCTTGAAAATGACATGGTGGATCTGGGAACGATGAAAGAGCGTGTGCAGAGTTGGGCAGAACGCTTGGATTTGATGAAGCTCTTGGATCATCGGCCACAAGATTTGTCCGGTGGGCAAAAACAGCGAGTGAGCTTAGCAGGTGTTCTGATTGACGAAAGTCCGATCCTCCTTTTTGATGAACCACTGGCTAATCTAGATCCCAAGTCGGGTCAGGATATTATTGATCTTATCGATCAGATTCATGAAGAACAGGGGACGACCACCATTATTATCGAACACCGTTTAGAGGATGTACTCTACCGTCCTGTCGATCGGGTTATCTTGATCAATCAAGGTCAAGTTCTCTTTAATGGGAGCCCAGATGAGTTGTTGAGGACGACACTGCTGGCTGAAAATGGGATTCGAGAACCCCTCTATTTAACAACTCTTCGCCAGCTTGGACAGGATATCAATCAATTGGAGCATCTGGATCGTTTGGACGATATCCAACTGGATGATGTAAATTGTGTGATTCCAGAAGCGACCTTTACTAAAACTGGTGAAGCAGAAGAACTATTGAAGTTGGAGCAGATTTCCTTTGCTTATCAAGAAAATCATCCGATCTTAAAAGATATATCACTCACGATTCCGAAAGGGCAGCGCTTAGCGATTGTTGGGAAGAATGGGGCAGGGAAATCAACTCTTGCGAAAGCCATCTGTGGATTCATTACCACAGAAGGGCAATACACCTCTAGAGGCGAAGATATCAAGCAGGAGAGTGTCAAGGAACGGGCTGAGCGAGTCGGCTATGTCCTGCAAAACCCCAATCAAATGATTTCGACCAATATGATTTTTGATGAAGTCGCTCTAGGTTTGCGCTTGCGGGGGATATCGGAAGAAGATATTAAGGAGCGTGTCTATCAAGCACTGAAAACTTGTGGTCTCTATGAGTTTCGTAAATGGCCGATTTCTGCCCTCTCATATGGGCAAAAGAAACGGGTGACCATCGCCTCTATACTAGTTTTAGGACCAGAAATTTTGGTCTTGGACGAGCCGACAGCAGGTCAGGACCAACGCAATTACACTGACATCATGGAATTTCTAGATAGCTTGCAAGAAAAAGGCCATACCATTGTCATGATTACCCATGATATGCAACTGATGTTGGATTATTCTGATCGTGCACTTGTGGTATCAGACGGACAAATTCTAGCTGATCTCTCACCTGCAGAGCTGTTCACTCATCCGGATATTTTACAAGAGGCTAATCTCAAAGAGACTTCGATTTTTGCCTTAGCCAATCGATTAGGAATGGATCCCTTGGCGCTAACGCAGTTTTATATGCAACAGAAAGGAGTAGATCATGAAGCATCGATTAGTCGGCTACCATGAGGGGACGAGTTTTCTTCATCGCCTTTCAGGTGCGAGTAAGTTACTCTTTCTTCTTTTTGTATCTCTTGCGGCCATGTTGAGTTATGATACCCGGCTCCTTCTAGGAATTGGTGTGGGCGCCTTACTGTTATTCTCTACAGCTCGTATTCGATTTCGGGATATTTCATTTGTACTTGCATTTGCTCTTGTTTTTGCACTGTTAAATGTTGTCATGGTCTATCTCTTTGCCCCCCAGTATGGTGTAGAGATCTACGGGGCAAAGACGGTACTGATGAAGGGGTGGGGCTCCTATAGTATCACCTCGCAGGAACTCTTTTATCTTTTTAATCTAGCTCTTAAGTATGTCTGTACCATACCTCTAGCCTTGATTTTTTTGATGACGACCCATCCTAGTCAGTTTGCTTCAAGCCTCAACCAAATTGGCGTATCCTACAAGATTGCCTATTCTGTCAGCTTGACTCTGCGTTACATTCCTGATGTACAAGAAGAATATCAAACGATTAAATTGTCTCAGGAAGCCAGAGGGGTGGAATTGTCCAAAAAGGCCAAGCTGATCAAGCGGATCAAAGGCAATTTGCAAATCATCTCTCCCTTAATCTTTAGCTCACTTGAGCGGATTGACAGCATTTCTACGGCTATGGAATTACGTCGCTTTGGTAAAAATAAAAAGCGGACCTGGTATTCTCATCAAGCCATGGAAATGAAAGATTATGGGATGATTCTATCAGCCTTGGCTGTTCTGGTTTTGAGTATTGTCCTGATCTTTGTCAATCAAGGACGTTTTTACAATCCATGGAGGTAATGACATGTCAGAAACGATTTTAGTAACAGGAGCTTCAGCTGGTTTTGGTCAAGCGATTTGCCGTCGTTTAGTAGCAGATGGATATCGTGTGATCGGATCAGCTAGACGCATCGATAAATTACATGCCCTTCAAGAAGAGCTGGGAGAAGCCTTTTATCCCCTGCAAATGGATGTGACGGATCTTTCTCAGGTAGATCATGCACTTGCCAGTTTGCCAAAAGCTTGGGAGAGAGTGGATGTTTTGGTCAATAATGCTGGCTTAGCTCTAGGCCTCGCCCCAGCTTATGAAGCAGAGATTGCAGACTGGCTGACCATGATTCAGACCAATATTGTCGGCCTGACCTATCTGACAAGGAAAATCTTGCCCCAGATGGTGGAACGAAATGATGGCTATATTATCAATTTGGGCTCTACAGCAGGGACTGTGCCTTATCCAGGGGCCAATGTTTACGGGGCATCCAAGGCTTTTGTCAAGCAATTCTCCCTCAATCTTCGGGCGGATCTAGCTGGCAAGAAGATTCGTGTCAGCAATATTGAACCTGGTCTTTGCGAAGGGACAGAGTTCTCTTCTATTCGCTTTAAAGGAGACGAAAAACGGGTAGAGGCCCTCTATCGAGGTGCCCATGCCATTCAGCCGGAAGACATTGCCAACACCGTAGCTTGGTTGATCCAACAGCCCAAGCATGTCAATGTCAATCGGATTGAAATCATGCCGGTTTCCCAAACCTTTGGCCCTCAACCCGTTTACCGTGATTAAAATGAGAAGCAACCACTCCACAAGGGGTTGGTTGTTTTTTATCTTTCCTCTGGTATAATAGAAGGCAAAGTAAGGAGAAAAAGATGACAGCTGCGTTAATTATTGGTTCTACCGTTTGTGATGTGATGATTTACTTGGATCGTTTGCCGAGTCGTGAAGGAGATGCCCATATTGATCACCAACAATGGTCTGTGGGAGGTTGTGCATTTAATGTCGTCAATATTCTTCATTTTTTGTCGCAACCCTACCAGTTTGTCTCGCCTGTTGGTTCTGGGATGTATGGTGATTTTATTCGGAGAGAGCTAAAACAATTAGGGATTTCTTCTAGCATCTCATTAGAAGGGGCCAATGGGTGCTGTTATTGCTTTGTAGAGTCTGATGGTGAGAGGACCTTCTTATCGGACCACGGAGTAGAGTATAGCTTCCGAGCAGAGTGGCTAAAAGAGATCGAGACAGATCCGTTTGATTACATCTACTTGTGTGGCCTTGAAGTCGAGGAGCCAACCGGTCTTGCATTGGTGCAGTCTGTTTCGCAATTAGAAGGCCAGGTGATTTTCGCACCAGGACCACGCGGACTCATGATTCCCAAAGATCGACTGGAAGCAATTTATGATCTGCATCCGATTCTCCATGTTAATGAGGCTGAAGCACTGGCTTTTTCTGGGTGTAGAGAGATCCAGCCAGCCATCGAACGTTTGTATCAGAGAACGGGACAATTAGTCATTGTCACCTTGGGGGAAAAAGGAGCGGTTGCCTATGATGGCAACTGGTATGAGGCGGCCGGTTTCCCAGCAGAAGTTGTTGATACAGTAGGTGCTGGGGATAGCCATGTCGGAGCTTTTCTGTCAGCCCGATTAGAAGGCTTAGATATCGCACAAGCCTTAAGCTTTGCCAATAAAGTCTCTAGCCAGATTGTTGCAAGTAAGGGCGTTCATCTGACAAAAGAGCAGCAAGAAGCCCTACGAACAGAATTGAAACAAAAATAAAAAAGAGAGTGGGACAGAAATCGGTAATTCG
>NZ_KV818852.1:112212-167516 GCF_001815045.1 Streptococcus sp. HMSC065E03 | reverse complement strand
GCGTCTTGCTCGACAATCCAAAAACAATTGAGAGACTAGGACTTTTGTCTCAGCCTCTTTTTTGACTTTATCCGCTTGGCCCTTTGTATCTTATTACAAAGGCCGCTTATTGGGCATGCCTGCTTTTCTTGGGTATTTATTGGGGGTTTCTTTTTTCTTTTCTACAACAGTGATATAGCGAGGATCCCCATTTGGCAATTCATACTGTAGATTGTCTTCAACATTGCTAAATAGCAGATTCAGGGCGTTTTTGGCTTCCTCCAACTCTTCTGGAGCATTGCTAGCTTTAAGTGCGAGGAGGCGCCCTCCTACTTTCAAATAAGGAATGGTCAGCTCAGAAAGGACCTGCATCCGAGCAACGGCGCGCGCAGTTACGAGGTCAAATTGAGCACGGAAGGCCTTATCTTGCGCAAAGTCTTCAGCTCGTCCATGGTAGAAATGAACCCCGCTCAAGCCTAACTCTTCAGCTAGTAAGTGGAGAAAGTTGATCCGCTTATTGAGGGAATCAATGATGGTCACATCCAACTCAGGGAAAAGGATCTTCATTGGAAGACTTGGAAAGCCTGCACCAGCTCCGATATCCAAAAGACGGATGGGTTGGTTTTCGATCAACCCCTGCAAGATGGGGGCGATTGAATCATAGAAATGCTTGAGATAGACCTCGTCTTTTTCGGTGATAGCAGTGAGGTTAATCTTTTCATTCCACTCAACCAATAACTCAAAATAGCGTTCGTATTGTTCTTTTTGTCGATCAGTTAATGGGAAGCCGAGGTCGGCTAAATGGGTATAAAATTCTTCTGGTTTCATAAGATAATTTTACCACAAAATAAGAGAAATTTGATATACTGGTAGAAAGAAATGAAAGGAATTCAATAAAATGATTTGGATTATTCTTGGGATCCTTGTGGTCCTTGTGTTGATGGTAGTAGGAGTTTACAACGGTTTAGTGAAAAGTCGGATGCAAACTCGCGAAGCTTGGAGTCAAATCGATGTACAATTGAAACGTCGGAATGACTTGATTCCAAACTTGATCGAAACGGTTAAAGGGTATGCCAAGTACGAAGGAGATACACTTGCTAAGGTCACTCAACTTCGCCAACAAGTAGCTCAAGCATCTTCACCTGCAGAAGCAATGGCAGCCAGTGATGCTCTTTCACGTCAAGTTGCAGGCATCTTTGCGGTTGCTGAAAACTACCCAGACTTGAAGGCTAACACCAACTTCATGCAATTGCAAGAAGAATTGACCAATACAGAAAATAAAATTTCTTATGCCCGTCAATTGTACAACAGTGTGACAAGCAACTACAATGTGAAATTGGAAACTTTCCCAACAAATGTGATTGCTGGAATGTTTGGCTTCAAACAAGCCGAATTCCTTCAAGTGCCTGAAGAAGAAAAAGCAGTACCAAAGGTGGACTTTAGCGGATTAGGAGACTAATATGCTCTTTGACCAAATTGCAAGCAATAAAAGGAGAACCTGGATTCTCCTTATTGCTTTTTTCATACTCTTAGCTCTTATCGGAGCAGCCGTTGGTTACCTCTGGTTAGGCTCCTCCCTTGGTGGCGTCATCCTAGCTTTGATTATTGGTGGAATCTATGCCTTTAGCATGATTTTTCAATCCACCGAAGTTGTCATGCGGATGAATGGGGCGCATGAGGTAACGGAAGAGCAAGCCCCTCAACTCTACCATATTGTACAAGATATGGCTATGGTAGCCCAGATCCCCATGCCTCGGGTCTATATTGTAGATGATCCTTCTATGAATGCATTTGCGACAGGGTCTAATCCTCAAAATGCTGCTGTTGCAGCAACGACAGGTCTTCTAGCTGTGATGAACCGTGAGGAATTGGAGGGAGTCATCGGACACGAAGTCAGCCATATTCGCAATTACGATATTCGCATCTCTACGATTGCAGTTGCCCTTGCTAGTGCCATCACCATGCTTTCTAGCATTGGTGGTCGGATGATGTGGTGGGGCGGTGGCCGTAGCCGGGACGATGATCGAGAAGGTAGCGGTGGTTTGGAGATTGTTATGTTGATCCTTTCCTTGCTTGCCATCGTTTTAGCACCATTAGCAGCGACCCTGGTCCAGTTAGCCATCTCTCGTCAACGGGAGTTCCTAGCAGACGCTTCAAGTGTTGAATTGACGCGGAATCCTCAAGGAATGATCAATGCTTTGTTAAAACTAGACAATAGCGAACCAATGCAACGACATGTCGATGATGCGAGCAGTGCACTTTTTATCAACGATCCAAAAAAAGAAACCGGTTTGCAAAAACTCTTTTATACCCACCCACCCATTGCTGAACGGGTAGCTCGCCTAAGAAAAATGTAAAAAAAATCCACCAAACGGTGGATTTTTTATTTGGTTGTTAAGAGGAGGGTAGTGAAACCAAGGATGGCAAAGATCCCCCAAGCTAGGGGAAGGCTCCAGATAGCTAGACTAGAAAAGAGAGCTGTCCCAAGTGGCATGGCAAAGCTGACCATCAGTCCCAAAAAGCTAGAGGTAGAAGCTAATTTTTCAGCGGGTAATTTGCTCATTAAAAGACTGGAAACTTTTGGGTTGATTTTTGCTACAAGATAACCAAGGAAAGTGATGAGTAGAAGGGAAAGAATATCCCAGTGTACCAGGATATTTGTGATACCAAGCATGGTCAGCCCACCTGTGATCCAAAGGAGGATATGATGGAGCGATTGCTTGGAAAAATAGTCATGGGGTGTCAGGCTAGCCCAGACCATGCTTAAAATAGTCACTGCCTCTAAGATCAAGAGGGATTGGCTAAAGCTCAACTGAAAGAAGGGGGAGTGAAGCAGTTGCAAATTGTAGATACCTGAGATGGATCCCCCTAGGGCATTGATAAGAACCAATGAGAAGAGCAACTTGCCAAAGTGGTGAACCTCCTCATCTGCAAAAATACTTTTGGCGTTCTGGTACATCTCTTGGCATTCGTGTACCAAAGAATTCTTACTTTTGGGCTCAATGACGGGATCATGTGTCAGCTGCTTTTTTCTAATCAAGAGACAGGTAGAAGACAGGAGAAAAGTCACTGCATTGATCGAAGCGACCAGGGCAAAATTTTGATGGCTGATGGCTAGCAACCAAACTCCTAGAGCTTGTCCAGAAATCGAACAGACCATACTAAGTAGTTGGTTGAAGGAATAGGCTTCCATCAAATCCTCGTCGGGGATGTTCTTTTTCATGATGGGGAGTTGCAAGCCTCCGCGATAATCGCTCAAACAATCTGAAACAATGTTTAAAAAGCAAACAATCGAAAAGGCTAGGTAACCTGGAATCTTGGTCATGAGAGCAATAAGGATGAAGAGGATGGCTTGAAGATAGCCAATGCGGATCAACCAGTTAGCTTTTTTCTTCGTGCGGTCAGCCTTCATCCCGACAAAAATGGTAAAGAGGCTAGGAATAAACACAATGAGATTAGCAATTCCAACTGCTAGGCTCGGCTGTGGCATGCTGGCAGCAAAGACCACAAAGACCAGATTGTAGATGGCAGCACCCAGGGTATTCAAAAAGCGAGAAAGACTAAGTAAGGCAAAAATCTTATTACGGACTAAGAGTTTCATAAGCCTTCCTCCTTCACGTGATTAGTGGGTAGGACTTGTTTGATGGATCGAAAGATCTGTTTGAAGAGCTCCATTTTCTCCTCTTCAGAGAGAGCTAGTTCCTGATCCTTCAGATAAATGCTGGTATGTGAGAGAAGAAAGCGGAGGAAGTAGCTTTTTAGTTTGGTTATCATGGGAAGAACCTTCTTTCTTTACTTGATAGTCCTATTGTAAACCTAAAAAGCAAGAAAAAAATAATGTTGCATATTTTCAACAAAAACTCACAGAGTAGATCTGTGAGTTTTTAGGATTTATTGATCAGTTCTTGCAGGCCCTGTTTGTAGTAGTTGGCACTGTCCTTACAATCCAGAATAGAGAGAACCTGGATGGCCTGTTCCATCTTTTCAAGACCGATTTCTTTTTCTCCCTTTCGATAGAGAAATTCTCCTTTGGCATAGAGATAAACCGTCCGATGGTAGGCTTCATTTTCAGAGTAAAAGTGGTCCTTGATCAACTGATCAAAATAGATCGCGTCTTCAAATTCATTCGAACTAGTGGCCAGAAAGAAGCCATTGAGAAAAATAGAGTTAAGGGCAGGACGAGAGGAATCTAGGAGAAGTTTGAAATCCTCCCGTTGAACCAACTCCTCTGTGTATTGTCGATAAAGCTGACTAGAGAAAAGAGGAGAGGTCAGAGAGAACAGGTTCAATTCAAAATTTCCCCAGATCATGACAGAGAAGAGATAATCATGGAGGAAATCCAGTTCCTCTTGGCTAGCGGTGAGCTCCACCTCAGGATAGAAGCCAAGCATTTGGGCCTTGAGAATAATGCTGGCTAAGAAGTCTTCTTTTTTCTGATATTTCTGATAGGCTTGCTGGTAGCTTTGGTACAAGGCTTGATCGTGTTCCAAGCTCATGTTTTCATAGTGTTCTTTCAACAATTTGGGGATAAAAGAGTGCTGATCGATTCCAGCTAGATGGGAAAACTCACTGAGGCTCGTTTTGATCTGTTGCAAAGCCTGAAAAAACCGTTGCGTGGTCAGGTCATTTTCTCCTCTTTCAAATCGAGATAACATGGAGCGCGAAAATTCGCCACCCGTAGCTTCCTCTAAAGAGATGTGGCGACTTTCACGTATTTGCCGAAAAACAGCTCCGATTTCTTTCATGAATTCTCCTCTATCTAACAATGCCCTAGCCAGTGACCCTCTTTTGTCCAAAAGATGGTGGGACCCTTGTGTACAACACCAATTGGCCTAGTTACTGTACCTTTTTTCATGATTATAACAAATTTTTGAGGAGACTTCTTGGTTGAGGGGCAGCTTCATGATATACTAGTAGTATCTAGAAGATTTGAGGACAAAAGAATGAACCTATTTACACAAGAAATCCGTAAAAATCCTGAAGGACTAGCCTTTGATCAAGAGTTGGATTTGCTCAAAGAATTGCAAAAGCGTAATCCAGAAATTCTTGATTTAAAGAATGTGACAGCGACAGGACGAGTAGCCTATGATACAGGCCTCTATGTCTTGGATTACCAGTTGACCTATACCATCGTTTTGGCATCTAGCCGAAGCATGGAGCCTGTTGAGCTTCAAGAGAGCTATCCTGTAACAGAGGTGTTTGCGGAGGATGTACAGTCTGACGCAGATATCGAGGCCCTAGAGGAAGACTTGATCCTTCCAATCGAAGGTGGGAAGATTGACCTGAGTGAAAGCGTAGCGGATAATATCCTGCTCAATATTCCTCTCAAGGTTCTCACTCCAGAAGAAGAGGCTGGACAAGGTTTTATTGAAGGCAATGATTGGAAAATCCTATCCGAAGAAGAATACCAAGCCGCTCAAGCGATTAAGAAAGAAGAAAACAGTCCTTTCGCCGGTCTAAATGGCTTGTTTGACGAAGAATAAGCTAGAGATTGCATTTGATAAATTTAGACATAAATACAGGTCTTTTCTTTGAGGAAAGGCCTTCTTTTGATATACTAGGATTAATAAACAACAGAGGGGAGACCTCTAAAAAAGGAGAAAAAGTATGGATACTTTATTTATTCCAGGTTGGTTGATTACTGTTGTAATCGTAGCCATTCTTGTATTGATCTTGTTGGTCAAAGGGTATGTCAATGCTAAACCCAACGAAGTCGTGGTCATTACCGGTCTTCGGAAGCAACGTCACTTGCGTGGGAAAGCAGGCTTTATGATTCCCTTTGTCGAACAACGCTCTTATCTTGATATTGAGCAATTCTCGACAGATGTTCGGACATCTGAAGCAGTCCCAACACTGGACTTCATTAACGTCCGTGCCGATGCAGCTGTTAAGTTAAAAATCGGTACAACCGATGAGATGATTGCCCGTGCTGCAGAGAACTTCTTGAACTGGAATACAACGGATATTTCCAATTCTGTCCAAGATGTCTTGGAAGGGAATTTACGGGAAGTGATCGGTCAGATGGAGCTCCGTAAGATGGTCAACGACCGTCAAGAGTTTGCTTCAAAGGTGCAAGACAACGTAGCGCCAGATTTGGCTAAAATGGGGCTTGAAGTCATCGCCTTTACGGTTCAATCCTTCTCTGATGAAGGGGGAGTCATCGACAACCTCGGGATTGAAAATGTTGAAACCATTAAGAAAGATGCCTTGATTGCCAAAGCCAAAGCAGAACGCGAACGCAAGGAAGTCGAAGCAGAACAAGATAAATTGGCCAACGACAAACGTGTTGCAGCCGATCTTGAAATTGCGCAAAAACAAAACGAATTAAAACTCAAACAAGCAGCCCTCAAACAAGAAGCAGATATTGCCCAAGCAAAAGCAGATGCCGCTAAAGGGATTGAGGCAGAAGTGCAACGTCGTGAACAAGAGCGCGTGGCAGCTGAAGCCAATATCATGAAACAAGAAAAAGAAGCGGAAGTCAAAGAACGCGAAGTTAAGGTTCGTGAGCAAGAATTGGATGCCAACATCCGTAAGCAAGCCGAAGCTGAAAAGTATGCGCGTCAACAAGCAGCCGAAGCAGAATTGATCGAACGCCAACGCAAGGCAGAAGCAGAACTCTTCGAAACACAAAAAGAAGCCGAAGCTCGGAAAGCCCAAGCCGAAGCTGAGAAATTTGCTCAACTACAAGAGGCTGAAGCTATCGAAGCCAAAGGTCGTGCAGAAGCTGAAGCCATTCGCTTGAAACTAGAAGCTGAAGCGAAAGGTTTGGACCAAAAGGCCGAAGCAATGAAGAAAATGCAAGAAGCAGCCATTACTGAAATGGTCGTTGACAAGTTGCCTGAAATTGCGCGTGCTGTCGCTGAACCATTAACCAAGGTGGATAAAATCACCATGTATGGCGAAGGCAATGCTTCTAAGATGGTGGGCGATATTATGCAAAGTATCGACCAAGTCTCTCAAGGAGCCGGATTTGATATTCGTCAATTGCTAGCAGGAGCCCTTGGAGTTAATATGACGGTCAATAAACTCAAAGAAGGAGAACAACCGGTCATTGAAGCAGAGGAGTTAGCTTCTAAAGAAGATTAATGCCATTCATCAAGAAGTGTCTGAGAACTGTTTCTCGGGCACTTTTGTTTTTAAGATCAAATGACTTGCATGATCTTCTCCCTCTAGAGAAGGCGGGAAGCTATTTTCTGCTTTCTTTTGAGGAGGAAAAATGGTAGAATAAAGGCAAACTATAAAGAGGAGTGTCACATGACTAAAGCAAACTTTGGTGTTGTTGGTATGGCCGTAATGGGTCGTAACCTTGCCCTTAATATCGAATCTCGTGGCTATACAGTTGCCATTTATAACCGTAGTAAAGAAAAAACTGAAGATGTGATTGCTTGTCACCCTGATAAAAAATTCGTGCCAAGCTACGATATCGAAAGCTTCGTAAACTCAATCGAAAAACCACGCCGTATCATGCTTATGGTTCAAGCAGGACCTGGTACAGATGCAACTATCCAGGCCCTTCTTCCACACTTGGATAAAGGTGACATCTTGATTGATGGAGGGAACACTTTCTATAAAGATACTATCCGTCGTAATGAAGAGTTGGCGAATTCAGGGATCAACTTTATCGGTACAGGTGTATCTGGTGGTGAAAAAGGTGCCCTTGAAGGTCCTTCTATCATGCCTGGTGGACAAAAAGAAGCTTATGAATTGGTAGCAGATGTTCTTGAAGAAATCTCTGCAAAAGCACCAGAAGATGGTAAACCATGTGTGACTTACATCGGTCCTGATGGAGCTGGTCACTATGTGAAAATGGTCCACAACGGGATCGAGTACGGTGACATGCAATTGATCGCAGAAAGCTATGACTTGATGCAACACTTGCTCGGTCTTTCAGCAGAAGACATGGCTGAAATCTTTACTGAGTGGAATAAGGGTGAATTGGACAGCTACTTGATCGAAATCACTGCTGATATCCTTGGACGCAAAGACGATGAAGGTCAAGATGGACCAATCGTAGACTATATCCTGGATGCTGCAGGAAACAAGGGAACTGGTAAATGGACTAGCCAATCAGCTCTTGACCTTGGTGTACCATTGTCACTCATTACTGAGTCTGTATTTGCACGTTATATCTCTACTTATAAAGAAGAACGTGTACACGCTAGCAAGGTGCTTCCAAAACCAGCTGCTTTCAAATTTGAAGGAGACAAGGTTGAGTTGATTGAAAAAATCCGTCAAGCCCTTTACTTTTCAAAAATCATCTCTTACGCACAAGGTTTTGCGCAATTGCGTGTAGCTTCTAAAGAAAACAACTGGAACTTGCCATTTGCGGACATCGCATCTATCTGGCGCGATGGCTGTATCATCCGTTCTCGTTTCTTGCAAAAGATCACAGATGCTTACAACCGTGATGCAGATCTTGCTAACCTTCTTTTGGATGAGTACTTCTTGGATGTCACTGCTAAGTACCAACAATCTGTTCGTGATATCGTAGCTCTTGCTGTTCAAGCTGGTGTACCCGTACCAACCTTCTCAGCAGCCATCACTTACTTTGATAGCTACCGTTCAGCGGATCTTCCAGCAAACTTGATCCAAGCACAACGTGACTACTTTGGTGCTCACACATACCAACGTAAAGACAAAGAAGGTACCTTCCACTATTCTTGGTACGATGAAAAATAATCTTGCTCTATGGTCAAACGAGTTCTACTAGTAGAAAATGAGAAGCAAATTGCTCGCTTCATTGATTTGGAACTTCAAAAAGAAGGGTACCAAGTTGATGTAGTAGAGGATGGAAAAGCGGGTCTGGCCTTGATTGCTGCGACCAAATATGATCTGATCTTGTTTAATTACGATCTGTCAGATATGTCTGGTGAAACATTCGCAGAGGAAATCAGTCAGATTCGCCCAGCTTCTGTTTTGATTGTTTTGGATAGCCGCGAAAAAATTGCTGAGCACAAAGAGAGTATTCAGCGCTTTGCCGTTTCCTATATGGTCAAACCCTTTATTATCAGCGATTTGGTAGATAAGATCACAGCCATTTTTAGAGGACGTGATTATATTGACCAACATTGTAGCCAGATGAAAATCCCAACGTCATACCGCAATTTGCGCATTGATGTGGAACACCATACCGTCTATCGTGGGAAAGACATGATTAGTTTGACCCGCAGAGAGTATGATCTCTTAGCGACTCTGATGGGAAGCAAAGGGGTGGTGACACGCGATCAGTTGTTGGAGAGTGTCTGGAAGTACGAGAGTACAGGTGAGACTAATATTGTTGACGTCTATATCCGGTATCTTCGTGGGAAAATTGATCTACCAGGTCAAAAAAGCTATATTAAGACCGTTCGTGGGATTGGCTATGCCATGCAAGACGCATTAGAATAAAACATTCGAACCCTTAGAGGGTTCGAATATTTTTATACTTCAAGGGAAACGTTTGCGTCGAAAAGGAATGAGTTTTAAAAAGAATATGGCTTAAAAAAGATAAAAAAAGATAAAATTTGGAGAAAAAAATGAATGTAAGGCTTTACAAATTTTTAAAATATGGTATACTAGAAACAAATTAAGCGCAAACGTTTTCTTAAAACAAAGCCTTAAACAATATAAGGAGGTTGAATGATGAACAAAGGATCATTCAAAAGTTTATTTAGCTTTGAATTCTGGCAGAAGTTCGGTAAGGCCTTGATGGTCGTTATCGCTGTCATGCCAGCGGCTGGGTTGATGATTTCAATCGGGAAATCTATCCCTATGATCAACCCGAATTTATCTCCACTTGTTATTACAGGTGGAATTCTCGAACAAATCGGTTGGGGGGTTATCGGAAACCTTCACATCCTCTTTGCCCTTGCTATCGGTGGTAGCTGGGCCAAAGAACGTGCAGGGGGTGCCTTTGCAGCTGGTCTCTCTTTCATCTTGATTAACCGTATTACCGGTGCAGTTTTCGGAGTGACATCTGCAATGTTAGCTGATAAGGCTGCTACGGTTCACACAATCTTCGGTGGATCAATTAAAGTTGCGGACTACTTTATCAGTGTTCTTGAAGCTCCAGCTCTTAATATGGGGGTATTTGTAGGGATTATCTCAGGTTTTGTTGGAGCAACAGCCTTCAATAAATACTACAACTACCGTAAACTCCCAGAAGCCCTTTCTTTCTTCAATGGGAAACGCTTTGTACCATTCGTTGTTATCGTCCGTTCAGCTGCTACAGCCTTGGTTTTGGCAGCATTGTGGCCAGTAGTTCAATCAGGAATTAATGGGTTTGGTGTTTGGATCGCTAACTCCCAATCCACTGCTCCAGTATTGGCACCATTCTTGTTTGGTACCTTGGAACGTCTTCTCTTGCCATTTGGTCTTCACCACATGTTGACCATTCCAATCAACTATACTCAATTGGGTGGTAGCTACCAAGTTCTTACAGGTGCTGCCAAAGGAACAACTGTATTTGGACAAGATCCACTTTGGTTGGCTTGGGTAACAGACCTTGTTAACTTGAAGAAAGCTGATCCTAGCCAATACCAACACTTGCTTCATGCTTACACACCAGCTCGTTTCAAAGTTGGTCAAATGATCGGATCATTTGGTATTTTGATGGGGATTGTGGTTGCTATCTACCGCAATGTGGATCCAGATAAAAAAGAAAAATACAAAGGGATGCTTTTTGCAACTGCCCTTGCAACATTCTTGACAGGTGTAACAGAACCAATTGAATACATGTTCATGTTTATTGCTACACCATTGTACATCATCTATGCTCTTGTTCAAGGGGCTGCCTTTGCAATGGCTGACTTGGTTAACCTTCGAGTTCACTCATTCGGTTCAATCGAATTCTTGACACGTACCCCAATGGCCATCAACGCTGGTTTGGCATTAGATATCTTTAACTTTGTATGGGTAACAGTCCTCTTTGGATTTATCATGTACTTCATTGCCAACTTCATGATTAAGAAATTCAATTATGCGACTCCAGGACGTAACGGTAACTATGAACAAAATGATGATGCCCCTTCAGGAGATGGTGCAGCAGCAGGTGCTGCTACAAGCTCAGCAAGCTCACAAGTCATTAACATTATCAACCTTCTTGGTGGACGTGCTAACATCGTCGACGTTGACGCATGTATGACTCGTCTTCGTGTAACCGTTAAGGACGCTGAAAAAGTCGGAACAGAAGAACAATGGAAAGCTGAAGGCGCTATGGGTCTTGTCATGAAAGGACAAGGGGTCCAAGCGATCTACGGACCTAAAGCTGACGTATTGAAATCTGATATCCAAGACGTTCTTGATTCAGGTGAAGTCATTCCTGAAACACTTCCTAGCCAAATGACAGCAGTTCAAAAGGCTGAAGCAACCTTTAAAGGGGTAACTGATGAAGTTCACTCTGTTGCAGATGGTGAAGTGATCAACATCGAAGATGTGAAAGATCCTGTATTCTCACAAAAAATGATGGGAGACGGATTTGCAGTTGAGCCTGAAAATGGCCACATCGTTTCACCAGTTGCTGGTAAAGTTACTAGTGTCTTCCCAACCAAACATGCCCTTGGTTTGGTAACAGATAATGGTTTGGAAGTCTTGGTTCACATCGGTCTAGATACTGTTAGTCTTGAAGGAAAACCATTTGAGGTTAAAGTTTCTGAAGGTCAAACAGTGGCTGCTGGAGACCTCTTGGTAGAAGCAGACCTTGATGCAATCCGTGCAGCTGGTCGTGAAACTTCAACAATTGTTGTCTTCACAAATGCAGATGCGATTAAATCCGTTAAGGTCGAACATACTGGTAAATTGGCAGCAAATGCGCCAGTTGCAACAGTAGAATTATAAGAGACGTCGGCAAAGAAAATGAGGTTGGGGCAGTGCACCCGGCCTCTTGCCGTTTCTTGATTTGGAGAGAAGGAGAAATCAGGGGATGAAATTTTTAACATTAAATTCCCATAGTTGGATGGAAGAGAATGCTCAGCAAAAATTTGAAACCCTCAAGGAACAAATTTTAGAAGCGCAATATGATGTGATCTGTTTCCAAGAGGTCAATCAAGAAATGGCCTCAGAAGCAGTCGAAACAGATGAGTATTATCAAGCTTTGCCATCAGCTGTAGCCATTCACAAAGATCACTTTGTTCGCGTATTGGTAGAAGAGTTAGCTGCTCATGGGCTCCACTATTATTGGACTTGGGCTTACAACCATATTGGCTATGATCACCTCAATGAGGGTGTAGCGGTTCTTTCGCGTCAACCCTTGAAGGCGGATGAGATTTTGGTATCCAATATGGATGATCCAACGGACTACCATACCCGTCGAGTGGCTGTTGCCCATACGAGTGTGGATGGCAAAGAGATTGCTGTTGCCAGCGTCCATCTTTCTTGGTGGGACAAAGGTTTCCAATTTGAGTGGCCACGCATTGAGAACTACTTCAGCCAAGTAAGCAAACCCTTTATTCTAGCTGGTGATTTCAATAATCCTGCTGGTCAAGAAGGGTATGAGACGATTCTATCCAGTTCCCTTAAGCTTCAAGACAGCTTTATTGAAGCCAAAGAAACAAAGGGGACTTATACTGTAGGCCCTGGAATCGATGGCTGGACAGACAATCAAGTTCCATTGCGAATTGATTACGTCTTTGCAAGTCCAGAATGGGACATCCAGCGTCTACATGTCATTTTTGATGGTCAAAACAAACCCCATGTTAGTGATCACTATGGCTTAGAAGCTGAATTATCGCTTTAATATAAACGGAGAGTCGAAAGGAAAACGATTTTATTCAAATCGTCCTTCGACTCTTTTTTATGGATCAAATAGGAGCAAGCATAGGGGATTCTCCTGTTCTTCTGCTTTCTTTACGATTCAATTTATGGTAAAATGAAGTGTTAAAACAGTTTAAGGAGGTAGCAAATGCGTTGTCCAAAATGTGGTGGAAGTAAGTCTAGTGTGGTGGATAGTCGACAAGCTGAAGATGGGAACACCATCCGTCGTCGCAGGGAATGCGAAGAATGCCATTATCGCTTTACTACCTACGAACGAGTGGAAGAGCGGACCCTAGTGGTCGTCAAAAAAGATGGGACACGCGAGCAATTTTCTCGTGATAAAATCTTTAATGGTATTATCCGCTCAGCTCAAAAACGGCCGGTTTCTAGTGACGAAATCGAAGAAATTGTAAACCGGATCGAGCAAAAGGTTCGCAGCCAAAGTGATAATGAAATTAACAGTGAGTATATTGGTTCTTTGGTTATGGATGAGTTAGCAGATCTAGATGAGATTACCTATGTCCGTTTTGCAAGTGTTTACCGGAGTTTCAAGGATGTCGGTGAATTAGAGACCCTCTTGAAACAAATCACGAAGGGAACCAAGAAGAAAAAGGAAAAATAGATGAAGCCTAATACGCCTTTCTCATTTTTAAAAAATAATCTTCTTCCGCCGGCAGGGGCTGCATTGGAGCAGTATTACCTGCCTATTTTGGAGACGGAAACGGTAGCAGTTTATCGTTATCTGCTGGCCTCTTATGATCAGGGTGAAAAACAATATTTACTGGCTCAAATCCTCAATCACTTGAATATAGGATTTCCACAGTTGCTACTCGCTTTTGATCGTTTAATTGCCATGGGGTTGATCGATCTCTATGAGGAAGAAGTTGGGATCACCATCCAATTACATGCTCCTCTTGCCTCAGAACAATTTTTTTCAAATGCTGTTTTTAAACGCTTGCTTGAAAAAAAGATTGGGGAAAAGGCTGTTGAGGATCTGATCCCAGCACGCTCTTTAGGAACTAGACGGCAAGTTTCCTTCTCTCAAGTCTTTGGACTAGATGCTGGTGAGGCGACCGTTCTTCCAAGTAAGAAACAGCAGTTTGATATGGAGATGTTTAAGCGAATGATGGGGCGTGATGGACTTCGTTTTGCGGATGAAGGAGAAGCGACTTTAGCCCTCTTTGCCCTCGCAGAAGAACAACAATGGACCTGGTATGAAACCTATCTCCTAGCAAAAGAAACGGCTGTAGACCGGATTGTCTCTCCAAAGAGAATGAAGCAAAAGTTGGCTCAGGCGAGCCAGGAGCACCCCCGCATGTCCTATAGCCGTCAGGAAGAAACCATTCTGAGGGAAGCGAAGGCAAAATCCAGCCTACAATTTCTAGCGGAGATTAAGAAGGCGCGCAATGCGACCATTACGCAGAGCGAACGCAAGACATTATCCAAGTTAGCTGATCTAGGCTTACTAGACGAGGTGATCAATATTATCTTGTTGTTGACCTTTAACAAGACCCAGTCTGCTAATCTCAATGAAAAGTATGCTTTGAAGGTGGGAAATGATTTTTCTTATCAAGGCGTCAACAGTGCAGAACTGGCAGTTTTAAAAGTTCGAGAACGCCAGGAACAAGCTAAAGCTCAAGGAAACAAGGGGACGAGTCCTACATCAGCTAAGGGCAAGAACAGCAATGTTCCCAAGTGGAGCCAACCAAACTATCAAAATCAAACCAGTCAAGCAGAAAAGGTGGATCTTGCTAAAGAGAAACAACGCCTATTAGAAAAACTGAATCAAGGAGGTGAGTAGATGGAAAGTGTAGGTCAAACCATGTCTCACATGAACCGTGCGCGTCAATTTAACTATGAGGATTTGGTGGCACAGATTTTAGCAGACCAAGAAGTCGCTGCCTTTATCCAAGCTCAGTCTTTGTCTGAGCAAGAAATTCGACGGAGTATTTCAAAATTTAATCAATACATTAGTGAGCGAAACCGTTTTTTGCTTGCTGATCCGGATTATATTGCCAAAGGCTATAAACCGATCCTAACCATGAATGAAGGTTATGCAGATGTGGCCTATGAGGAGACACCAGAGTTAATCGAAGCCCAAAAACGGGCTGCGATCAACCAACGTCTTAACTTGATCAATCTCCCTTCAACCTTAAAAGAAGCCAGTCTAGCCAAGGTAGAGCTCGATGATAAGGGACGATTTGAGGCCTTTGAAGAATTAGCCAATTTTGTAGCCAACTATCCGGAATATCAAAAGGGGATCTACCTCTATGGTGATTTTGGAGTAGGAAAGAGCTACATGATGGCAGCCTTGGCTCATGATTTATCCGAAAAACGTCAGGCCTCTACTACCCTACTTCATTTCCCAAGTTTTGCTATCGATGTAAAAAATGCCATCAGTTCAGGCTTGGTCAAAGAAACCGTCGACCAGGTGAAAAAAGCCGAAATTTTAATTCTCGATGATATTGGGGCGGAGCAGATGTCAGCCTGGGTGCGAGATGAAATCTTGCAGGTGATCTTGCAACACCGGATGCAGGAAAATCTTCCAACCTTCTTCACCTCCAATTTTAATTTTGAAGAGTTGGAACGCCATTTTGCAACGTCACGCAATGGTGATGAAACCTGGCAGGCTAAACGCGTTATGGAGCGTGTGAAATTTTTAGCTAAGGAAATCCATTTAGAAGGAGTAAATCGTCGATGAATGATACTATCCGTTTAATGCAGTCTCATTTTTCTGTTCGTCGCTTTAAGGAAGAACCGATTAAAGAAGCCGATCTTAAGGAAATCTTATCAGCAGGTCAAATGGCTTCAAGTTGGAAAAACTTTCAGTCTTATTCTGTGGTTGTCGTAAAAAGTAGAGAGAAGAAAGAGGCTCTTTACCAATTGCTTCGCCAAGAGGCCATTCGCCAATCGTCTGTATTTCTTCTCTTTGTAGGGGATTTAAACCGAGCTGAAAAAGCTGTCAAACTTCATGAGAAGGACTTCCATCCTGAAGGGGTTGAAAATTTACTGATCACTTCAGTGGATGCGGCTCTGGCAGCTCAAAATACGCTATTAGCAGCTGAAAGTCTCGGCTATGGTGGAGTGATAATCGGTATGTTGCGCTATTGTTCAGAAGAAGTCGCAGAACTCTTCCGTCTACCGGACTATACCTACCCTGTTTTTGGAATTGCTCTCGGAGTGCCAAATCAACAACATGCTGTGAAACCGCGCTTGCCTTTGGAACATATTGCTTTTGAAGAAGAATACCAAGAGCAAGACCTATCAGTTGTGACAGATTATGACAAGGTACAGGCAGATTATGCGGGAGCGCGTGCGACAGATAGCTGGAGCGAGCGACTTGCAGCTCAGTTTGGGAAACCGGAAGAAGAAGCGACCAAACATCTACTGGAAAAACACAAACTATTATAGAAATGAAGAGGGGCCTTCTTGAAACGAGGTCTCGCCTATCTTTAGAAAAGAGGAAATCATGGCCCTACCAACTATTGCGATTGTAGGCCGTCCCAATGTTGGAAAATCTACGCTCTTTAACCGGATTGCCGGTGAGCGGATCTCCATCGTTGAGGATGTTGAAGGAGTCACTCGTGACCGCATTTATGCAACAGCTGAGTGGTTGAATCGAAAATTTAGTATCATTGATACAGGGGGAATTGATGACGTAGATGCCCCATTTATGGAGCAAATCAAGCATCAGGCAGAAATTGCCATGGACGAAGCAGATGTCATTGTCTTTGTTGTTTCTGGAAAAGAAGGGATCACCGATGCCGATGAATATGTCACCCGTATCTTGTATAAGACCCATAAACCAGTGATCCTGGCTGTCAACAAGGTGGATAACCCAGAGATGCGCAATGATATCTATGACTTTTATGCCTTGGGACTGGGTGAGCCACTACCGGTATCCTCTGTCCACGGGATCGGAACTGGGGATGTGCTCGATGCCATCATCGAAAATCTTCCGAATGACACAGAAGAAGAAAATCCAGATATCATCAAATTTAGCTTGATTGGTCGCCCAAATGTTGGGAAGTCAAGCTTGATCAATGCGATCCTAGGAGAAGACCGGGTCATCGCAAGCCCTGTTGCTGGAACCACACGGGATGCCATCGATACCCATTTTACCGATGCAGATGGCCAAGAATTTACCATGATCGATACAGCTGGTATGCGCAAATCTGGTAAAATCTATGAAAACACTGAGAAATATTCTGTCATGCGTGCCATGCGTGCCATCGACCGCTCAGATGTGGTTTTGATGGTTATCAATGCCGAAGAAGGGATTCGGGAGTATGACAAACGGATCGCTGGCTTTGCTCATGAAGCTGGTAAAGGTATGATCATTGTTGTCAACAAATGGGATACCATTGAAAAAGACAACCATACCATGAAGCAGTGGGAAGATGACATTCGCGATCAATTCCAATACCTTTCTTATGCGCCGATTGTTTTTGTCTCTGCCTTAACCAAACAACGCTTGCACAAGTTGCCAGAGATGATTAAACAGATCAGTGAGAGTCAAAATACACGGATTCCTTCAGCTGTCTTGAACGATGTGATTATGGATGCCATTGCCATTAATCCAACGCCGACCGACAAAGGAAAACGTCTCAAGATCTTCTATGCGACACAAGTGGCAACCAAGCCGCCAACTTTTGTGGTCTTTGTTAACGAAGAAGAACTGATGCACTTCTCATACCTCCGTTTCTTGGAGAACCAAATTCGCAAGGCCTTTGTTTTTGAAGGAACTCCAATCCATTTGATTGCGCGAAAACGGAAGTAGGGAATACGAGACAAATGGATCAAAGTGGAGAAGGATATTTCAAATGATAAAACGCTCATTCTTCCAACTATGAAAACAACTAAAAGTAGCGCATAAGCGTTGCTTTTTTTAATAAGCTGGTAAAATGAAGTGGAGGATAGTCAGATGCGTAGTATCATGGTCCGGATATTCTTTATTCCTTATGCTTTTTTTAAGGATGAGTAGAGTAAACTCATGAAGATCATGAGAGCTTTAGGTTTGTGTACTTATTATTTAAAATCTATCTGTATCTCTTGTTTCTCGGTTCGATCGTAAGCTTGGAGCTCTTGATCCTATTGTTGGGGATTTTATTAAAAAATAGGTCGTATTTTTTGTGGGCTATCGGGATCTTTCTCCTCTCTATTTAGCTATTCTGTCTATTGTTCGCTCAGACGGTTAAAAGAGAAAAATCATGGATAGCTGATTGAGGTAACTCTATTACGAAATCAGGTGAAAATCTGGGACAAGACTGTCTCAGTTTTTTCTAAAAGTAAGTTAAAATCCTTTTAATAGTAAAATTATCTTTTCTAATTTTATCTTAAATATGGTATAATAAAGGGATTAATCTAAGGTGGTAAACATGGCAAAATTAATTCCTGGGAAGGTTCGTTCACAAGGGAGCCTTCTCTATGAAGCTGGGAAAGTTTCCCTTCAGGAAGTAAAAGAAAAATACCTGTATTTTCGGGTGGAAGAAGAAAGCTTGCGGTACAGTTTGGACGACGATGCCGTTTTTTGTAGCTGTGCTTTCTTTCAAAAGAAAAAATTCTGTACGCATCTGGCAGCTGTGGAAGCTTTTTTGAAGAATGATGACAGTGGGAAAGCAGCTCTTGCAAGTCTTGAAGAAGACGCCACGGCGACTGAAGAAACGCAGGAGAAGGTCTCTTTTGGAAGTTTGTTTTTAGACCAGGTTCTTCCAAAAATCGAAAAGAAAGCAACACGTTATGTCTTATCAGCAGTCGGGCAGGAGGATGAATACTCTGGTCAATTCTTGTGGACCCTTCGCATTCGTCGCTTGCCAGACGAGCGTTCTTATGTGATCAGAGATGTGCTAGCTTTTTTGCAGACCCTTCAAAAAGAAGGCCACTTTGCAATTGGCAAAAGTTACTATGAACCCATTTCTTATTTAGAATTTGATGGGCCTAGTCAGGATGTGATCAATTTCCTACAAGGCTTGGTCACAGATAGTGGCTCGAAAGAGCAAGATTTCTTTCCCAATGCTGGGCGCCATCTTTATTTTCCACCGACTCTCTTTGAAGAAGCTGTAGAATTACTGATGAATTTGGATTCTTTCCTCTTGCAATACAGCTTGTATGATTTTTCTGAAGTCTATTTTCAGGATGTCCATGGGGAGGAAGATCTCTTTCATTTTCAGGTGGAAGACCATGGTGATTTTTACGAATTGATCATTACGGAGCCACAAGTGAAGGTTGTCGAGTCGGCTGTTTACCTGTTTCGAAATGGTGTCTTCTATCACCTGACGCCCCAACAGCGAACCCTATGGAAGGCGATTCAAGACTTACCAATGGATCAGGATCGCAAAAAACGCCTGCATTTTGATCCAACGGACCAAACAAAGCTTTCCTATAGTTTAAAAGAGTTCAAAAAACTGGGACAAATAACAGCACCGACCAGCTTTTTAATCCACGATTTCACTCCGGAATTTCATTTTGATCTAGCACAGGATCAGACTGTATTACTGGATGTTGTCTTTCAATACCAGGATCGTGTGGTGACCACGCGTGAGGAACTTCTCAATCTTCCTTATTCTAGTGATTTCGATAAGGAGCAAGAAGTCTTTTCAACCATGCTAGCAGCAGGTTTTACGGATGATTTTTCTTCCCAAAGAAGTCCTTTATCAAGTGAGCAAATCTATCCATTCTTTCACCAACAGATCCCGACTTTTGAAGCCTTAGGAGAGGTTACCCTCTCTGATAGCCTTTTAGATCTTTATCAAGTGGAGCGTCCAAAAATTGATGTTAAAACCAATGGCAGTCTACTGGAGATCGGTTTTGACTTTGAAAGTGTGGATCCAGCCGAAGTGGACCAGGTCCTCAAAGCTCTAGTAGGGCAAAAAGACTATTTTGTCAGCCATACAGGGAAAGTTCTTGTCTTTGATGAAGAAACTAAGAAGATTAGTCGAGCCTTAGCAGATCTGCGAGCGAAAATGAGCAAGGGTGGGAAACTACAAGCCCGCCGGATTGCTGCTTATCAGCTATCTGATTTGTTGGCAGATCAAGACAATGTTCATTTTTCAGAAGAATTTCGAAATTTAGCTCATGATCTGACTCATCCAGAAGACTTCCAACTTCCTCAGATGACAATCCAAGCGACCCTGAGGGATTACCAAGAAACAGGGGTTAAATGGTTCTCCATGCTAAATCATTATGGTTTTGGTGGTATTTTAGCGGATGATATGGGGCTTGGGAAAACCCTGCAGACTATTTCATTTTTGACCAGTGTTGCAAAAAAAGAAACTAAAATCTTGATTCTCGCTCCATCTAGTCTCATCTACAATTGGAAACAAGAATTTTCAAAATTCGCTCCTCAGATGGAAGTGGCAGTCGTCTACGGTCTCAAGCAGCACCGAGATGAACTCATTGCAACCAATCCACAGGTGGTTATCACTAGTTACGCTTCTTTCCGTCAAGATGTGGAGGAATACCAGAAGAATCAGTATGAGTACTTGATTCTAGATGAAGCCCAGGTCATGAAAAATGCCCAAACCAAGATTGCCCAACACTTACGTGGCTTTGAGGTTCCGCATGTGTTTGCCCTATCTGGGACACCGATTGAAAATCATGTGGGTGAACTCTGGTCCATTTTCCAAATAGTCCTTCCAGGGCTCTTCCCGGCTAAAAAAGAATTTCAAAAATTGAGTCCTGAGACCATTGCGCGTTTTGTCAAACCTTTCGTCATGAGACGGAAAAAAGATGAAGTGCTCCAAGAATTACCGGACTTAATTGAAACAACCTACCACAATGAGTTGGATGAAAGTCAAAAAACGATCTATTTGGCTCAATTAAAACAAATTCAAGATCGAGTTCGAACCTCTAGTGAAGAGGAACTAAATCGGAGCAAGGTTGAAATTCTCTCAGGTCTTATGCGCCTTCGTCAAATCTGTGATACCCCCGCCCTCTTTATGGAAGATTATCAGGGAGATAGTGGGAAATTAGAGAGCCTTCGAGATCTTTTGGGTCAAATCAAGGATGGCGAACACCGGGTTTTGATCTTCTCTCAATTTAGAGGCATGCTGGATATCCTAGAGCAGGAAATTGACCAGCTTGGCATGACCTCCTTTAAAATCACAGGTTCTACTCCCGCTAAAGATCGACAAGAAATGACCAATGCTTTTAATGCAGGTGAGCGCCATGCTTTTCTCATTTCTCTGAAGGCTGGAGGGGTTGGATTGAACCTCACTGGTGCCGATACGGTCATCTTAGTCGATTTGTGGTGGAATCCTGCAGTGGAAGACCAGGCTATTGGACGTGCCCATCGAATGGGACAGGAACAAAATGTTGAAGTTTACCGCATGATTACTCGTGGTACGATCGAAGAAAAAATCCAAGAACTACAAGCTTCCAAAAGACACTTGGTCTCAACGATTTTAGACGGAACGGAAACACGATCTAGTTTATCGGTTGAGGAAATTCGTGAGATTCTTGGAATTCAGTCAGAATAGCTTGAAAAATTCTGTGAATAGTTTATAATTAATGGAGTGTCGAAAGGAAGAAAGCATGACAGAAAAATATTTTCCTCAAGTAGGGGATAATGAGTTGATGTTAACAGAGATGCCCCACATGAACCTGTATGATGAAACAGACTTGATTAGTAACATTACAGGCGACTATGTGGATAAAAATTATTTGGAATGGCAACCGATTGCTGAAAATACCAAACCTAAGCATCCTTACCACCAACCATTAGAAGAGCCCCTACCGAAAAGACGGCCAGTAAGAAAACCTGATTTTAAAGAGCCGATTGATAAAAAAAGCCCAGCCAATCGTTATGCAGAGGAAGCGAGAGAGCGCGCTCGTGAAGATCTGAAAAAGAAACGCACAGCTCCCTATCTGACAACGGATCCAGCAGCTACTACAAGTAAACGGAAAAAATCATTTATTTCTGAACGAAAACCTGGTCAGCCAACGGCTCCCTTCCAAAAGGAAAATCCGGGTGAATTATTGAAATATAGCAAACGATTACGACAAGATCAGTTGATCCTTGCAGAGTTCGAATCTGCAGGAGAACCAGAAGTGGCAGAACCGACTGAAAAGAAAAACAATTATGATTTCTTAAAGACTAGCCAAATATACAATAAAGATCAGCACAAGTTGAAACCACAGCCAATCAAACAAGAATTGGATTTAACCCATCTAGATCAAGAATAAGGAGAAAACATGTCTAATACATACCATTTTATTGGAATTAAAGGAGCAGGAATGAGTGCTTTAGCCCTCATGCTTCACCAAATGGGACATACGGTTCAAGGGTCAGATGTTGAGAAGTATTACTTTACGCAACGTGGCTTGGAACAAGCAGGAATTCAAATTTATCCATTTGATGTTAAAAATTTGGAAGGCGACAAGATCCTCATTGCTGGGAATGCTTTCCGTCCAGATAACAATGTGGAAATCGCTTATGCAGATGAGCATGGCCTAACCTATAAACGCTACCATGAATTCCTTGGTGAATTTATGCGTGACTTCGTCAGCATGGGGGTTGCCGGAGCACACGGAAAAACCTCAACAACAGGGATGCTTTCTCACGTCTTATCAAATATCACTGATACCAGTTATTTGATTGGTGACGGGACAGGTCGTGGCTCTGCAGCAGCCAAATACTTTGTCTTTGAATCAGATGAGTATGAACGCCACTTTATGCCTTACCATCCTGAATACAGCATCATCACCAATATTGACTTTGACCATCCAGACTATTTCACGAGCTTGGAAGATGTCTTTAATGCCTTTAACGATTATGCCAAACAAATCAGCAAAGGCCTCTTCATCTACGGAGAAGACAAAGAATTGCGTCGGATTACCTCATCAGCACCAATTTATTACTATGGTTTTGATAAGGAGACGAACGATTTTGTGGCAAGCAACTTGCTTCGTTCAACGACTGGTTCAACCTTCAACGTTCATTTCCGTGGAGAAGATTTGGGGCAATTTCATATCCCAACTTTTGGTCGCCACAATATCATGAATGCTACAGCAGTCATTGGTTTGCTTTACATTGCAGGATTTGACTTAGATTTAGTCCGCGAGCATTTGAAGACCTTTGCTGGCGTGAAACGTCGCTTTACTGAAAAAGTAGTCAATGGAACAGTGATCATCGATGACTTTGCGCACCATCCAACGGAAATTATTGCAACTTTGGATGCGGCCCGTCAAAAATACCCAAGCAAAGAGATTGTGGCCATTTTCCAACCACATACCTTTACACGGACCATTGCCTTGTTGGATGAATTTGCTGAAGCCTTGAATCAAGCAGATGCTGTTTACTTGGCACAGATCTATGGTTCTGCACGGGAAGTCGATCACGGCGATGTGAAAGTTGAAGATTTGGAAGCAAAAATTGTCAAACGTTCAGCGATTATTACAGCTGAGAATGTTTCTCCTCTTCTTGACCATGAAAATGCGGTCTATGTCTTTATGGGAGCAGGAGATATTCAAACCTATGAATACTCATTTGAGCGTTTATTATCTAGTTTGACACATAGTGTACAATAAGAGATGATTGAGTCTGGAATCGATTGGTTCCAGACTTAAATTTATCTGTCCACTGAAGGAGTATGAGATGAGGAAAGCAGGATGATGATTCGATCAATCACCCCAGCTGATCAAGAACAGTTGCTGTTGCTAGAAGAAGAACTTCATGACAATGAAGAAAAGAAGCACAAGGCCACTCTTGAGGAAGCGCTAGGTTCGAAGGAAGCCATTTCTTTGCTTGCAGAGCAGGCGGGGGATGCTGTGGCTTACTTGTTGGCGACAGAAGACCAGCCTTTAAAAGGAGACCTAATTGTATTGCGACTAGCAGTGAGACCAGCCTTTCAAGGTCAAGGCTATGGTTCTATTTTGATCGCTGCTTTAAAGGATCTAGCTGTTCAAAAGGAAAAGGAAGCCATTTGGATCGATTGCCCAGAAGACTTACTATCTTATTTTTCCCAGCAAGGATTTCGAGATGAAGCTGAGTCTGATCGAGGTGTCCATATGGTTTGGGAACGATAGAAGGGGTAAATGATGAAAGAAAAGATTCACATTAGACAGGCAGAGCTGCAGGATTTGGATGCCATCGAGCGCATTGAGCTTGAAAATTTCTCAGAAGAAGAAGCGATTGCGCGTGAGATTTTAAAAGATCACATCGAAAAGATTCAAACGACATTTCTTGTAGTAGAGTGCCAAGGTCAGATATTAGGCTATTTAGAAGGACCTGTTAGACCGGAGCGCTATTTGATCGATTCCTCTTTTTCAGAGGTTGAAGATCTAAGCCAGTTAGAAAAAGGCTTTATTTCCATTACGAGTCTATCCATTGCTAAAGAAGCCCAAGGGCTAGGGGTTGGAACCCTCTTGCTTGAGGCAATGAAAGAAATTGCGATTAAGGATGGCCGTCAAGGGATCAATTTGACCTGTCATGATTATTTGATCCCTTATTACGAAAAGCAAGGATTTACCAATGAAGGTCTTTCAGAATCCCAATATGCGGGTGAAGTTTGGTACAATCTGGTCTGGGAAAATGAAAACCTTGATTAAATAGGTATTTTGAAGAAGAAGGGCGATTTGTATTGCTTTTCTAAATCTTTTAAGATATAATATTAAGGATTATGATGAGGGAGGTCAATTATTTGACTGATAAATCACAAGACAGTGAGAAGTTATTAAGCTTCAAAGAGCAGATCCTCAGAGACTTAGAAGAGGCCAATGAGCAACTTCTAAAGATCGAAAAAGAGTATGATCTACCTGATCGAAGCATTGAAACCCCTTCTTCACTGAAAGAGGAGGAAGAAGCAACACCACCTCCAAAAGTAGAAGAATCTGCGTCGGCTCCCAAAGAAGAACCAGTGGAGCCGGTAAAGGCGACTCCTGCTGTGGAAGAAAAGAGTGAGCTTACAAAGCCTGCTCCAAAAGAACCAAGTCAGGAACCGGTAGAGGAAAGCTTATCGCGCTCTTCTCGTAACCAGCGCCAACAAAAACAAAAGAAACAAAATAAAATCGCTAAACGAATTGTGCGGACAGTGGTCAGCCTTTTGCTGATTGTGATCGTGGCTACAGGGATCTTTGCTGTGACCTATATCCATTCAGCTGTCAAGCCGATGGATAAAAATGCAACAGAATTCGTAACGGTTGAGATTCCAGCAGGTTCAAGTAATCGTGAGATTGGCGCGATCCTTGAGAAAAAAGGACTCGTGAAAAATGGCCAGTTCTTTAACTACTATACCAAGTTCAAGAACTATAGCAATTTCAAATCCGGTTATTTCAACCTGCAAAAGAGCATGGATCTAGAAACCATCATCCAAAAACTGCAAGAAGAGGGAACCAAAACTCCTCAGGCTCCAGTTCTTGGAAAGGTCACGATTCCAGAAGGCTATACGATTGATCAGATTGCGACGGCTATCACCGCCGATGTCTCCACTAAGAAGGCAGGTAAGACTCCATTCAAGAAAGAAGATTTCTTGAAGGCTGTCCAAGACGATGCCTTTATTGAGAAGATGGTGGCCAAATATCCTAAGCTCTTGGCGAATCTACCAAGTAAGGATTCTGGTGTTCGCTACCGTTTAGAAGGTTATCTCTTCCCAGCTACTTATAACTATGGGAAAGATACCACAGTGAAAGAGATGATCGATCAGATGCTTGCGGCAATGGATCAAAACTTAAGCCCATACTATGAAATACTTGAGAGCAAGAACATCAATGTAAACGAAGTATTGACTCTTGCTTCCTTGGTTGAAAAAGAAGGGGCGACGGATCAGGACCGCAAAGATATCGCGAGTGTCTTCTATAACCGTTTGAACCAAGACATGCCTTTGCAAAGTAATATTGCAATTCTTTATGCCGAAGGGAAACTTGGTCAAAAGACGACCTTAAAAGAAGATGCAACGATCGATACAGAGCTGGATTCACCTTATAATATTTATAAGAATACCGGCTTGATGCCTGGCCCAGTGGATAACCCTGGAGTATCAGCGATCGAAGCGGCGGTGAACCCAAGTAAGACCGATTACTTGTATTTTGTCGCAAATGTCGAAAATGGTGAAGTTTTCTTCGCTAAGACATACGAAGAACACAATAAAAATGTAGAAGAACACGTCAATAGTAAATTGACACAAGCAAGTTCAAACTAGAAAAAGCATGTGGCGCGTCCACAGCTTTTTCATTCAAATAATAGAAAGAGAAGAATAATGGCAGAAAAAACATACCCAATGACCCTAGCAGAAAAAGAAAAATTGGAACAAGAATTAGAAGAATTGAAATTGGTCCGTCGACCTGAAGTGGTGGAACGGATTAAGATCGCTCGTTCATATGGTGACCTCTCAGAAAACTCTGAGTATGAAGCGGCAAAAGATGAACAAGCTTTTGTTGAAGGTCAAATCTCTAGCTTGGAAACAAAAATCCGTTATGCAGAAATCGTCGATAGTGACGCTGTTGCAGTAGACGAAGTAGCGATCGGAAAAACCGTTACAGTTCAAGAAGTTGGCGAAACAGATGAAGAAGTATACAGCATCGTTGGTTCAGCAGGGGCAGATGCCTTTGCAGGAAAGATCTCTAACGAAAGCCCAATCGGTCACGCTTTGATTGGTAAGAAGACAGGTGACGTTGTCACGGTTGAGACACCAGCTGGAAGCTACCAAGTGAAAATTTTGAACGTAGAAAAAACAGCGTAACTATAAAACGCAAGCCCTCCAAGAGGGCTTGTTTTTTTGTGCTCTTAATCTTTTTGTGAGAGTGAAAATTTTTCGTTGACTGACTGAATGGTATCAAAAAAGCACTTGAACCTTGGGTTCAAGTGCTACTGTATACCGCTAGAATTAGTAGTTTGTACTACTTTCTATTGCGTTGTTTTCCTGCATTGCGGTTGTTTTTTGGTTTGTGTTGGATTTGTGTCGTTGCAGTAGGTGTGACATCTTTTTTCACGCGGTGACTAGTCGCTTTTGGAGGATTGTTTTTGTATTCCTCAGCGACGCGCTTGCGAAGATTTGGACGAATCAAGTAGTTGATGACAAATTGTTGGATAATTTGGATCACCCCACCGACTACCCAGTAAAGAGTCACTCCGGCTGAAGAGATCAATGAGAAGACACCGATCATAATCGGACTCATCAGTGATGCTTTGCGCATGCTTTCCTTTTGGGTTTCATCTTCAATTCCATGAAGAGAGAGCATACTTTGGATATAGTAAAGAACTGCTACGATTGCTGTCAAGAGCAAGCTTGGTTTACCAAGAGCAATGCCAAGGAAGCTACTATCTGCTACCCCTTTGGTGTGCTGAGCTGCAAAGAAGAGAGCAGAGAAGAATGGCATTTGGATCAAGAGTGGCAAACACCCAACTCCACCAAACATGCTAACTCCATTTTCACGTTGAGCAGCCATTAATTCTTGTTGCGCCAATAGCTTTTCTTCTTGTGTGCTAGCGTTCTTCATGCGCTCTTGGATTGGCCCAAGGATAGGTTTTAAGTAGTTCATCTTTTCAGATTGGTAGGTTGCCTTCCATGATTGGTACAAACCAAGTGGCAAGATGATTAACCGCACGATCAAGGTGACGATAATAATCCCGATCCCAAAGCCCAAGCCAAGGTTGTTGGCAAAGAATTTGATGGCTTCGCCCATTGGACGGCCAAGAAGATTCCAGATCAATCCAGTCGGATTTCCAGTTTTCCGATCGACACTCACGCATCCTGATAAGAAGACAAGCGAAGCTAGTCCCATCGATGCAAGTAATGCAAGTTTATTTTTTTTCACAAATAGTTCCTTCTTTTTTAAAATGTTACCTTTCTATTCTACTGTTTTTTTTAAAAATACACAATAGTTCTCTAGTCTTAATTTGCAATTTTAAAGTCTGTATAGTTTTCAAAGTTTGCGAGCGTAACATCTAAATAAGTTACAAGTGCAAAAGGTGTAGGACCTTTGCGAATTTCTTGAATGAATTTGGCCATTTGGCTACTAGACTCTGCCTGGGCCAGAATGCCAACCGTTCCGTCGTCATTATTCCAGACACGGCCAGTAATCCCACCGATCTCTAAAGCAAGACTGTACACTCCCCAGCGAAAGCCAACCCCTTGAACCCGTCCTTGGGCAATCATTTTTACCTTTTGCATGTGCGACCTCCTTGACTCGAAGAAATCTATCTGAGGCATGATTTCTTCTTTTTCTTTGTGCTATAATAGTTCTATGAATATTATAACGTCTAAATCCAATAATGTAATCAAAAATGCTAAAAAATTACATCAAAAAAAATACCGGACAGATTCTTATCTCATTGAAGGCTGGCATCTGTTTGAAGAGGCAGTAGAAAATCAAGCGAAGATTCAACAGGTCTTTGTTTTAGAAGCCTATTTAGACCGGGTAGAGAACATCCAAAAAGTCACCGTCGTGACCCCGGAGATCTTAAGTCTCTTGGCAGATTCGAAGACTCCGCAAGGGATTGTCGCAGAGATCGCTCTGGAGCAACCAGTCCTTCCAGATCAGTTACAAGGTCGCTACCTTTATTTGGAGGATGTACAGGATCCCGGCAATGTAGGGACTATGATTCGAACAGCAGATGCAGCAGGTTTTGATGGCGTCATGCTTTCGAAAGCCTCCGCAGATCTATACAGTCTCAAGACCCTTCGATCCATGCAGGGCAGTCATTTCCATATCCCTATCTGGAAACTGGATCGAGAAGAACTGTTGGAGCGAGCTACGCAATCACATCTAGCAGTTCTCGCAACGACGCTTTCAGAAGCTTCCATTGACTACCGTCAGCTTCCTCAGACCGATCGGTTTATCCTGGTTATGGGCAATGAAGGAAATGGCATCAGCCAGGAAATGGCGACACAAGCGGACCAGCTGGTTCATATTCCCATGCCAGGTCGGGCCGAGAGTTTGAATGTTGCAGTGGCAGCAGGAATTTTGATGTTTTCTTTAAGGAAATTTTGAGAAAAAGAAGTATACTTAACCTGTAAGAAGAAGTTGATGGAGATCTTATTGGGAGAGCTTATCAACGAAAGGTGGTTATCTTATGCAATATCATCGTGACAAAGAATACATGACCTATGTAGGCCATCTGATCCAGCATCCTAAGGTTCAAAAATTAGCCGACATTCCCCACCATATTCATTCCAATCGTTTGGAGCATTCCATTCATGTTAGCTATACCAGTTATAAACTGGCTAAAAAATTTGGTTGGGATGCCAAAAGTACGGCTCGGGGTGGCCTCTTGCATGACCTCTTTTACTATGATTGGCGCGAGACCAAGTTTACCAAGAGTCACGCCTGGATCCATCCCCGCATTGCCGTGAGAAATGCACGAAAGATCACAGATCTCAATGCCAAGGAAGAAGACATCATTATTAAACACATGTGGGGAGCTACCCTTGCTCCGCCTCGCTACAAAGAATCCTTCGTAGTGACCATGGTGGATAAATACTGGGCTGTTAAAGAAGCTTCAGAACCATGGCGTAAAAAGATGGCTAAAAGGAGATTTTTTCATCGAAAAATGTTAAAATCGTAGTAAACAAATTTGAAAGGAACTTGTTTATATGTATAATGATTCAGTAATCCAAGAACAAAGTGGATTGAATGCTTTTTATAACAAAATCTACTCATTAGTTGGAATCGGTGTTGGGATTTCAGCCCTTGTCTCTGGTCTCATGATGACGGTCTTTCAAGATTTCTTCGTTCAAATCTTGACAACAGCACCAATGGTTTACTATGCAGCAGTGGTTGTAGAATTGATCTTGGTCTTTGTTGCAAGTGGGAAGGCTGTTAAAAATAGCCCGTCTGCTCTTCCGATCTTCTTGATCTACTCAGCTTTGAATGGCTTTACCTTGAGCTTTATCATTGCTCGCTACATGCAAGCGACGGTCTATAAGGCTTTCTTGGTCAGTGCCTTGATGTTTATTGTCATGGGAGCTATCGGACGCGTCGTGAAAAAAGACCTTTCTGGTATGGGACGTGCCTTGATGGGAGTCTTGATCGGTGTGATCATCGCTTCTGTTGTGAACATGTTCTTGAGAAGTTCTGGAATGGACTATATCTTGAGTATTATCTCTGTCTTCCTCTTTGCAGGATTGACAGCTTGGGATAACCAAAAGATTCGCTATGTCTATGATCAAACAAATGGTCAACCTGCTACAGGTTGGGCAGTAGCGATGGCTTTGGAACTTTATCTTGACTTTATCAACCTCTTTATCAGCCTTCTTCGTATCTTCGGAAGAAACGACTAATCAAAGAGAGATTGAGCTGGGGCAGTTGCCTCGGCTTTTTTTGTCTTTCGACTTGTGCTATACTAATAGTGACTAAAGAATAGAAATGAGCGCTTATGAAAACACCTTTTGTAACCCGTGAACAATTAGAAAGTCTGACCCAAGAATTTCCGACCCCTTTCCATCTCTATGATGAAGCAGGAATTCGTGAAACGGCTCGTGCCCTCCATCAAGCTTTTGCTTGGAATGAAGGATTTAAGGAATACTTTGCCATCAAGGCGACTCCTAACCCATCGATCCTAAAAATTTTGCAAGAAGAGGGCTGTGGAGTCGACACGGCCAGCTACGTGGAATTGTTAATGGCGGATAAACTGGGCTTTAGTGGGAAAGAAATCATGTTTTCTTCTAACAACACGCCAGCTGATGAATTTGTCTATGCGAGAGAATTAGGGGCAACGATCAATCTGGACGCCTATGAAGACATTGCTTTCTTGAAGTCTGTGACCAGCATCCCCAAGGTTATTTCTTGCCGCTATAATCCTGGTGGAGTTTTTGAACTGGGAACCGATATTATGGACAATCCTGAAGAAGCCAAGTTTGGAATGACCAAGGAGCAATTGATCCAAGCCTTTATCGAGTTGAAAGAACTAGGTGTGGAAGAGTTTGGCATTCATGCTTTATTAGCTTCTAATACAGTATCCAACGACTACTATCCAGAGCTAGCGCGTCAACTTTTTGAATTGGCAGTAGAAGTCGTCGAGAAAACAGGTGTCCACTTGGGCTTCATCAACCTCTCTGGTGGAGTTGGGGTCAATTACAAGCCGGAGCAAGAACCAAATGATATTGCCATTATTGGGGAAGGTGTGCATCGCGTTTTTGATGAGATTCTCAAACCGGCAGGACTTGGTCATGTGAAAATCTATACCGAGCTTGGTCGCTTTATGCTGGCTTCACACGGCCTCCTGGTAACCAGAGTCACTCATAAAAAGAAAACCTACCGGACCTATGTGGGCGTCGATGCTTCAGCTGTGAATCTTCTCAGACCGGCTATGTACGGTGCTTATCACCATATTACCAATATGGATCGTCCAGATGGACCAACTGAAGTGGTTGATGTCGTGGGAAGTCTCTGTGAGAATAACGATAAATTTGCCAAACAACGAGAACTACCTGTGACGGAGATTGGAGATTTGCTCGTGATCCATGACACTGGAGCCCATGGATTTTCAATGGGGTATCAGTACAATGCTAAGTTGCGTTCAGCAGAAGTTTTGCTTCAAGAAGATGGGCAGGCCCGTTTGATTCGTCGAGCAGAAAAACCAGAAGATTATCTTGCGACACTCTACGGCTTTGACATTGAAAAATAAGCGATTGTCTGATATAATGATAGTTATGTAAAAATAATGGATCGGAGAAAATTGTATGAATCTCTTTTTAGGAATTTTGTTGATTATTTTAGCTTTCTTTGGTGGGATGGTTGCAGGAATGTTCTTGCTTCGTCGTCAATTTGAAAAAGAATTTGCATCAAACCCACGTTTGAATGTTGAAGCAGTCCGTACGCTTTTAGGTGCGAGCGGCCAACGTCCAAGCGAAGCAAAAGTTCAACAAGTCTATCGCCAAATTGTGAACCAACAAAAATCAGCAATGGTGAAAAACAAGAAAAAATAAGAGTGGGGCAATCTCACGATAATAAATGAGAGGGGCTTGGAGGAATTTCTTAGTCCCTCCTTTTGGAAGGAAGAGATATGGATAACCGACCGATTGGTTTTTTAGATTCTGGAGTAGGGGGCCTAACTGTTGTCCGCGAATTGCTCCGTCAGCTTCCTCACGAAGATGTCGTCTATATTGGAGATTCAGCGCGTGCACCTTATGGTCCTAGACCAGCAGACCAAATTCGCGAGTATACTTGGCAGATGGTGAACTTCCTTCTGACCAAAAATGTCAAGATGATTGTCTTAGCCTGTAATACAGCGACGGCAGTTGTTTGGGAAGAAGTCAAGGAGAAACTTGATATTCCCGTTTTAGGAGTGATTTTACCCGGAGCTTCTGCAGCCATTAAATCGACGACCCATCAAAAAATTGGGGTCATTGGGACACCGATGACGGTTTCTTCTGGAATTTATAAAGAGAAGATTCAAAGTCTGGCACCAGACATGGAAGTCAGCAGTTTAGCTTGTCCCAAGTTTGTTCCTTTAGTGGAATCAAACGAGTTGGCATCCAGTGTGACCAAAAAGGTGGTTTACGAAACCCTAAAACCACTAGTTGGAAAGGTTGATACCTTGGTCTTGGGATGCACCCATTATCCCCTTTTAAAACCGATCATTCAAAATGTGATGGGACCGGATGTCAAATTGATTGATAGTGGAGCTGAGTGTGTTCGGGATATTTCCGTCTTATTAAACTATTTTGAGCTCAATAAGAGTCGCGAACTCTTAGAACAGACCCACCGCTTTTATACCACTGCAAATGCCAATAGCTTTGCAGCGATTGCCGAAAAATGGCTAGAACGTTCAGTGAATGTGGAGCATGTAAATTTATGAGTGACAAACTATTTGAATACAAAGATCCCCAAGATTGGTATATTGCCCAATGGGGAGAAGATGCAGACTACAACCAATTTAGTCAAGTGCCTGCGGAAGCTTCCACTCTGTTAGATCAGCTGGAACTTCTCTTTGCCAAGGATCCTGAAGGATTGCCTCTCAATCTATCGGTGATGCGCTATGGTTCAGCCTTTCGTTTTCTGACCTTTTTGACCGAAATCTTGAATGAAGTCAAGGGAAGAGCTTTTGAGATTGTACAGCGTCAAGGAGCCTTGCTATTGGTTGAAAAAGGGAAATTGCTTTACTTGCATTTGCCAAGTGATGGGGTGGATTTGGAAGCCTTCTTGGGTCAAGACAAGGTCAAAGATACGATTCTCATTGCAACTCGAAATGAGGGAAAAACCAAAGAATTCCGTAATATGTTTGAAAAGCTGGGCTTTGAAGTGGAAAATCTCAATCAATACCCAGAGCTTCCAGAAGTCGAAGAAACAGGGATGACCTTTGAAGAGAATGCCCGCCTAAAAGCTGAAACGATTGCAGAGCTAACTGGGAAAACAGTCTTAGCAGATGATTCAGGTTTGAAGGTAGATATCTTGGGAGGTTTACCAGGAGTTTGGTCAGCTCGCTTTGCGGGAGTTGGTGCGACAGATGCGGAAAACAATGCGAAATTGTTGCACGAATTGGCCATGGTCTTTGACTTGAAAGATCGTTCAGCTCAGTTCCATACGACCTTGGTGGTCGCAAGACCAGGCAAGGAAAGCCTAGTGGTGGAAGCAGATTGGCCAGGGTATATTAATTTTGAGCCCAAAGGGGAACACGGCTTTGGCTATGACCCTCTCTTCTTAGTTGGGGAAACGGGCCGTGCTGCTGCTGAATTAACGCTAGAAGAAAAAAATACACAATCACATCGTGCTTTAGCTGTTAAAAAGTTATTGGAGGTATTTCCATCATGGCAAAGCAAACAATCATCGTTATGAGTGACTCGCATGGAGACCGCTCCATTGTTGAAGCTATTAAAGAAAAATACCTAGGCCAGGTCGATGGGATCTTTCACAATGGGGATTCTGAACTAAAAAGTGATGATCCTGTCTGGGAAGGGATCCACGTTGTCCAAGGAAATATGGATTTTTATGATGGCTATCCGGAACGCTTGGTGACCCAACTAGGGCCAACACGAATCATCCAGACCCATGGGCATCTCTTCCAGATCAATTTTAGTTTTCAAAAATTGGATCTGTGGGCCCAAGAGGAAGAAGCAGATATCTGTCTTTACGGCCACCTTCATATCCCAGATGCTTGGAAGGAAGGAAGAACCCTCTTTGTGAATCCTGGATCGATCAGTCAGCCACGCGGTCTGATTCGAGAGTGTCTCTATGCTAAAATTGAGATAGATGATTCTCATTACAAGGTAGAGTATTATACGCGAGATCATGAGTTGTATCCTGAATTGACAAAGGAGTTTAGCAGATGATAGCAAAGGAATTTGAACGTTTCTTGCTGGCGCAGGAAGAGACGTTCTTAACTCCAGCCAAAAATTTAGCGGTCTTGATTGATAACCACAATGTAGACCATGCTGTCTTGCTGTTGAGCCAGATTAGCTATAGTCGTATTCCGGTAGTGACGGATGAACGCAAGTTTGTGGGGACGATCTCCCTAACGGATATTCTATCTTATCAATTGAAACACGAGATTCCTGAGGAGACTTTTGCCTCGATGGATATCGTAGACGTTGCAAAAAAAGAGGTCGGGATCATCGGCTTAGACTTCAATTTGACAGAAGTCCTGCACAAGTTGGTGGATGACTCCTTCCTTTCGGTGGTGGATGAAGAAGGCTATTTCCAAGGGATTATTACACGGAAATCGATTCTTAAAGCCATCAATTCGCTAATGCATGATTTTTCAAATGAATACGAGATGATTCCAAAATGAAAGAATTTATTGCAAGTTTTATTGATCAAAAAGAATTAAGTGAAAATTCTCAGTCTGCCTATTTCTATGATTTGGACCAATTTATTGAGTCGATCCATGGAAAAGTGACACCGACAAATTTGAGAATTTACCAAGCTTCGATTAAAGATTTTAAACCGGCGGTTCAAAAACGAAAATTATCTGCCGTCAACCAATTTTTATATTATTTGTATCAAGAACGCTTTATTTCTGAATACCATCGTTTGGTATTGCCTAAAATTCAACCGGCCAAGACCCATGATCGGGAATTGTTGGATCTGACCCATTTTTGGGATGAATCAACTAACCCTCAGGGACGCTTGATGGCCTTGTTGATTCTGGAGATGGGCTTATTGCCAAGTGAGATTCTCCAAGTCAAAGTCGAAGATATTCAGCTGGACTTTCATGTCATTCGAGTGGGCAAAGATGGACAAAAACGGGTTTTAAAAGTTCCAGAGCCGTTACTGGATGAGTTGCAACTCTTCCTCGATGGTGTCTATCTCTTTGATAATAAAGGAAAATCTTACTCCCGTCAGTGGGGATTCCGACAGTTAGAAGCCTTCTTGATCGAAAAAGGCAACCAAGACCTTTCGGCCCAATCAATTCGTGAGCAGTATATTTTGAAACAACGTGAACTCGGTGTGGATCTCTTTAGTATTGCGCGTGAATTGGGCCTAAAAACCATGGTGACATTAGAAAAATATAAATAATGGATATTAAAATAAAAGATTTTGAAGGGCCTTTGGACCTCTTGCTCCACTTGGTCTCTAAATACCAGATGGATATCTATGAGGTCCCCTTGATTGAGGTGATTGAACAGTACCTGGCTTATCTGGCGACTCTCCAGGCTATGAAACTAGAGGTAGCAGGGGAATACATGCTGATGGCTAGTCAACTAACCCTGATCAAGAGTCGTAGACTTCTTCCTAAGGTCGCAGAGGAGATGGATGAAGCAGAGGATCTAGAGCAGGACCTCCTTTCTCAATTGGAAGAGTACCGTACTTACAAGCAATTAGGAGAGTTGATGGCCTCGCAGCACGAGGAGCGCGCCCTCTATTATTCGAAACCAAAGATGGAATTGGTCTACGACGATACGGAATTGCTTCACGATCGTACAACGGTGGATCTTTTCTTGGCTTTCTCAAAACTATTGACCAAGAAAAAAGAAGAATTCCGTCAGAACCATACGACCATTGTAAAGGATGAATACAAGATTGAGGATCTGATGGACCAGCTGCGTCACCGATTCCACGATCGCTCACAAGTTCTCTTGCAGGACTTGTTTCTAGAAGCAACGGATCTCCAAGAGGTCATTACTCTATTTCTTGCAACCCTTGAATTGATCAAGATTCAAGAAGTAACGGTGATCCAGGATAGGGCTTTTGGAGAAATTTACTTAAATAGGATTGAACATGAGCAAATTAGCTGAAATTGAAGCACTCTTATTTGTAGCAGGTGAAGAAGGAATTACTGCCAGACAAATCGCAGACCTTCTCTCTTTACCTCCGACAGGTGTGGTGCAAAGTTTAGAAAAATTAAGCCAAAAATACCAGGAGGACACAGATACCAGTCTGTGTTTGATGGAGACAGCTTCCCGTTATAAATTGGTGACAAAGGCAGACTACGCTTCGGTTTTACGAGACTATTCTAGAACGCCTATGAACCAAAGTTTGTCTCGGGCTGCCCTTGAAACCTTGTCAATTATTGCTTATAAGCAACCGATCACCCGCGTGGAGGTCGATGATATTCGAGGCGTCAATTCCAGTGGTGCCATTACCAAACTACTGTCATTTGATCTGATCCGCGAAGACGGAAAAAAAGAAGTCCTCGGGCGTCCTAATTTGTATGTCACGACGGAGTATTTTTTGGATTATATGGGGATCAATCATTTGGAGGAATTGCCAAAGGTTGAGGAAGTGGACATCGATCCAGAAGAAGGTCAATTATTTTCAGAGAGAACAGAGGAACTAGATGAGAATTAACAAATATATTGCCCATGCAGGCGTGGCTAGTCGTCGCAAGGCCGAAGAACTGATCAAGCAAGGCTTGGTGACGGTCAATGGCCAAGTTGTGCGTGAATTAGCGACTATCATTAAAACCGGTGATCAGGTTGAAGTAGAAGGGACTCCAATCTATAACGAAGAAAAGGTCTATTATCTTTTAAATAAGCCACGTGGCGTCATCTCTAGTGTATCAGATGATAAAGGGCGGACAACAGTCGTTGACCTTTTATCTCAAGTACCAGAGCGCATCTACCCAGTGGGACGTTTGGACTGGGATACATCTGGTGTCTTGATTTTGACCAATGATGGTGATTTTACAGATGAGATGATTCACCCGCGCAATGAAATTGATAAGGTCTATGTGGCGCGTGTCAAAGGGATTGCCAATAAGGAAAACTTGCGTCCCTTGACGCGAGGGGTGACCATTGATGGAAAGAAAACCAAGCCAGCGACTTACGAGATTTTAAAAGTCGATGTTGAAAAGAACCGTTCAGTGGTTCAGTTGACCATTCATGAAGGGCGTAACCACCAGGTTAAAAAGATGTTTGAAGCGGTGGGACTTTTAGTGGATAAACTCTCCCGGACCCAGTTTGGAAATTTGGACGTCTCAGGGCTACGTCCGGGTGAATACCGTCGCTTGAACAAAAAAGAAATCAGCCAACTGCACAATCTAGCAGTAACTAAATCTAAAAAAGCATGAAAACAATCCTAATTGCACTGGTCAGAGGCTATCAAAAATGGATTTCTCCCCTATTTCCGCCTTCTTGTCGCTTTCAACCGACCTGTTCCAATTATATGATCCAAGCGATTGAACGTTTTGGTGTGAAAGGTGTCTTGATGGGGATTGCGAGGATTCTACGTTGCCATCCTGGAACCAAAGCAGGACCGGACCCCTTGCCAGACCATTTTAGTCTGAAGCGAAATGAAGAATCAAAATAGGACGATCGCAAATAAACAGAAACACCCTTAGAAATTATTTTTCTAAGGGTGTTGATTTTGTACTAGAGTTGTCTATCAGCGTTTAGACCATGTTTTAGGGAGGAAGAGAAGAATCATTGGATAGATTTCAAGCCGTCCGGCAATCATGGCTAAGGAAAGTAATAGTTTTGAAATCGGACTAAAGATGGAAAAGGTTTGACCTGTTCCAATCATAGGTCCAATGTTGTTGAAACAACTAAAGACAGCACTGACAACCGTCATGAAGTTATTATTGTCTAGACTGACTACAAAGAGTAAGCCGATCGTGATAAAACTGTATATTGTAAAGTACTTGAGGATCTGATGCTGTGTATCCTTATCTAATACCGTATCATTGACATGCAAGGTTAGAACGCGATTCGGAGACAAGGTCGAAAGAACCTGATTTTTTGCGATTCGCCATAAGGTCAAGCACCGAATGACTTTAAGCCCCCCAGCGGTCGATCCAGCAGAACCACCGATGACCATCAGCATCAAGAGGATGAACTGAGAAAAGAGAGGCCATTTTTCCGTCGTTCCATAACCAAAACCGGTAGTGGTGATGATATTGGAAACTTGGAAGAAAGAAATTTCAAAACTCTTAGCGACATTGGCATAGAGATGAAGGACATTGTAAGCGATCAAGACACTGGACACGAGGACGATGGTGATATAGGTCCGCAATTCCTCATCTTTAAAGAAGGCCTTGAATTTTCGGATCATGAGGAAGTAGTAGAGGTTAAAGTTAACCCCGAAGACTAAAACCCCGATACTGACCAAATAGGTGATTAAACTACTATTGTAGTGGGCAATTCCGTCGTTAAAAACGGTAAAGCCCCCGGTTCCAGCCGTCCCCATGGCGATGACAAAACTATCATAAAGGGGCATGCCAGCAAGGAAATAAAGAACTACAAAGAGGAAGAACAAGCCCAAGTACAAGAAGTAGAGGATTTGAGCTGTGTTTTTTAATTTGGAAACGACCTTGCCAAAAACTGGACCAGGAACTTCTGCCTTCATGACTTCAAGGTGGCTGTTCTTGTTATTGTCCATAATGGCAAGGGCGAAGACCAATACTCCCATCCCCCCAATCAAGTGGGTAAAACTGCGCCAAAAGAGGAGAGAATGGGTGAGGACACCCACATCATCTAATATCGTTGCCCCTGTTGTTGTAAAGCCAGAGCTGACTTCAAAGAAGGCATCGATAATGTTGGGAATTTGTCCCGAAAAGACAAAGGGAAGGGCGCCAAAGAAGGACCAGAGGATCCAACAGAGGGCTACAATCAGGACTCCTTCTTTAGCATAAATGTGAAAGTCCTTTGGTTTGTGAAAACTACCAAGTAGCCCCAGCCCAAGTAAGATGGCCATGGTTGCCCCAATAGAGACAAAGACCTTGGCAGGTTCCTGATAGATCGTAGCGACGACTAAGGGAACGATCAGGAGAGCTGCCTCGATTAAGAGGAGCTTGGACAAGAGGTAACGAATCATGCTTCTATTCATCAGGCTTACCTCTCAAGTAGATCGTAGATTTTTGTGACATTTTGAATCAAGGTAGTTACGATAATCCGATCTCCTACCATCAAACGGTCATCTCCATTTGGGAAAATAGCCTTGCCGTCTCGAATAATGGCAGCGATCAAGACGCCTTTTTTCAATTTCAATTCAGAGAGGGGATATTGGGTTAGTTTATTGTCTTCCTTAATTTGGAACTGCAAGGTTTCAATCCGGCCGTTTGCGACATGGTGCAAGGCTTCTAGGTTTGAGAACTGTGCATTGTAGCGTCCACGAATAAAGTGCATAATGGTATCTACAGCGATGCGTTTTGGCGTAACGATACTGGTCATATCTTGATCGCCAATGATCTCCAGCAGACTAGTTCGGTTGACCTTGGTAATGTTCTTTTTGACTCCGACAGAATTTAAGAACATGGAGGTGATGATGTTTTCTTCATCGACCCCTGTCAAAGTAGCCACAGCATCAAAGTTATTGGCACTCTCTTCTAAAAGAATGTCTTTAGCAGTTCCGTCTCCATGGACGACATAGAGGTCAGGGAATTCTTGGCTAAAGAATTCAGCTCGTTCGCGATTGACCTCGATGACCTTGAGATCGATTTTGCGACGCACATCCTGGAGAATATTGAGCAGATAGTAGGCAATTTTTCCAGCACCAATCATCATCATGCTCTTAATGACTTGAGGTCGGACATTGTTGTGGAAGAGAACGATCTCGATCCGATTTCCTGTCACGAAAATCTTGTCTTGGGGTTGCAAAACAAAGTCTCCATTTGGAATCGTGAGTTCATTGCAACGCTCGATCGCACAAACAATGACGTTTCCGTATTTCTTTCGGAATTGGGATAGGCTCATATCGCAGAGATTGCTATCTGGCTTGATCTTAAATTCCATCAAGGCAACACGGCCGTTTGCAAAATGCTCCACAGAAAGGGCATTTGGGAAGTCAATGATATTAGCAATATAACGAGCTGTCAGCAATTCCGGATTGACAACCAAGGAGAAGCCCAAGATATTTTTTTCCTTGAAGTAGGAATTGGAATATTCCGGATTCCGCACCCGAACGATGGTTTCTTTGGCTCCCATTTTTTTAGCTAAAACAGCAGAAACCATATTCACTTCGTCGTACTCGGTCATGGAAATGAAGATATCGCAGTCTTCAACATCTGCTTGCTCCAAGACCTTGAAGTTTGCGCCATTTCCTAAAATCCCAATGATATCAAACCGTTTGGTAATATGGTTGAGAACGGATTCGTCTTTTTCGATCAAAATAACATCGTGGTTTTCAGCAACGAGAGAACGACAAAGGGCCGTTCCGACCTTTCCTCCACCAACAACAATAATTTTCATAGAATACCTCCAGAGTATGCTTCTATCATACTCTATTTTCAAGAAAAATTCATCTTTTTTAAGGATTTTCTGGTGGAATTTTGAGAAGCTAAGAACAAGTAGGAAAAATCGTCAAAAGAGTAGAACGAGGAGGGATTGAAAACTTTGGTAAAGTTTCTTAAAAAAATCTAAAAAAACTATTGACAGGAGCTTCAAAAGTGTTATACTTAGAAAGTACCTTCGTTGATTTACCTCAAACCTGTTGTGAGTTAAGTTAATGAAGCTGTAACCACGCTGTTTGCTGAGCTTGACTCCGGGCAGTGTGGCTATTTTTTTATCAGAAAGAGATCGAGTATGAATATTGAAGAACTGGACTACCAAGAGTCAGCTGCTCAAAACCACATCGTCTTGTTCCAACCTCAGATTCCACAAAATACGGGAAATATTGCACGGACTTGTGCGGCGACCAATTCCCCCTTGCATATCATACGACCCATGGCTTTTCCGATCGATGATCGCAAAATGAAGCGAGCAGGACTCGATTATTGGGACAAGCTGGATGTCCGTTTTTATGATAGTCTAGAAGAGTTTATGGAAGCAGCGAGCGATGGTCAGGTACACCTAGTGTCCAAGTTTGCAAATCAGACCTATTCGGACGTTTCTTATCAGGATGGGAAGTCCCATTATTTCTTGTTTGGACGCGAGGATAAAGGATTGCCGGAAGATTTTATGCGCCAGCACGAAGAGAAGGCTATTCGCATTCCGATGAATGATGAGCATGTCCGTAGTTTAAATGTCTCTAATACCGTCTGCATGATTGTCTATGAGGCACTCCGCCAGCAAGGTTTTAAGGGGCTGGAGTTGAGCCATCATTATGAGCACGACAAGCTCAAGTAAGAACGAAAATTTAAAACCCGAACGATGTAATCCATGACGTTACAAAAACTTGCCTAGGCAAGTTTTTTTTGTTATCATAAAAGGGTCTTCAGGGCAGGGTGTAATTCCCGACCGGCGGTGACTTTTACGAGGAAATGTTCTTTTCCATAGTCTAAAAGAAGTCCGCGAGCGCAAGCTGATGTGGTGTGACTCCACAACCGACAGTATAGTCTGGATGGGAGAAGACGAGAGACGAATAGACTGACAGCTATTCTGATCTGTTTAGAGCTGATGCATGGGAATAAAACGTTAGTGGCTGGGACTGACTAACGGCATGTTTCGATGGAGATCAGCTAAAGTAACTAGAATAGTTTCTAGTTTAAGCTTTGTTTAAATAGTTTAGAGTAGAATGATGGGGTAGACGTCTTTCCAGCTTCTCTAATTTTTAAAAAAATTGGAGGAACCTGTTATGACAAATACACGTAAACTGACCCTAGTGGCTGTTTTATCCGCTTTATCTTTTATTTTGATGTTCTATCAATTTTCTTTTTTGATAGATTTCTTCAAAATTGATTTGAGTATTATCGCCATTTTGTTGGCCTTGGTCCTGTTGGATTTTAAAAGTGCCGTTTGGGTGACCTTGATCCGATCTGTCCTTAAGTTAGCCCTTAATAATAAGGGGCTTGAAACCTTGATCGGATTACCAATCAATATCATTGGAGTTCTTGTTTTTGTTCTTGCTTTTGCATGGATTTGGAACAAGGAACGGACCCATGGTCGATTTGTCTTGGCAACGATTGTTGGAACGATCAGCTTGAGTATCACGATGGTATTGGTGAACTATGTCTATGCAATCCCTTTGTATGCTCGTTTTATGAACTATGATATTTCGAAAACACTAGGGCTTGTCCACTATTTAGCCGCAATGGTTGCACCGTTTAACCTGATCGAAGGGGTGATTTGGGCCATCGCATTTGGGTTGATCTATACCTTATTGCAACCGATTTTAAAAAAATATGAAAAATAAACAACAACATTGGGCGAAGGCAAGCTTCGCCCTTCTCATTTTTGTCATTCTTGGGTATGTGATTCGCTTTTACCCGCAACAATTAACAGGCTTTGATAGCACGATTCAGTCTGCTATTCGAGGCGATCTGCCTGCAGCACTGACGGCCTTCTTTACCAAGGTGACCCATGTCATGGATACCAAGATCATTGTCATCTGGGTGGGTCTTCTGCTAGCGGTCTTTGCCTATAAGAAATGGTACAGTGAAGCTCTTTTTCTAGGGAGCAATCTGGTATTGACGGGTCTTTTAGTTCTTCTTCTAAAGAATATCTACCAGAGACCGAGACCAAGTATTCTTCATCTAGTAGAGGAAAAAGGCTTTTCTTTCCCGAGTGGTCATTCACTGGCGTCTACCCTTGTTTTGGGAAGTTTGATCATTATAATCGGCCAACATGTAAAAAATAAAACAGCCTGCTATTGCCTTCAAGGCTTGCTGGTTCTGGGAATCGTGACCATTGTGGTTTCCCGCGTTTATGTCGGGGTCCACTATCCATCAGACGTTCTTGGCAGTATGATTTTGGGCCTTGCTGTCTTACAGTTTGAGTATCCCTTGTATGATCGCTTGCGATTTCAATGGCGCTTTACAGGCAAGCAAAAATAAACATCTAACAACTAGGAGTTGAACTCGCGTTTTGAGTTCGACTCTTTTTTTTGCTATAATGAAGGGTATGAAATCCTACAATACCTTGAATGATTATTATCGAACCTTATTTGGAGAAAAGACCTTTAAAGTCCCTATTGATGCAGGCTTTGATTGTCCCAATCGAGACGGAACAGTCGCCCATGGTGGCTGTACTTTTTGTACGGTCTCGGGTTCAGGAGATGCCATTGTGGCCCCAGAAGCTCCGATTCGAGAACAGTTTTACAAAGAGATTGATTTTATGCATCGGAAATGGCCAGATGTGAAGAAGTACCTGGTCTATTTTCAAAATTTCACCAATACCCACGATAAAGTGGAAGTCATTCGAGAGCGGTATGAACAGGCCATTAATGAACCAGGAGTGGTAGGAATCAACATTGGTACGCGTCCGGACTGTTTACCAGATGAGACCTTGGCCTACCTAGCAGAGCTGACAGAGCGCATGCATGTGACGATTGAGTTGGGTCTTCAGACGACTTATGAAACGACTTCTGAATTGATCAATCGGGCCCATAGTTATGACCTCTATGTTGAAACAGTCAAGCGGATTCGTAAACAGGTGCCCAAGGCAGAGATCGTCTCCCATTTGATCAATGGCCTTCCTGGGGAGACGCATGAGATGATGGTGGAAAATGTTCGCCGTTGTGTGACCGATAATGAAATTGATGGCATCAAGTTGCACCTCTTGCATTTGATGACCAATACACGGATGCAACGGGACTATCATGAAGGACGACTTCAACTCATGAGCCAGGAGGAGTATGTCAAGGTCATCTGTGACCAGTTGGAGATTATCCCCAAACACATCGTCATCCACCGGATTACAGGGGACGCGCCAAGGGATATGTTGATTGGCCCTATGTGGAGCCTCAACAAATGGGAAGTCCTAAACGCCATTGAAACTGAAATGCGTCGGCGTGGAAGTACCCAAGGATGTAAGCTAGAAGAAAAGGAGACTGCTGATGCTTCGACCACTTGAAACGGCCCATCAATTTTTAGCAGAAGTCATCACCAAAGAAGATGTGGTGGTGGATGCGACCATGGGAAATGGACATGATACGGCCTTTTTAGCCCAACTAGCAGGCCAGGTCTATGCCTTTGATATTCAAGAGCAGGCACTTGTCAATACCCAAGAAAGATTGGAAAAGTTGGGACTTCAACATGTCCGGTTGATTTTGGATGGCCACCAGCATGTGGACCAATATGTGGAGACCATCAAAGCAGCTATTTTTAATCTGGGTTATCTGCCATCTGCGGATAAATCGGTCATTACTCTTCCAGCTACCACGATTGAAGCGATGGAGAAAATTTGTGTTCGCCTAGAAAAAGGTGGGCGAATGGCTATTATGATCTATTATGGTCATGAGGGAGGAGACATCGAGCGTGATGCAGTGCTGGACTTTGTCAGTCAGCTCCCTCAAAAAGACTATACAGCGACCATCTACCGGACACTGAATCAAGTGAATCAGCCACCGTTTTTGGTCATGATCGAAAAATTAGAAAGCTACCGTCATGGATAAAGAATATTTAAAGAATAAAATTGAAGGATTGAGACATCATTTTGTCGAATCAACCATCCACGAGCGTGCAATGGGTTTTTATGATGAAGCTCATATGACCAAAAAGATGCTCAAAATAAAAAAGAAATTGGTTTCGCTTGAGATGGAACGGTCCCAAAAGAAGATTGAGCACAAGGATGTAACCAAGACAGACCAAAAGATTGCGGAGTTAAAACAGCAATTTGAGACCTGCTGCCAAGAACGCTAAGGAGGGAGTGATATGGAACTACTCCTTTATGCAGTGATCTTTTCGATGATTTTGATCATCTCAAATGCCACGAATAAACTTGTGCCGAGTCTTCCTCTACCCTTGATTCAAATTTTACCAGGGATTGGTTGGGCTCTCTTTGTGCCAGAAGAAAATTTTCATCTGGATACCGAGCTCTTTCTGGCCTTGGTCATTGGCCCTCTCTTATTTCGAGAAGCAGAAGAAGCAGATATTACTTCCGTCTTAAAGCACTGGCGGATCATCCTCTATTTGATTTTCCCAGTGATTTTTATCTCAACCATTAGTTTGGGCTGGGCAGCTCACTCTTTGTGGCTGAGCCTTCCATTAGCAGCCTGTATGGCCGTGGGGGCAGCCCTGGGGCCTACAGACTTAGTAGCCTTTGCCTCCCTGTCTGAGCGCTTTAGCTTTCCAAAGCGAGTTTCGAATATCTTAAAAGGCGAAGGGTTACTAAATGATGCCTCAGGTCTAGTTGCCTTTCGAGTGGCCTTGGCAGCCCTTGCGACCGGAAGTTTCTCTCTTGGAGAGGCAGGGGTTTCCTTAGGAATCTCCATCATTGGAGGATTTGCAGTGGGGATCTTGACGGCCTTTGTGAACCGGTGGCTGCAAACCTTGCTCTTGAGTGTTCGTGCCAGTGATATTGCCAGTGAATTGTTATTAGAACTGAGTCTCCCACTGTTGACATTCTTCCTAGCAGAAGAACTCCATGTCTCTGGTATCATTGCAGTAGTTGTGTCAGGGATCTTAAAAGCTAGTCGCTTTAAGCACATTACCCTCCTTGAAGCGCGGGTAGATACTGTGAGTCATACTGTCTGGAATACGGTCAACTTTATCTTAAATGGGTCGGTCTTTGTCATCTTAGGAATGGAATTGGAAATGATTTCCAAGCCCATCTTAAGTAGTCCCATTTACAATAATCTGCTTTTAGTTCTTTCTGTCTTTTTGTTGACAGCATTGCTCTTTTTGATTCGTTTTGTCATGGTTTACCTCTTTTATTGGTACCGAACTGTTCGATTAAAAAAATCGTTGAGAAATTATCTAAAAGATGCCTTATTGCTGACCTTTTCGGGTGTGAAGGGAACGGTTTCGATTGCGACGATTCTTTTGATTCCAACCAAGATCGAAAAAGAATACCCTATCCTACTCTTTTTAGTGGCAGGAGTTACCCTTGTCAGCTTTATTGCTGGCTTAGTGGTACTTCCAAAATTATCAGAAGACAAGGAAGAAACCAATGACTACCTGATGCAGATCGCGATTTTAAATGATGTCGTCATGGAATTAGAAGCAGACCTAAAGAATAGCAAGCACAAGGGTCCCTTGTATGCGGCGATTGATAACTACCATGGTCGCATAGAAAACTTGATTCTAGGCCAAGAAAACAGGCTCATTCAAAGGGACTGGGAACAGTTGAAGCTCCTGATTTTGAGTATTGAAAGTGATGGCTTGGAACAGGCTTATGAAGAAGGAAAGATTCGAGAGCGGGGCTACCGCGTCTACCAACGCTATCTTCGCAATATGGAGCAACGTGTCAATCGCAATCTTTCGTCTCGTTTAACCTATTACCTCTTGGTGTCTTTCCGTCTCTTGCGTTTATTAGTTCATGAGATCTTAACCTTTGGGTCTGGCTTGCGAAACTGGTGGACCCGAGAAGACAGTAAGTTAGAGGCCATTGATTATGACCAGATTGCGGCCCTTTATCTGGCCAATACGGAAATCATCATCGAAAGTTTGGAAGACCTCAAGGGGATTTATCGGAGCAGTTTGATCTCTTTCCTACAAGAATCTCGTCTGAGAGAGACAGCTATTATTACCAGTGGGGCCTTTGTGGAGCGGGTTATTAATCGCGTGAAACCAAATAATATCGATGAAATGTTGAGAGGCTATTATTTGGAGCGTAAGATTATTTTTGAATATGAAGCGCAACACCTGATTACCGCCAAGCAAGCGCGCCGTATGCGCCAAAATGTCAATGAATTAGAAAGTTATTCCCTAAGAGAAAGTGCCAATACGCTTCCATATGATATGATCGAGTATGCACGGAATCGTTGAGAATAAGAGTAAAAGGGGCTGGGACAAAAGTCCTAGCCTCTCAATTGTTTTTGGATGTCGAGCAAGATGCAGTGGTTGAGTGGGCTCTAATACGCTGATTTCATCAGCTTTTACAGCCCTACTCAACTGTGCGGATGTGGGACGATGAAATCGAATTCTAACGAATTACCGATTTCTGTCCCACTCTCTTTTTGCTTTATTCATTTTCTTTTCAGTGTGCGATTTCTGGTTTGACAAAGAGTCGCTCATCACCAAGATCAATAAGGGATACTGGTGCTTCATAAAATTGACTAAGGACATGGGGAGTTAGGATCTTTTCCTTGGGTCCTTGCTCAACCACTTGGCCATGTTTGAGTAAGAGGACATGCGTCATGTCTGTTGTAATTTCCTCGGCATGGTGGGTGACATAAATCATGGTAGGCGCGTGATCTAGTTGTTTGATATGATGGATCTGACGGAGGAGTTTTTCTCTGGCAAAGAGATCAAGCCCGCTCGAGGCTTCATCAAAGATGATCAGATCTGGCTGGTCCATGAGGCTTCGTGCAATGAGAACGGTCTGCTTTTCTCCCTGGGAGAGCTCTCGGTATTTGCGGCCGATCAAAGAGCTAGCCCCAATTGAAGTCAGCATATCCCGTGCCCAGTTCAGTTCTTCCTCCCCGTATGCAGCATATAAAATACTGCTCTTGTATTGACCAGTTAGGACAATTTGCTCTGTCAAAAGATGTTCTGGCAGTCTTTCTGAAATAAAGGAGCTAACGATCCCAATACGCTTACGTAACTCAGGAATACCCCCTTCTCCAAAGCGGGTTCCAAGGACCGTTACCTGGCCAGAACTAGCCCAGTATTCAGACATGAGCAGTTTGAGGAGGGTCGATTTTCCTGCTCCATTTAAGCCTAAAATCGCCCAACATTCATTTTCTTTTACTTGCCAGTTAATCTCTTTTAAAAGGGCTTTTCCATTGCGGATCAAATTGACGTCTTGTAGTTCAATCAAATTATTCATAACTTCATCCTTTTGATTAAAATCTCCTTTATTCTATCATAAAATATGGTAGAATAGAAAACAGGAGGTAAGGAATGTTTCGAAATAGTAAATTGTTATTCTGGACATGTGAGATCTTATTATTGACGGTGATTTTCTATATTTGGAAATCAATGGGGACTTTAATTTCTCCATTTGTATCTGTTCTGAATACCATCCTCTTACCATTTTTAATTGCAGGTTTTTTATATTACATTACCAATCCGATTGTTGAATTGTTGGAAAAACACTTAAAAATCAAGCGTGTGTTTGGTATTTTGATCACCTTAGTTCTGTTGTTTGGGATCATTGGCTTAGGGATCTTTTATCTGCTCCCCATCTTAATCAATCAGTTAACCAGTTTGATCAATTCAACTCAAGGACTTTACTGGGAAGTTCAAAGTTTGGTTCGAAAACTCTCGACCAATCCTTTGTTCCAGAATGTGAATATCCAGTCGACGATTCAGCAGTTGAATCTCTCTTATATGGATATCCTACAAAATCTCTTGAATAGTGTGACCAACAGTTTAGGAAGTGTGGTTAACACCATTGTCAATACGGTCTTTATCTTGATCATGACCCCTGTCTTCTTGGTTTATTTCTTGGTCGATGGGAAGAAGTTATTACCGATGTTGGAGCGGACCATTTTACGCAATGACAAACTCCACATTTCAAGCCTCTTGATTAGTTTGAATGAAACGGTCTCTCGCTATATTAGTGGGATTTCGATCGATGCCTTTATCATTGGAACCCTAGCCTACATTGGCTATAGTTTTATTGGATTGAAGTATGCTTTGGTCTTTGCCATTTTTTCTGGATTGGCCAATCTCATTCCATATGTAGGACCAACCATCGGGTTGATTCCGATGATCATCACCTATGCCTTCACAGATATGGATATGATGATCAAAGCAGTCATTTACATGTTGATTATCCAGCAGATCGATGGGAATATTCTTTATCCGCGTATCGTTGGAGGCGTGATGAAGGTTCACCCGATTACCATTATGGTTCTCTTATTGCTCTCAAGTAATATTTACGGCATTATCGGGATGGTCGTTGCGATTCCAGTCTATTCGATTGGAAAAGAAATTGTAAAATTCTTGGTAAATCTTTATGATAACCACCGTGCTGCTAAGGAACAGAAGAAAAAAGAAGAATTTGGTATCATTAATAAATCATAGACTCTAGCGCCTATATGGGCCTTGGAGTCTTTTTTGTACATTTTTTTGAAAAATGCTGGAAAAAAGTCAACAAGTGCTATGAAATGTGTTAAAATATAAGTAATTTTGAAAGATAATATGAAATTAGGTAGGGAAAGATGAGACTGCTCTTATCGAAAAAACAGAGACGCCAATTGCAATTGTTGGAAATCTTGATTAAGGAAAAAAGATGGTTCCACTTGAAAGAGTTGGCCAAGCGTTTGGATTGTACAGAACGTTCGTTAAAAGAAGATTTGTCTAATCTTCGTAGTACATTTGATGACTTTTTAATTGAATCGTCCACCAATGGGATCAAGATCAGTTATGAGGATTCGGTTGGTCTTGAGGTGATTTACCATCACTTTTTTAAAGAATCACAAGCCTTCGCCTTGATTGAATATCTCTTCTTCCACAAGGATGTTTCCAATGAATATATTTGCAGAAAGTTTGATTTGAGTTACCAATCTTTCTACCGCTTGATTCGGACGATTAATCAGAAGCTTCAAACCAAATACAATGTAAAGATTGATTTGAAACCCTTGAACCTTGTCGGAGATGAGATTGACGTTCGTTTCTTTTATGCCCAATATTTTGCAGAGCGTTATTACTATATGGAGTGGCCTTTCCCAGAATTTAAGGAAGAGGCTGTGACCGATTTGATCACCTTCTTCTTCAAGCTCTATGGCTATCCATTGACCTTCTCTGTACTCAGGTCTTATAAAGTTCTCTTGACAGTCTACTTGTCACGGATTAAGCAAGGCTATTTTATTGACATGCCAACGAACTATGATGTGTATAAGGACCAGTATCAAGGGGTGACCAATGTCGAGGAGATGTTGCGCTACTTTAGCTTGCAGTTGGGTGTCGAGTTGAATGAAAAAGTGCTGGAGCAGTTCTTTATCATCTTCATTCAAGAGAATTTCTATTTCAGCCCAGAAAGCTTGATCGAAGCTGCAGAAACAGATCCTTATGCCAAAGAATCGACTAGACTCATCAAAGATATGTTCAAGGATCTATGCTATACCTATGATTTAGATATTGAAAATCTTGATGAGATGTTGATGCATGTCCATAACACGTCTCATCTCGATCGGAAGGAATTATTCTCTGAGTTTCTCTTGTTTGATACCAAGACCAATACCAACGAAGATTTCATGAGCATCTTCCCAGCCTTCTATGATGATTTGAAGGAGCATATCATCACTTATATGAAGACCATGAAGCATGATCTGAATGATGAGATCATCAAGCACATGATCTATACGGTCTATACTCACTGGGAACGTCTCTTACCGCAGTTATTGCGCCGTCGGAAGTCCATTAAGGTCTTGATTATCAGTCGTTTTGACGATCACCATGCCAAATCCATGATCGATTTCCTTGATTTCTACTGTACGGATAACTTTGAATTTACGCAGATGATCAAGTACAATCTGACAGTAGATGATATTGAAGCTTCGGATGCAGATGTGGTGGTGGCCAACTTTATGATGCCTGAATTAAAGAAAAAACCATTTATTTGTACAAGTAGTCTCTCATCGCTTGAGCTGGTTGAAAAACTCAATGCCTTCTTTTATGATTTTACCAGTGCAGAACACTAAAGACAAAGTCTTCTTAGAAACTTTCCTTAGGTGAGTACGGACGTCAGCGAACTTCGAAGAAGTTCCATGACTTAGTTTTGGACCTGAGGTTCCAAAACTCCCGAGTGTAGAAACAATCGTGTTTCTAGCACTTTTCTCACGGCGAAAAGTTTCAGTGTAGGTTTGAATGAAACTGATTATATAGATTGTTTTAAGTTTTCAGCTTCACTTAGGTTATTTCGTTTGAAAAAACAATTTGTTCACATTCTAAAATCAGGACTTGTTCCTGATTTTTTGATGGTAAAAAAAGAAAATTTTATAGAAGAATGCAGGCTCTCCTATTTTGTGGTATAATATACAATATTATATACTGGAGGAAATTATCCATGGAAGACCCTGGCAGTCAGGAAATTTTACTGGAAGTTATTTTATTGATTGTTTTGACATTATTGAACGCCTTTTTCTCGGCGGCTGAAATGTCAATGGTATCGTTGAATCGCTCTCGTGTAGAGCAAAAGGCTGAAGAAGGAGATAAAAAATACATTCGTCTTCTTAGCGTATTGGAACAACCGAACCATTTCTTATCCACTATTCAGGTGGGGATCACCTTGATTAACATCTTATCTGGGGCGAGTCTTGCAGAAAGTCTCGGTCATGTCATTGCTGGATGGATGGGCAATACCAAAACAGCTCTTGCAGCTGGAAGCTTTTTATCTCTAGCATTTTTGACTTATATTTCGATCGTATTTGGTGAACTCTATCCGAAACGAATCGCCATGAACTTGAAAGATGAGTTGGCTGTTCGAACAGCTCCGATTGTGATTCTATTAGGAAAAATTGTCAGCCCCTTTGTTTGGTTGCTTTCAGCGTCGACCAACCTTTTGAGCCGTATCACGCCAATGGAATTCGATGATCCGGATGAAAAGATGACGCGGGATGAAATCGAGTATATGCTGACCAATAGTGAAGCAACACTGGATGCTGACGAGATTGAGATGCTCCAAGGGATCTTTTCATTAGATGAAATGGTAGCGCGTGAAGTCATGGTCCCACGGACAGATGCCTTCATGGTTGATATCAATGATGATACCAAAGAAATTATTGAAAGTATCCTTAAGCAAAACTTTTCACGGATTCCTGTCTATGATGATGACAAGGACAATGTCATCGGCCTCATCCATACCAAACGTCTCTTGAACGAAGGATTTATCAATGGCTTTGATAATATTGTCTTAAGAAAGATTTTACAAGAACCTTTGTTTGTTCCAGAAACTATTTTTGTGGATGATCTTTTGAAGGAATTGCGCAATACACAAAATCAAATGGCCATTCTGCTTGATGAATATGGTGGAATGTCTGGACTGGTCACTCTTGAAGACCTCTTGGAAGAAATCGTCGGTGAAATTGACGATGAGACTGACAAAGCGGAAATTGATGTCTTTGAAATTGCAGACAATACTTATTTTGTACAAGGAGCCATGTCTCTAAATGACTTTAACGAATATTTTGATGTTGAGTTGGAAAGTGATGATGTGGATACCATTGCAGGGTATTACCTGACAGAGGTTGGGCGAATTCCGACCTTGAAAGAGCGACTCAGCTGTGAAGTCGATAGTCAAAAGAAACACCTCATTTTGACAAATGACAAAGTAAAAAATGGTCGTGTGACCAAGGTGAAAGTTGAAATTTCTGAAATCGTCGAAGAAGATGAGGAAACCAAATCAAAAGAAGATTAGAAAACAGAGGCCTGGACGTGTTCCAGCCTCTGTTTTTTTTCTTGTCAGGGATAGTTGAATTTTCAAAAAATTTGAAAAATTTCTGAAATAGTCTTGACAGCTAAAAAAAATTAAGGTAAGATAATACCCATAAATAAAGAAAGCAGAAAATAAACATGAAGCAACAAGCCATTTCAACTCAAAAATTCTACTTTAGCTACTTTAGATAGTGTTTGTAGACATGATCTCATGGATGCAAACAACCCAAGCAATTTGTTTGTATCTATGTGGCTAAGATTTTTGACGATGGTCCATAGAGCTAGTATCTAAATGGACCGAGGTTTTGTAACTTGTTGGAGAATTTCAAGCATCCGTTTAGAGAATGATCTAAGCGGATTTTTTGTTTATTTGCAGAAAAGGAGTCAAAAAATGAAAGTAGTGAAGAAATTACTAGCACCTGTCCTGGTTGTAGGACTGCTGTTAACATCATTGGTGACCTTACACCATCTGAAGGATGCTAAAAAGGACAATGTCTTTCGGATTGGGATTTCCCAGTACATCACCCATAAGTCGCTCGATGCAACACGAAAAGGCTTTATCGAAGAGTTGAAGAAAGAGGGCTATGTGGATGGGAAAAATATTCAGATCGATTTCCAAAATGCTCAAGGGGAGCAACGAAATCTGAAAAACATTTCCAAACAATTGGCGGAAGAAAGTGATCTCGTCTTTGCGATTGCAACCCCTTCGGCTCAAAGTTTGGCCAATACGACGAAAACAACGCCAGTTGTCTTCTCGGCTGTGACCGATCCATTGGCAGCGAAATTAGTGAAAAACTTGAAAGAGCCTGGTGGCAATATCACAGGGACAAGTGACCAGTCAGACGATGCGATCTCTACACAGGTAGACATGATTAAGCAAGTACTTCCAACGGCGAAAACAGTTGGGATCCTCTATACGCAAAGTGAGCCTAACTCAGTTGTCCAAAAAGACAATGCGAAGAAGATCCTTGAAGCTAAAGGCTATCAAGTGGTTGAAAAAACCATCCTCGATAGTAACAATGTGAAGGCTGCAGCAGACAGTATCATGTCAGAAGCAGATATCGTCTTTGTTCCGACAGACAATATTATCTCTTCTACAATGGACACTGTTAAACAGGTCTCCATCAGTCATAAGGTGCCCGTTTTTGGTGGATCTGCTGAAATGGTAGCTACTGGTGGCTTGTACAACTTTGGTACTGATTATGAGGAATTGGGAAGACAAGCTGCTCGGATGGCTATTCGCATCATGAAGGGTGAGAAACCTGGGAAAGTCGCAGTTGAAACACCTGAAAAATTAGAATTGCATACCAATAAAGAGATGGCCAAAGAGCTTGGAATTGATATTAGCTCGTTGAAGGTAGAAAAATAGGAGGTTTGAGATGAATTTCGTTTTATCAAGTTTATCAGAAGGTTTATTGTGGTCGATCATGGCGATCGGTGTTTACTTAACATTTCGAATTTTAGATATTGCCGACATGACGGCAGAAGGAGCCTTTCCACTTGGGGCAGCAGTTGTATCCTCCCAAATTCAAGCAGGAAGAAACCCTTGGCTTGCAACTTTGATGGGCTTCCTAGCAGGGATGATCGCAGGATTGGTTTCTGGGATTCTCCATACAAAAATGAAAATTCCAGCCCTCTTGACAGGGATTGTCACTTTGACCGGTCTCTACTCTATCAATATTAAAATCATGGGGGGAGTACCCAACCTCTCTATTGGCGATGCCAGTACCATTTTCAAAAGTGTCATGAAATTGGGCTTGTCCAATGAAGAAGCTGTCTTTTTGATTAGTATTTCGTGCTTGATCATCGTCTGTATCTTGTTAACTCTCTTAATGAAGACGCAACTTGGCTTGGTTTTGCGCTCGACTGGTGATAACATTCCAATGAGTGAGGCCAATGGGGTCAATGTAGATAACATGAAGATGTTGGGCTACATGATTTCCAATGGCTTGATTGCCCTTTGTGGAGCCATGTTTGCACAAAATGATGGTTTCTCAGATGTGACTTCTGGTACAGGGACGATCGTAGTCGGCTTGAGTGCGGTGATTATCGCTGAAGTTTTGATCCACGAATTGACCATTGGTTGGCGCTTGCTTTCCATCGGGGTTGGAGCCATTGTTTACCGTTTGATTATCTTAAATATTTACGAGATCCCAAATCTCGATCAAAATATGGTCCGTCTCTTCAATGCGATCTTGCTTGCGATTGTCTTGTTCGCTCCTGAGGCGCAAAAACGTCTTCGTGTTCGTGGATTGAAGTTAGGAAATAAGTAGGAGAAAAGTATGGCAACATTATTATCAATTGAAGGCATTCATAAGACATTTGAAGCAGGAACGGTTAATGAAAACCATGTCTTAAAAGGCTTGGATCTCCAAGTGGAAGAAGGAGATTTCATTTCGGTTATCGGTGGAAATGGAGCTGGGAAATCAACCTTGATGAACATCTTGGCAGGAAATCTAGTCGTGGATGAAGGGGATATCTTGCTAGAAGGTAACTCCATCAAAAATGCGAGTGTTCGTAGGCGTGCGAAAGATATTGCGCGTGTCTTCCAAGATCCCAAGATGGGGACAGCTTCTCGTTTGACCATTGAAGAAAATATGGCCATTGCCCAACGTCGGGGGAAATCTCGTGGTTTGGGCTGGGGAGTTCGGGAGAAAGATCGCGAATTATTCCGTGAAGCCTTGAAGGAACTGAATATCGGTTTAGAGAACCGCCTCAAAGTCGATACCCAATATTTGTCTGGTGGGCAACGTCAAGCTTTGACCTTGGTCATGGCAGCCTTGGTCAAACCCAAACTCTTGCTTCTGGATGAACACACCGCAGCGCTCGATCCCAAGACCAGTGAAATGGTCATGGAATTGACACAAAAGATTGTGGAAAGCCATGATTTGACAACTTTGATGATTACGCATGATATGAACCATGCCATTGAATACGGCAACCGCTTGATCATGCTCTACCAAGGCAAGATCGTTGTCGACGTCAAAGGAGAAGAAAAGAAAAACCTAACGGTTGAAGATTTGATGCGCCTCTTCCAACAAAACAGTGGTGAAACCCTGGTAAGTGATGAATTGGTATTAGGATAAAATGAGAGTGGGACAGAAATCGGTTATTCGTTAGAATTCGATTTCGTCGTCCCACCTTC
>NZ_KV818852.1:94328-112112 GCF_001815045.1 Streptococcus sp. HMSC065E03 | reverse complement strand
ATTGAGAGGCTAGGACTTTTGTCCCAGCCTCCTTTATTTCCTCCGTTCTGCATAGTCGACAAAATGAAACTTGTCTAATTTGTGTCGGCTTTCGGTGAATTGGAATTGGCGTCCGTCTGCTAGGTGAACTTGGGAACGGACAGTTTCCACGTGTTTGTCTTTTCCAAGATCCAGTAAGACTTTGTCACGATTATCGATTGGTGAAATCAAGATTTCTTTTTTGGCATAGCCAATCTGCAATTTCAAGTCTTCTTCTATATATTGGTAGATAGAGTGCTGGGCAATTTCCTTGGTCAGGCCAGGGATCAGCTCTCTGTCTAGGTAATCAATATCTAAGACAGAAGCGACACCATCCACCACCCGTTGCCGGGTTACTTTCCAAACCAAACGGTGAAGAGGGAAACCTGTCTTTTTAGCTCCTTTTTCATCGATACTGATTTGTTCCAAACGAATGACATTGGTTTCTGAGCGAAGACCAGAAGCTTTGACGATTTCTTGATAGCTGGTTAATTGGGAAACGGGGAAGTCAAAGTGTGCTTGCCTACAAATTTGCGACCCCATCCCTTGAACAGTCTCGATAAAGCCTTCTTCCTGCAAGAGCTCAAACGTCTCTATCATACTTGGGGCAAGGAAATGAGTGAACGTGGTGGTTGGAGTGCCCTTTTCTGGAATAACCATGACCAACCTCGTGCTTTGAATCGCTTTGTAGATATCAAGAACTTCCGCAATGAAGGAGCGACCATGCTCGCAGCTAGCATTCACTTGTCACGTGGGACCCCTTATATCTATATGGGGGAAGAAATCGGCATGATTGATCCAGACTATGATTCGATGGCAGATTACGTGGATGTGGAGTCCATCAATGCTTACCAAATGCACTTGGACCAAGGCAAGTCACCTGAGCAAGCCTTCAAGATTATCCAAGCTAAGTCACGTGATAATTCACGTACGCCCATGCAATGGGATGCTTCTCTAAATGCCGGTTTTTCAACAGGCACGCCATGGTTGAAAGTTGGGAAGTCCTATAAAGACTTCAACGTTGAAAAGGAGATGGATGGACCAATCTTTACCTTCTATAAAGAATTGATTCGCTTGCGCAAAGAAATGCGGATCATTTCAGAAGGAAGCTACCAGCCAGCACTGGAAGATAGTCAAGAAGTCTATGCTTTTGAACGCCACTTAGACGGTCAAAAACTCTTGGTACTCAATCATTTCTATGGAAGTGAAGTTGAAGTAGCGATTCCAGAAGACTACCAAGCATGGCGCGTGCTCTTGTCCAACTATGAGAATGTAAAGCTTTCTGAAAAAGTAATTCTGAAACCGTATCAGACACTGGCAATTTTAGCTTAAGTTCTTGACACTTCGATCTTTTTGGGTCGAAGTGTTTTTCTTTTTGAAAAATATTTTTGAAAGCGCTTGAAAATGCAAAGTCATTCCCTTATAATAAAAGAGGAAAACTTTTTAGGGATGGAGAAACGCATGAGAAAAAACGGTAAAAAGATTCGCCTACTGGGAGTAGCCACCTTATTGGCTAGTCAGTTGGGGGTCTTTAGCAGTGCCCTCACGGTAGTTGCAGACGAGACCACAGCTTCGACTTCAGAGCCAGCGCTTGTGACGAATACTAGCAGCGAGGAAAGCTCGACAAATCATTCGACTTTCGCTACAACAACAACTACAGACGCTACGACGAGAGCTTCGAGTGATAAAGAAGAGACATCTAGCAGTTCCTCAGACGCTACTGAGGAGAAAACGGTTAAGATCGGGGACATTCAAGGGGAATCGCAACGCTCTCCACTGGAAGGCCAAAAGGTAGCCATCAAAAATGTAGTGGTGACCAAGACAGACCGCTATGGTTTTTATGCCCAAGATATTGAATCGGATGGGAATAGTCGGACTTCAGATGGGATTTATGTAGTTTCCAAATACAAGGTCAAGGTCGGCGACAAAGTTAAAATAACAGGTACTGTCAAGGAAGGCTATATGGAAGAAGTCACCTTGGGAGCTGGGAAGACCTTTAAGGAACCAACGAATAGTTTAACGGTGACCATGCTGGTCGATACTTGGATCACCAAAGACGGGACAGCCCCTCTTCCAGAAGCTGTGAATATCACTGCGGGCATGCCAGCAGATGTGAAGCCTAATCCGACTGCTTATGCTCCAGAAACCGATGCCCTCGATTATTGGGAAAGCCTGGAAGGAATGCTCACGGTGGTGAAGAAACCGCATGTCCTTGGTCCCCAGTACAAAGGAGATATCTATGTATTGGGAGAAGATTTTACAGGCCTTCCTTTAAACAATATTGGAGGTCTGAATCTACGGCCACATGCGCAAAATACAGCGACGATCCCGATTTATGTTGGTAATCAGTTTGTCGCAAAAGCCAAAGATTACTTTGCAGAAGATGTGACAGGAGTGGTGACTTATCGGAATAGCTTTTATAAGGTAGAGCCCACTCAACAGTTGACAGTTCAAGATGGTGGCTTGCAGCGTCAAGCAGCTCAAACCCAACCAAGTGAGGACAAGCTGACCATCGCTTCCTATAATATTGAAAATTTCTCGGCTAACAATGACAAAAATGAAACGCCAGAGGATAAGGTGACGCTGATTGCCAATTCCTTTATCCATGAAATTCACAATCCGGATATTATCACTTTGATCGAAGTGCAGGACAATAATGGTAGTGTGGATGACGGGACGACCAGTGGTCTTGAAAGTGGACGCAAACTAGCCAATCGGATCAAGGAATTGGGTGGCAAGAGCTATGAGTATACGGAGGTTGCTCCAGTAGATGGCGCTGACGGAGGAAAGCCAGGTTCCAATATTCGCTTAGGAATTCTCTACAATCCAGAACGTGTGACCTTAGCCAAGAAAGAGGTAGCGACTAGCAACGAAGCAGCACAATTTGACAAGGGACACCTGGTTAAAAATCCAGCTCGGATTGCCCCTAATGACCCATCGTTTAATCATACTCGCAAGTCTTTAGCTGTTGAGTTTGAATTCAAAGGTCAACCAGTTGTGGTGATTGCTAATCACTTGAAATCAAAAATCGGAGATGATGCTATTTATGGGGCAAGCCAACCAGCAGTGGAACATACCTTGCCAACTCGTGAAGCACAAGCTAGTGTCATCCATCAATTCGTCCAAGAAGGATTGAAGCAAAATCCGAAGACGACCTTCGTTTTGACGGGTGATTTTAATGATTACGATTTCTCAACCACAGCACAGATCCTTGCGGGCAATGAGCTAACCAACTTAATGTCCCAACATGATGCAGGTGATCGCTATTCTTATTTCTACCGTGGTAGCAATCAAGTTTTGGATAACATTTTTATCTCAAACAACATGGCAGCCAAAGCAAGGTTTGAACCAGTCCATATCAATGCTTCCTTTATGAAGGAACATGGTCGTGCATCAGACCATGATCCTGTCTTGGTCCAAATCGACTTTAGTGGAGCACAAACTCCAGGAACGCCGACGGATGATCAACAAGGAAATATAGGACAAGCAACGGAACAAACCAGCCCTTCTTCATCGAATACAGGAACTCAACTAGTCCCTCATCAGGACCAAGCTAATGAACAAAAGAGTTCAACAGCTGAAAATAAAGAGAAGGGCAAGAACGAAGATGAGAAGCAAGAAGACAAGGAAGAGGCAGTAACAGAAACTAAGACACCAGGTAAACGGAAAATCCTTCCATCTACTGGACAAGAAACAAGCTATCTAGCTCTTTTTGGAGTGGTAGTAGCTACGGTCAGTCTTGTTTGGTATAAGAAAAAAAGGATGACTTACTAACGTGTTTCATAAGAAAGATCTAAAAAGGAGTTGCTGGCTCCTTTTTTTCTCCTTAAATACAGGACAGTTAGTCCCATATTGGAAACTGTACTAGGACAATGAAACATACTGAAAAGAACAGTTTCTTTTCAAAAAGAGGCTTAAACTCTTTAAAATAGATGGAATCGTGTTATAATAAAATCATAAAACGTTTTCAAGAGAAGAGGTTCCTCAATGGAAAATGAAACAGTTGACTATGGAAAAGTAACAGGAATGGTACACTCAACAGAAAGTTTTGGTGCAGTAGACGGGCCTGGGATCCGCTTTATTGTCTTCCTTCAAGGCTGTCAAATGCGGTGTCAATACTGCCACAATCCAGATACTTGGGCAATGGAAACCAACAAGTCCCGTGAACGGACAGTGGATGATGTCCTAGAAGAAGCCCTCCGTTATCGTGGATTTTGGGGCGAAAAAGGGGGAATCACTGTCAGTGGTGGAGAAGCCCTCTTGCAGATTGACTTTTTGTTTGCACTTTTTACTAAGGCTCAAGAGTTGGGCATTCATTGTACCTTGGATACCTGTGCCCTTCCTTTCCGGAATACACCTCGTTATTTGGAAAAATTTGACCGCTTGATGGCGGTGACAGACTTGGTGCTTCTTGATATCAAGGAAATCAATGATGAACGACACAAAATTGTGACCAGCCATACCAATAAAACGATCTTAGCGTGTGCCAAGTACTTGTCTGATATTGGAAAACCAGTATGGATTCGTCACGTTTTGGTGCCAGGTTTAACGGACCGGGATGATGACTTGATCGAGCTTGGAAAATTTGTTAAAACCCTAAAAAATGTCGATAAATTTGAAATTCTGCCTTATCATACCATGGGGGAATTCAAATGGCGTGAATTGGGCATTCCCTACAAATTGGAGGGTGTGAAACCACCGACAAAAGAACGGGTTCAAAATGCAAAAGATTTGATGGAAACAGAAAGTTACCAAGATTACCTGAAACGGGTCAAAGGATAAAGAAGAAAAACAGTTGGTGCTCCCAACTGTTTTTTCTAGTGAAATGCATTGTTCTTCCCTTTCTTTAAACGGAAAAACGTGTTAAAATAGAGTGAATCTATAAATGAAATAAAGAGGTAGAAATATGTCAAAAATTCTTGTTTTTGGTCACCAAAATCCTGACTCAGATGCTATCGGTTCATCAGTAGCCTTTGCTTATCTTGCAAAAGAAGCATATGGTTTGGATACAGAAGCAGTGGCTCTAGGAACTCCAAATGAAGAAACAGCTTTCGTATTGGATTATTTTGGTGTGGAAGCACCACGCGTGATCACATCGGCTAAAGCAGAAGGTGCAGAGCAAGTCATCTTAACAGACCACAATGAATTCCAACAATCTGTTTCAGATATCGCTGAAGTAGAAGTTTACGGTGTGGTGGACCACCACCGTGTGGCTAACTTTGAAACGGCAAGTCCACTTTACATGCGTTTGGAACCAGTTGGATCAGCATCTTCTATTGTATTCCGCATGTTCAAAGAACACGGTGTAGCAGTGCCAAAAGAATTGGCAGGTTTGATGCTTTCAGGTTTGATTTCAGATACCCTTCTGTTGAAATCTCCAACAACACACCCATCTGATAAAGTGATTGCGCCAGAATTGGCTGAATTGGCTGGTGTCAACTTGGAAGAATACGGTCTTGCCATGCTCAAGGCTGGTACCAACTTGGCAAGCAAATCAGCAGAAGAATTGATCGACATCGATGCTAAGACTTTTGAATTGAACGGAAATAACGTTCGTGTGGCTCAAGTGAATACAGTTGATATTGCGGAAGTCTTGGAACGCCAAGCTGAAATCGAAGCAGCTATCCAAGCAGCAAATGCAGCTAACGGCTATTCTGACTTTGTTTTGATGATTACAGACATCGTCAACTCAAACTCAGAAATTTTGGCTCTTGGTGCTAATATGGATAAGGTAGAAGCAGCCTTCAACTTCAAACTTGAAAACAACCACGCTTTCCTTCCAGGTGCCGTTTCACGTAAGAAACAAGTGGTTCCTCAATTGACTGAAAGCTTTAATGCTTAATGATAGATGGGGATACCCATTGTTAAAAAGGAGTTTAGGCTCCTTTTTTTCTAGGAGAGAAATATGCTAGAAAATGGTGATTTGATTTTTGTGAGAGAAGATACAGAAATGGGGCAGGCTATCCAGGCTTCTACAGGTAACTACAGTCACGTGGCTATCTTTTTGGACGGACAGGTCTATCATGCTACGGTGGAAGGTGGCGTCCTTGCCCAGGTTCCTGAGGACTTCTTTGAAGCTGGAAAAGTTTATGACCTTTATCGCTATCCGAAAATCGATCTCAAAGAGGTCAAAAAGTTGTCGGAAAACCTTTTAGGTTCTCCCTACAATGCTTCCTTTTATCCAGATGGAGATGGTTTCTATTGTTCCCAGTTTGTAGCAGCAATTCTTCCTATTTTTGAGACCATTCCAATGAAGTTTGGAGAGGGAGAAGAAGAGATTAGTTCCTTTTGGAAAGCCTACTACAGAGAACTAGGACTAGCTGTACCTCTGAATCAACCCGGAACCAATCCGAGTCAGTTAGCCCAGTCTCCCCATCTACAGTTTAAAGAAAGGTATTTGGATGATTACAATCATTAATCCCACACGTTTGACACGTCAGCCATTTTTCAAGGACTTGATCAACTATTTGGATCAGCACGACGATGTGATTCTGCGGCAAATCAAGGCCCAATTTCCAGATCAACCAGTGGATAAGCTGATGGAGGAGTATATCAAAGCGGGCTTGATCCTTCGAGAAAATAAACGCTACACCCTCAACCTGCCCTTCTTGGAGTCAGCTGATCGGGTTGAACTGGATCAAGAGGTCTTTGTCCGAGAGGATAGTGAATTTTATCAGGAACTGAAAGCCAAGGTCTTCCAAACGGAACTCCGCAACACGACCAATGGAGCGATTCTCATAGAGGAGACTGATTTCGAGCGAAATGCACAGACTCTTGCCAATTACTTCTACAAGGTGGCAAAGCAATATTCATTGACAGAGGAGCAAGAGAAGCTCTATGCCATTTTGGGAGATGTCAATCCGGAGTATGCTCTCAAGTATATGACTAGCTTTTTGCTCAAGTTCCTCAAAAAAGATGAAGTCCAGCAAAAGCGCAAGGACATCTTTGTCGATAGTTTAGAAGTCTTAGGTTATATCCGCAAAAATGATGAAGGTAAATATGAATTAGCAGTGGACTTGGACAAGGAAAGACTGATGTTTATTAAGTAATAGAAAGAGGCTGGGAGAACTTCCTAGCCTCTGATTGAAGACAAAGTCATCTTAAAAACTTTCCTTAGGTGAGTGCGGACGTCAGCGAACTTCTAAGAAGTTCCATGACTTAGTTTTGAACCTAAAGTTTCAAAACTCCCGAGTGCTTGAAACGTAATGTTTCAAGCACTTTTCTCACAGCGGAAAGTTTTGGTGTTTTCTTGATTCATTTTAAAAATTTGAACTGATTTTTTCTAGATACGCCTCGCTTATTTTATTTTTAACTAGTTTGTTTACATTACAAGGCTAGGAAATTTTCCTAGCCTTGTTTCGTTTGATTAAAGATAACGTTCAGCGATGGCGGCGTCACCCGGATACTCTTCTTTAATGCCATTGACGATTTGGTAGCAGTCAGCTCCTTTTCCTGCGATAATGACAGCATCTTCAGGCTTGCTGGTAGTTGTCATAGCCCGTTGAATGGCTTGTTCGCGATCTGCGATTTTCTCTACAGGGCGCGTGATGAAACTGCTAATCTCTTCAGCGATGGCCAAAGGATCTTCATAGTTGGGATCATCCGCTGTGAGGAAGACTTGAATTTCAGGATGGTCTTCTAAGAGCAAGCCAAAATCCTTGCGGCGGCTCTCTCCTTTATTCCCAGTTGATCCAAGGACCAGTGAAATGGTCCCCGTTTGATGGGTTTCGACAACTGAGAGCAGTTTTTTCAAGCTATCTCCATTATGGGCGTAGTCAATGAAGACCTTAGCACCGTTTTGCTGAGTCAAGACTTCCATTCGGCCAGGAACCCGCGTCTTAGCAATCCCTTTTCGGATGTCCTCGAGGCTCGCTCCTAGGCGAAGGCAGGCGAGACCTGCAGCCACAGCATTTTCTTGGTTGAAGCGACCAATGAGTTGGATATCATAGTCTCCAGCTAATTTACCAGTAGCTGAGAAGCTGAAAGCTTTGGAGTTTTCAATTTGATTCTCAGACTGGCTACCATAGAAGTCGTGCTCCTGGTCCTCGACTTGTTCTTTCAAGACAGAGAAATGATCCATATCGCTATTGATGACAACAGCTTGGCTATTCTTCATGAGGAGACGTTTGTGGTAGAAGTAATCCTCAAAAGTTGGATGTTCAATCGGTCCAATATGGTCAGGACTAATATTTAGAAAAACGCCAACGTCAAAGGTCAGACCGTAAACCCGTTTCACCAGATAAGCTTGACTGGAAACTTCCATAATGAGGTGGGTCCGATCATTCGCTACTGCCTGAGCCATCATAGCAAAAAGATCCAAACTCTCTGGTGTGGTCAGGGTTGATTTAAAGAAGTTTTTACCATCCAGTGTCGTATTCATGGTAGACAGCATAGCTGGTCGGTGGCCTTGTTCCAAAATATGGTAAGCAAAGTAGGCCGCTGTTGTCTTTCCCTTGGTCCCTGTGAAAGCTAATAATTTTAATTGTTTCTCAGGGTGCCCATAAAACTCCATGGCAATTAAGCTCATGGCTTGCTTGATATCATTGACAAGAATGGCAGGGATACCAACTTCATAATCTTTTTCAGAGACATAAAAGCCGAGCCCATTAGAAATAGCCTGTTCCAGGTATTCTTTTTTGAAATTGGCCCCTTTGACAAAAAAGAGGGTGCTAGCAGACACCTTACGGCTATCATAGCTAATGGCATCAAAACTTGTTCCTTCTAGATGGTAATGGTATTCACCATTCATTAGAACTTCTCGGAAATTTTGGTCATGTTTTAAAATGTTGAGGGTTTGTTCAATTGTAATCATAAAACTATTGTAAACCGAAAGTCTGAATTTTACAAGTAACATGGAAAAGTTTATAATGAAGAGAAGAAGAAACGAAAGAGGACGTTTATGAGTCACGAACAAAATGACCAGCAAGCCCAGATGCTACGCGGGACTGCCTGGATGACAGCCAGCAATTTTATCAGCCGTTTGCTAGGAGCCGCTTATATTATTCCTTGGTATATTTGGATGGGAAAATATGGGCCACAAGCCAATGGTCTTTTTACAATGGGATACAATATCTACGCTTGGTTTCTCTTGATTTCAACAGCTGGGGTACCTGTAGCTGTTGCCAAGCAAGTAGCCAAATACAATACCCGGGACCAAGCCGATCATAGCTTTGCTTTGATTCGGGGCTTCTTGAAATTCATGGGAATTCTAGGCCTTGGATTTGCCATTCTCATGTATCTTTTATCTCCTGTCTTTGCGAGCCTTTCAGGTGGGGGAAAAGAGTTGATTCCGATCATGCAGAGCCTTTCTTGGGCTGTCTTGATCTTTCCTTCGATGAGTGTCATTCGTGGATTTTTCCAAGGTTTTAACAACATGAAACCTTACGCCATTAGCCAGATTGCAGAGCAAGTCATCCGGGTCATCTGGATGTTGCTTACGACCTTCTTCATTATGAAGATTGGCTCAGGAGATTATGTGCAGGCTGTTACGCAGTCGACCTTTGCTGCCTTTATCGGGATGGGAGCGAGCCTTCTGGTTCTCTTTTATTACCTTGCAAAAACAGGCTTGCTCTCATCTATTTTGAGAAAGCAAGAGGGAAGTGAAGGAATCGATACTCGTGCGCTTCTCATGGATACTATCCGTGAGGCCATTCCTTTTATCATCACAGGTTCCGCCATTCAGCTCTTCCAAATTGTCGACCAGATGACCTTTATCAATGTCATGTCTTGGTTTACAGATTATAGTCAGAAACAGCTGTTGGTCATGTTTAGTTATTTCTCTGCTAATCCAAACAAAATCACCATGATCTTGATCGCAGTAGCGACTTCGATTGGGGGAGTTGGGATTCCTCTGTTGACTGAGAATTATGTCAAGGGCGACTTAAAAGCTGCAGGCAAGCTTGTACAGGATAACTTGACCATGTTGCTAGCTTTCTTGCTTCCAGCTACCTTTGGTGCAGTTGCAGTCGCAAAACCACTTTATACAGTATTTTATGGACAACCAGATGGCTTGGCTTTGGGACTCTTTATCGTAGCGATGTTGCAGACGGTGATTTTGGGTCTTTACACAGTCTTGTCCCCAATGATTCAAGCTCTCTTCCAAAACCGCAAAGCTATTCGCTACTTCCTCTATGGAGTAGTGGTGAAATTGGTCCTCCAAATTCCATTTATTCTGGTCTTTCGTTCTTATGGGCCGCTTTTGTCAACAACTATCGCCTTACTGGTACCAATCGTACTCATGTATCGGGAGATCCAAAGCATTACTCAGTTTAATCGGACCATCGTCTTCAAGCGCACATTACTTGGCTCAATTCTAACGTTGGTGATGCTACTTGGAGTCTTGATCGCTGGTTTGATTTTGGGCTGGATTTTCCCACCAAATGGCCGTGTATCGAGCATGATTTATATCATCGTCATTGGCGGATTAGGAGTTGTTATCTATGGAGCCTTAGGATTATGGCTACGGTATTTTGACCGCTTTATCGGAGGTCAAGCTGCACGTCTTAGACAAAAATTTCGGATTAAATAAACCTGAGGGGCTGGGACAAAAGTCCTAGCCTCTCAATTGTTTTTGGATGTCGAGCAAGATGCAGTGGTTGAGTGGGCTCTAATACGCTGATTTCATCAGCTTTTACAGCCCTACTCAACTGTGCGGAGGTGGGACGATGAAATCGAATTCTAACGAATTAACGATTTCTGTCCCACTCTCTTTTCTTATAGTTTGAAACTATAGCTAGGTCTTGAAAATGGGAAAACCGCTCTCCTCATAATAGTGATAAAATAGTAAGCAGTTAGATTGAATGTTTATCGGAGGGCAATATGAGTAAAAAACGCAATATCAATACTATCTTGGCACAGGCAGGAATCAAGTCGGATAAAGCAACGGGAGCTTTGACGACTCCTTTGCATTTCTCTACGACTTACCAACACCCAGAATTTGGTCAGTCTACAGGTTTTGACTATACCCGTACGAAAAATCCAACACGCGCAACGGCTGAGAAGACTTTGGCAGCTATCGAAAGTGCAGACTATGCTTTGGCGACAAGCTCTGGAATGTCAGCTATTGTGCTTGCTTTTAGCATTTTCCCTGTTGGTTCAAAAGTCTTAGCCGTTCGTGACCTGTATGGAGGTTCTTTCCGCTGGTTTAACCAACAAGAGCAAGAAGGTCGTTTCTCTTTCACCTATGCCAATACAGAAGAAGAACTGATCCACCATCTAGATCATGATCCGGTGGATGTCCTCTATATTGAAACACCAACCAATCCATTGATGTTGGAATTTGATATTGCTCATTTAGCCAAATTGGCCCATGCAAAAGGTGCCAAAGTCGTGGTGGACAATACTTTCTATAGCCCAATCTATCAACGTCCGATTGAAGAGGGAGCAGATATTGTCCTACATTCAGCAACCAAGTACCTAGCTGGTCACAACGATGTCTTGTCTGGTGTTGTCGTGACTAATGATGCGGACTTGTATGACAAACTCTTTTACAACTTGAACACGACAGGTGCTGTTCTTTCCCCATTTGACAGCTATCTGCTGATCCGTGGTCTCAAGACGCTCTCTATCCGGATGGAGCGCTCTACAGAGAATGCTCGCAAGGTGGTCGAGTTTTTGAAAACCTCCCCTCAGGTCAAAGAAGTCCTCTACACTGGAAAAGGTGGAATGGTCTCTTTTAAAATTCAAGATGAGAAAAAAATTCCTAACTTGTTGAATTCCCTTCAAGTCTTTACCTTTGCAGAAAGTCTTGGCGGAGTTGAAAGCTTGATCACTTATCCTACCACTCAAACCCATGCGGACATTCCTGCAGAAGTTCGCCATTCATACGGTTTGACAGATGATCTGCTTCGTTTGTCCATCGGAATTGAAGATGCGGATGATTTGATTGAAGATTTGAAACAAGCATTGGAGGCTTAAGATGACCAAATATGATTTCACGACTTTACCGAATCGCTTGACCCACCATACCTACAAGTGGAAAGAAACAGAGACAGATCCAGAAATCATTCCGGCTTGGATCGCGGACATGGATTTTAATGTCATTCCAGAAGTACGAGAAGCGGTGATCGGTTATGCGGACCAAATGGTCTATGGCTACACCTACGCATCGGATACCCTCTACCAGTCTATCCTTGATTGGGAAAAAGAAGAGCACGGCTATTCCTTTGACAAGGAAGCTGTCGTCTTTATCGAAGGTGTTGTTCCAGCCATTTCAACAGCTATTCAAGCCTTTACTAAGGAAGGGGATGCTGTCTTAATCAATACGCCGGTCTATCCTCCATTTGCCAGAAGTGTCAAACTCAATCGTCGAAAATTGATCGAAAATTCATTAGTTGAAAAGGATGGTCTTTTCCAAATTGATTTTGATCAGCTCGAAAAAGACATTGTGGAGCAAGAAGTTAAACTCTATGTTTTGTGTAATCCGCACAATCCTGGAGGCCGTGTATGGGATCGTGAAGTCTTGGAAAAAATCGGCCACCTCTGTCAAAAACATGGTGTCCTTCTCGTTTCAGATGAGATCCACCAAGATTTGGCCTTGTTTGGCCACCGTCATACCAGCTTTAACACGGTTGATCCAATCTTTAAAGACTTCAGTTTGATCTTAACCAGTGCAACCAAGACTTTCAATATTGCAGGAACAAAAAATTCCTATGTGGTCATTGAAAATCCAAAGCTTCGTACGGCTTTTAAACAACGGCAATTGACTAATAATCAACATGAAATCTCAGGCTTAGGGTATATTGCTACAGAAGCGGCTTATCGTCATGGCAAGCCTTGGTTGACAGAGCTCAAGCAAGTTTTTGAAAAACACATCGACTATGTGGTAGATGAATTGCATGAAAAGACCAAAATCCGTGTCATGAAACCCCAAGGCACCTATCTTCTTTGGTTGGACTTTTCAGCCTATCCTTATACCGATGATGAGCTGCATGCTAAAATTCATGACCAAGCCAAATTGATTTTGAACCGTGGAACAGATTTTGGAAAAGAAGGAAACTTGCATGCTCGCCTCAATGTAGCAGCCCCTTTCACCCTCATTGAAGAAATCACCAAACGCTTGGTGGAAACTTTTCACAAATAAGTGTTGACTTTCTGTGAGTGAAGGAGTAAAATAAACTCGAAATACGGTAGGTGAGGCTACCACAAGGATACGGATGACTACCGCAAAGCAGTGGAGACACTACTCGTTGGTTAACAGTCCTGATCGCAAAGGTCAAGACTAAGCTCATTTCATTGCCTTGTGGAGCTAAAGCTTGGACGGTCAGTTTTTTGAGAGTTTTGATTGAAAAATAAATGACGAGTTTCATGAGTCCTACCGATCGAGGGTAGGACTCTTTTTTATGCCTTACCAAGAAAAGAGAAAGGAGAGAGCTATGATACAAATCGACGATCATCCCGAACCGCACCGAACCAGCCAATCGCTGATTTGTGTCGTAGGGACTCCAAAAGTGATTGGCTCCTGATTGAAAAAGGAGATACCAATGCAAACAAATAAAGAAAGACTCATTGCTGCTCTTCAAGAACCACTTGAAAGCACCTTTGCCAACTACAAAACCAGTGCCCTTGGTTTAGTTGACGATCAAGTAGAAGAAAACCGCGATGCCTATGGCGAAAATGTCATCACAAAAGGTCAAGAAGATTCCATGATCAAAAAGATCTACGAATCCATCATCAATCCTTTTACAGTGATTTTGTTAGTCATTGCGCTGGTTTCCTTCATTACTAATGTCTGGCTAGCAAAACCAGGTGAACAGGATCCAACGACCTCCATCATCATTGTGACCTTGGTCCTGATCTCTGGTGGTATCCGCTTCATTCAAGAATTGCGGAGCGACAAAGCAGCTAGCAACTTATCACGTATGATTGTCAATACAGCGACCGTTCTTCGTGATGGATCAGAACAAGAAATTCCGATCGATGAAATCGTCGTAGGAGATGTGATCAAACTGAGTGCCGGCGATATGATTCCAGCAGATGTGGTCTTGATCGATTCCCGTGACTTCTTTGTCCAACAATCTGGTCTTACAGGGGAAAGTGATGCTGTTGAAAAGATTTGTCTCAGCAAGGCTGAGAGTCAAAATTTAGATAGTCTCTTGGCGAGTGAAAGCTTGGCCTTCATGGGAACCAATGTCATCTCCGGACGGGCAACAGCCTTGGTCCTGGTCGTGGGGGATGAAACCATGATGGGAGCTATTGAGCAAACCATCAACACCTATGACGAACCAACCTCATTTGAGAGAGAAATGAATACCATCTCTTGGCTCTTGATTCGGCTCATGTTAGTGATGGTGCCCGTTGTCTTTGTGATCAATGGTCTCACAGATGGTGACTGGTTAGAAGCGGGTGTCTTTGCCCTCAGCGTTGGGGTTGGTTTGACTCCGGAAATGCTGCCGATGATTATTACGGCGAGTCTTGCTAAGGGCTCCATCATCATGGCCAAGGAAAAAGTCGTTATCAAAAAACTCAATGCCATCCAAGACCTTGGGGCTATTGATATTTTGTGTACTGATAAGACAGGTACCTTGACCCAAGATGAAATCGTTTTGGAGTATCCGCTTGATATCCATGGCGAATTGGATCTATCAGTCCTTCGCCGAGCTTACTTGAATTCCTATTTCCAAACCGGGCTAAAAAATTTGATGGACCGAGCGATTATCAATCGGACCCAGAAAGAAGCCAAGAAACATGAGATTGTTCGCGATCTGGATCAAACCTTCCATAAGATTGATGAATTGCCCTTTGATTTTGAACGTCGTCGCATGAGTGTCATTGTCAAAGACGAAGACGGTGTGGTCAGCATGGTGACCAAGGGTGCCTTGGAAGAAATGCTTTCTGTATCGACTTATGTTGAGTACAAGGGGGAGATTAAACGCCTGACAGATGAAGTCCGTCAAGAGGTCCTCGCTGAAGTTGCTCAATTAAATGAACAAGGTCTTCGTGTTTTGGGCGTCAGCTACAAAACCGACTTGGACGAAAATGACATCTTTAGTGTTGAAGATGAACGAGACATGATCCTAACCGGTTACCTTGCCTTTCTTGATCCACCAAAACCTTCTGCAGCTCCAGCAATCAAAGCTCTTGCAGAATATGGGGTAACCACCAAGATCTTAACTGGGGACAATGAAAAGGTCACCCAAGCTGTCTGTGAAAAAGTAGGACTAGATGTCGAGCGGATTCTTTTGGGAAGCGAAATCGATACGATGACAGACCAAGAGTTAGCAGAAGTTGTGGAAACAACAACGGTCTTTGCCAAACTATCACCAGATCAAAAAGCGCGGATCATCCTCTGCCTCAAGAATAATGGCCACAAGGTTGGTTACATGGGAGATGGGATCAACGATGCTCCATCCATGAAGGTCTCAGACGTTGGGATCTCCGTGGATACCGCTGTGGATATCGCCAAGGAAACGGCAGATGTCATCCTTCTGGATAAGGATTTGATGGTCCTTGAAAAAGGTTTGGTTGAAGGCCGCAAGGTCTATGCCAATATGACCAAGTACATCAAGATGACGGTCTCTTCTAACTTCGGGAACATCTTCTCTCTGCTCTTCGCCAGCATCTTTTTGCCTTTCCTTCCAATGGCTCCTGTTCATTTGATTGTGCTCAATCTTATCTATGATCTTTCTTGTATCGCCCTTCCTTTTGACAATGTCGACAAGGAATTCCTCAAGAAACCTCGTATCTGGGAAGCAAACTCTATCATGCGCTTTATGGCCTGGATTGGTCCAATTTCATCTGTATTTGATATTATTACCTACATGCTTCTTTACTTCCTTGTTGTTCCTATGATTTTAGGTCATGGCTACAACCATGGAGCAACAGATGCAGCAGCCTTTATCATGGTGTTTCAAACCGGATGGTTTATCGAATCTATGTGGTCTCAAACCATGGTTATTCATATGTTGCGTTCACCAAAACTGCCATTTATCCAAAGTCGTCCAGCCTTCTCAGTCGTGGTGACGACCTTAGCAGCAGCCTTCTTTGTAACCTCCCTTCCATATAGTCCTTTGGCTTCTATCTTGAAGTTGAGCCAACTAAATGGATTGTACTTTGTTCTATTGTTTGCGATTATCGTCCTCTATATGCTGAGTGTGACGGTTGTCAAACGTATCTATATTAAGAAATACAAAGAATGGTTGTAATTGATTGATAGAAAGAGTGAGTCCGAACTTAAAAAATTAAGTGTAAGGGCTCTCTTTTTTTTGTAAAATTTGGTATAATAAGAAGAATGTAAAGTTGGAAATGAAGATTTCCATGTGCTGTGAGTATCAAAGAGGGACTGAAAGAAAGAGTAGAGCTTGACTCCACTTTTATCATAGCTCTTTTTTGAATAATAACAGCTTAGAAAGAAGGATCTCAAAATGGGAAAATTAGAAGTTATTACACATCCACTGATTCAACACAAATTGTCTATTCTTCGTCGTACAGATACCTCTACGAAGGCCTTTCGTGAATTGGTAGATGAGATTGCTATGTTGATGGGCTACGAAGTGTTGCGTGAATTGCCTCTTGAGGATGTTGAAATTGAAACTCCTATTACCAAAACCGTTCAAAAACAAATCGCAGGTAAGAAATTGGCTATTGTCCCAATTCTTCGTGCAGGGATTGGGATGGTTGATGGTCTCTTGAGTTTGGTACCAGCTGCTAAGGTTGGCCATATCGGGATGTACCGTGATGAAGAAACCTTGAAACCAGTTGAATACTTGGTGAAATTGCCAGAAGATATTGATCAACGTCGTATCTTTGTAGTAGACCCGATGCTTGCTACGGGTGGATCCGCTATTCTAGCGATTGATTCCTTGAAAAAACGTGGCGCTAGCCATATCAAATTTGTCTGCTTGGTATCAGCGCCAGAAGGGGTGAAAGCTCTTCAAGAAGCTCACCCAGATGTTGATATCTTTACAGCAGCCCTCGATGATCATTTGAATGAACATGGCTACATTGTTCCTGGTCTTGGAGATGCGGGTGACCGTTTATTCGGTACCAAATAAGAAACCATTCATGATTCGTCCGAAAGGTGCTTAAGATTTGACCTTTTTTGACCATTGGTTTATAATAGCACATATACTTTGAACCTCACGAATCGTGAGAATGAATGGATACTAAAGGAGAAGAATAGATGATTCCAGTAGTTATTGAACAAACCAGTCGTGGAGAACGTTCTTACGATATTTATTCCCGTCTGTTGAAAGATCGAATTATCATGGTAACAGGACCCGTTGAGGACCAAATGGCTAACTCCATTATCGCTCAATTGCTCTTCTTGGATGCCCAAGATAATACAAAAGATATCTATATGTATATCAATACACCAGGAGGCTCTGTCTCTGCAGGTCTTGCCATCGTAGATACCATGAACTTTATCAAGTCAGATGTCCAAACCATTGTCATGGGGATGGCAGCTTCTATGGGAACAATTATCGCTTCAAGCGGTGCGAAGGGCAAACGCTTCATGTTGCCAAACGCCGAGTACATGATTCACCAACCAATGGGTGGTACTGGTGGTGGTACCCAACAAACCGATATGGCGATTGCAGCAGAACACTTGCTCAAAACACGGAATAACTTGGAAAAAATCCTTGCGGAAAATTCAGGTCAATCCATTGAAAAAGTGCATGCTGATGCGGAACGTGATAATTGGATGAGCGCACAAGAAACACTTGAATATGGCTTTATTGATGAAATCATGGCCAATAATAAATTGGGCTAAACCATCCTGTGGGAAGGCCCGTCAAGAGGCTGGGACAAAAGTCCTAGCCTCTCAAT
>NZ_KV818852.1:88681-94228 GCF_001815045.1 Streptococcus sp. HMSC065E03 | reverse complement strand
ACGAATTACCGATTTCTGTCCCACTCTCTTTTTTGCTCTCATAAAAGAGTAGTTCTTTTTCTTGAAATTTGATATACTAGTAACAGAACGAGAAAGGGATTGACCATGTTTGAGAAACAAGAAAGAACAGGCTTAATTGTTAAATTGTATTACAATCGCGACGGGAAAAAATTACAATCAGTCGGAGATGTCTTGTACCATTCTAAGAAATGCCGTTATGTCCAATTGTATGTGGACAGTGACAAGGCGGATCAAGTCATGGAAGACTTAAAGAAAGAACGTTATGTCAAAAAAGTCTTGCCTTGCCATCTCAAAGATTTAGATACAGATTTTGTGGGGAGTTTGCAACGATTGGAGACCCCATCTGTGGTAACAGAAGTTTAGAAAACGCAATCATTTGATGGATTGCGTTTTTTTTATTGACAATTGTCAGATAATTCGGTATATTCTTAATGTATTTATTTTAAGATTCATTTAAGGAGATCATTACAAATGAAGAAAAAATTTGCTCTTTCATTTTTAACCATTGCAAGTGTCGCTCTTCTTGCTGCTTGTGGTGAAGTTTCTACTTCAGGTTCAAACACAACTGGTAACGAAATCGGCAAAGAACTAAAAGTCGGTTTTAACTTTGAAAAAACTGGTGAAGTAGCAGCCTACGGTAGCGCTGAACAAAAAGGTGCTCAATTGGCCGTTGATGAAATCAACGCTAAGGGTGGAGCTGACGGTAAGAAGATCGTTGTCACAGATAAAGATAACAAATCTGAAACAGCTGAAGCAGCTACAGTCACTACAAACCTTGTCACTCAATCAAAAGTGAACGCTCTTGTAGGACCTGCAACTTCAGGTGCTACTGCAGCAGCGGTTGCCAATGCTGGTAAAGCAGGTGTTCCATTGGTTACACCATCTGCAACTCAAGATGATTTGACAAAAGGTCAAGATTACCTTTTCCGTGCAACCTTCATCGATAGCTTCCAAGGAAAAATCATTGCCAAATACACAACGGATAACTTGAAAGCGAAGAAAGTCGTTCTTTACTACGATAACTCATCTGACTATGCGAAAGGGATTGCTGAAGCCTTCAAGAAATCTTACAAAGGTGAAATCGTAGCAACAGAAACCTTCCAATCTAAGGATACAGACTTCCAAGCTGCTCTTACAAAAATCAAAGATAAAGACTTCGATGCGATTGTTCTTCCAGGTTACTACACAGAAACTGGTAAGATCGTAAACCAAGCGCGTGGTATGGGAATCAAACAACCAATCATTGGTGGGGATGGATTTAGCGATGCTAAGTTCGTTGAACAAGCAACACCTGCTGCAGCTACAGACATCTACTACGTAGCTGGATTCTCTACTGAAGGTGAAATGACTGATAAAGCCAAGAAATTCGTAGAAGCTTACAAAGCGAAATACAATGAAGAACCTTCAATGTTCGCAGCTTTGGCTTATGATTCAGTTTACATGGTTGCAGAAGCATCTAAAGGTGCTAAGAACTCTGTCGAATTGAAAGATAACCTTGCGAAGTTGAAAGACTTGGAAGGTGTGACTGGTACAATGTCAATTGACAAGAACCACAACCCGGTTAAATCAGCTCTTATGATTGGCTTGAAAGATGGTAAAGTCAAATCAGTTGAGTCTGTTAAACCATAATTATCATTTGTTGTTTGTACAAGAGGCTGGGAGAATGAAAATTCCTGGCCTCGCTCTTTATTGTTAGAAAGGATGGTTCAAATGCTCCAGCAATTAGTGAACGGTCTAATCTTGGGAAGCGTCTATGCACTCTTGGCCCTTGGTTATACCATGGTGTATGGAATTATCAAATTGATCAACTTTGCCCATGGAGATATCTACATGGTAGGTGCCTTTATGGGATATTTCTTATTGAACTCGTGGAAAGTGAACTTCTTTGTAGCCTTGCTCCTAGCCATGGTTGGGACGGCTATTTTAGGGGTTGTAATTGAATACCTGGCTTATCGTCCGCTTCGTCATTCGACTCGGATTGCAGCCTTGATCACAGCCATCGGGGTTTCCTTCTTGCTCGAATATGGGATGGTCTTCTTTGTAGGGGCCAATACCCGTTCTTTCCCGCAAGTGATTAAAACGGTTCGTTACAACTTCGGTCCTATTTCAATCTCCAACATTCAGTTGATGATCTTGGGAGTGTCTGTTTTCTTGATGGTCGCTCTTCAATTTATTATTCAAAAGACAAAGATGGGGAAAGCCATGCGGGCTGTATCTGTCGATAGTGATGCCGCTCAATTGATGGGGATTAACGTAAACCGTACGATCAGTTTTACCTTTGCTTTGGGATCAGCCTTGGCTGGTGCTGGTGGTGTTTTGATTGGTTTGTATTACAACTCGATCGAGCCTTTGATGGGGATGACACCAGGGATCAAAGCCTTTGTCGCAGCCGTTCTTGGAGGAATCGGAATCATTCCAGGTGCTGCCCTAGGTGGATTTGTTATCGGTTTGTTGGAAACCTTCGCTACAGCGATCGGTCTTTCAGACTTCCGTGATGCCATTGTGTATGCCATCTTGATTGTGATCTTGCTCATCCGTCCAGCAGGTATCCTCGGTAAAAATGTGAAAGAGAAGGTGTAAGCCATGAAACAAAATTTAAAAGTGAATTTAGTCTGGCTTGGTCTTTTGGTCGCAGGTTTTGCCTTGATCCAAGTCTTGGTTGCAGCGGGTGTGCTCAACCTCTTCTATATCCAAATTTTAGAACAAATCGGAATTAATATTATCCTTGCAGTTGGTTTGAACCTCATCGTTGGTTTCTCAGGTCAATTCTCACTCGGGCATGCCGGATTTATGGCGATTGGTGCCTATTCTGCAGCCATTCTCGGTTCTAAATCACCAACCTATGGGGCTTTCTTTGGTGCGATGGTTTTAGGTGCTTTGATTGCTGGTGTCGTTGCCTTGATCGTTGGGGTTCCAACCCTTCGTTTGAAAGGGGACTACCTCGCGATTGCGACACTTGGGGTTTCTGAAATCATCCGGATCTTGATCGTCAATGGTGGTACTCTAACAAATGGTGCTGCTGGGATCCTTGGTTTGCCAGCCTTTACAACTTGGCAATTGGTTTACCTCTTTGTTGTCATTACAACGATCTTTACGATTAACTTCTTACGCAGTCCAATTGGACGCTCTACCCTTTCTGTTCGTGAAGATGAAATCGCGGCAGAATCTGTTGGGATCAATACGACCAAAGTCAAAGTCATCGCCTTTGTATTTGGTGCGATCACAGCGGCGATTGCTGGATCTCTCCAAGCCGGCTTTATCGGCTCTGTTGTTCCTAAAGACTACTCTTTCACCAATACTATTAATGTCTTGATCATTGTCGTGTTTGGTGGTTTGGGATCAATGTCAGGAACAGTTGTGGCAGCCATCGTCTTGGGTATCTTGAACATGGTGCTTCAAGACTTCTCAAGTGTACGTATGATCATTTACTCATTGGCTTTGATTCTCGTGATGATCTTCCGTCCAGGTGGTCTTCTTGGAACATGGGAATTCAGCTTGAAAAAACTACTCTCAAAAAAGGAGGCTAACTAATGGCACTTCTTGAAGTAAAAAATTTAACAAAAAACTTTGGTGGTTTGACAGCCGTTGGGGATGTGACCATGGAACTCAATGAAGGGGAATTGGTTGGATTGATCGGACCAAACGGTGCCGGTAAAACAACCCTCTTCAACCTCCTAACAGGGGTATATGAACCAAGTGAAGGGACCATTACCTTAGATGGTCAGTTGCTAAATGGTAAAGCACCATATAAAATCGCTGCAGGTGGTCTGGGACGGACTTTCCAAAATATTCGTCTCTTTAAAGATTTAAGCGTTTTGGACAATGTCTTGATTGCCTTTGCCAATCACCACAAACCACATGTCTTTGCGAGTCTTTTCCGCTTGCCAAGCTATTACAAGAATGAAGAAGCTTTGAAAGCGAAAGCCCTTGAATTGTTAGCGATTTTTGGTTTGGAAAAAGAAGCAGATACCTTGGCCAAAAACTTAGCTTACGGACAACAACGTCACTTGGAGATCGTTCGTGCCCTTGCTACAGAGCCAAAAATCCTCTTCTTGGATGAACCTGCTGCAGGGATGAACCCTCAAGAAACAGCAGAATTGACCCAATTGATCCGTCGCATTCAAAAAGAATTTAATATTACGATCATGCTGATCGAGCACGATATGAGCTTGGTTATGGAAGTAACAGAACGGATTTATGTATTGGAATATGGTCGCTTGATTGCCCATGGTACGCCAGATGAAATCAAGACCAACAAACGCGTAATCGAAGCATATCTAGGAGGTGAAGCCTAATGTCTATGTTAAAAGTTGAAAATCTTTCTGTACACTATGGCATGATCCAGGCTGTCCGTGATGTCAGTTTCGAGGTGAATGAAGGGGAAGTTGTTTCTCTTATCGGTGCTAACGGTGCTGGGAAAACATCTATTCTTCGTACGATTTCAGGTTTGGTGCGTCCAAGTGCTGGGAAAATCGAGTTTTTAGGTCAGGAGATTCAAAAGGTTCCGGCTCAAAAGATTGTAGCAGCAGGACTCTCTCAAGTTCCAGAAGGCCGCCACGTCTTTCCAGGCTTAACTGTTATGGAAAACTTGGAGATGGGAGCTTTCTTGAAGAAAGATCGAGAAGAAAATCAAGCTAACTTGAAGAAAGTCTTTTCTCGTTTCCCACGTTTGGAAGAACGGAAGAACCAAGATGCAGCAACCCTATCTGGTGGGGAACAACAAATGCTCGCAATGGGTCGTGCACTCATGTCAACGCCAAAACTCTTGCTTCTGGATGAACCTTCTATGGGATTGGCTCCAATCTTTATCCAAGAAATCTTTGATATCATCCAAGATATCCAAAAACAAGGGACAACGGTTCTCTTGATCGAGCAAAATGCCAACAAGGCTCTTGCTATCGCAGACCGAGGTTATGTTTTGGAAACAGGGAAAGTCGTTCTTTCCGGAACAGGAAAAGAACTCTTAGCCTCAGAAGAAGTCCGCAAGGCCTACCTTGGTGGATAAGATTTCTAAAGATTGTTTGAAAAGAAAAGTTAGCTAAACCTTTCTTCGGATTGATGATAAAGAAAATTTAGAAACTTTCCTTAGGTGAGTACGGGCGTTAGGTGAAATTATCCGGTGGATGATTTCAGCAATCCAGGAAGTTCCATGACTAATTAAGATACAAAGGGCGTTTGCGGATAAAGTCAAAATAGGATGTTTGACGCAGAATCTTTCGATTCTAGGAGAACTTATCTTTTTGGCACAATCTGTGGCCCGTATTCAATTCGTTTTGAGCCCCTTCGCTTTTTAATTTCTGAGCTCAGGCTAAAACAGTTCCCCGAACTGTTTTACTCTCAAAACTCCCGAGTGCTTGAAACAAGATTGTTTCAAGCACTTTTCTCACGGCGGAAAGTTTCAATATACTCCCAAATGATTCAAAAAATAGCATAATTTCTATTATGAAGAATTATTAATCTTATTTTATAGGAAAAACAGTTTGAATATGTTCGAAGAGGCTGGGACAAAAGTCCTAGCCTCTCAAT